>JBPYFA010000309.1:0-6851 GCA_051986585.1 Vicinamibacterales bacterium | reverse complement strand
GGGTAAGCCAATGGCCTTCACGAGCTGACGAAACCGAGGCGTGCCGCGAACCGGGTCGAGTCGCGGATCCACCCCGAAGTACACAGCAGTCGGATCGCCCTCTTTCACCGCCTGTTCAAGCAGTTGAAGGGCCTTGTCGTTGTTGCCAAACGCCAGCTGGATATAGGCGAAATCTCTTGGGGAAACCTCGATCTTGCCGGCGTCTGCTTGGCGCTGCAATGCCGCCAGCATTGAAACCGCCTCTGTTTTCCGGCCAGCAAGCGCCGCGTTACGGATCTCCGCGACCCTAAGGCCAACAACCGGTCCGGTCGACAGCTTGAGTGCCTCGCGCGTATCGGCCAGTGCGCCCTCGTAGTCACGACGCGCCTCCGCGAGTCTCGCCTGCCAGAGAGGTACTCCCGGCTGGTTTGATTCGATCGCGGCTGCGGCCGGCAACGCTTGGCTGGCGGCCGAATAGTCCCCCTTGTAGTACAAGACCATCACGTGGCATCGGACCGCCGGGCCTGACCGGGAATCCAGGCGTCTGGCAGTTTCCGCCTGGGCCACTGCCTCGTCGAACCGCCCTTGAGCGGATAGAAAGTTGGCGTAGTAAATGTGGGTATTTGCCGAGCTCGAATTCAAGTCCAGACTCTGCTTGAACTCTCGTTCCGCGCCTGGCCAATCCCGGTCGTATACGAAATAAATGTGCCCCAGAACCATGTGCGCTTCGGCGAGATTCGAGTCGAGAGCGAGTGCGCTGCGGGCTTCCGTCACTGCTTTCGAGCGTGCCTCAGCATGGGATGTCGCCCCAGACGCGGCGAGGTTGACGTAGGCGCGAGCGAGTCCCGCGTGGGCACGCGCGTGATCAGGATCGAGCTGCAGTGCCCGCTCGAACGACTGCTTCGCATCCGCTGCCTTTCCACCGCCGTATTCCTCGATGTAGCGTCGGCCGGTCAGATACGCTTCCTCTGCCGCCTCGCTCGTGTGATGGACATCCGCTATTCGATTCGATTCGTCCGCGGACATCGTCGCCTTGACCGCACGGGCCACCGCGGTCGCGATCGTGGAGGCGAGCGCCGCGGTATCGCCGCGCGGCCGCTCGAACTCCTGGGACCAGACGATCCCCTGGGTACCCGCCGCCAGGAGCCGTGCATGCACCTTCACCCTGCCAGGGTTGCCGTTCCCGCCACCATTCATCCCCAGGGTCGTTTGCAGAAGTGCATCGACATCGAGCGATTGCGCAATCTCCTTGTCCGATTTGCCGGCGAGCGGTCCCAGCGCCGTTCCCGGCTTGACGGTCAACGCATGAACCCCGCCCAGAGCGGAGATCAGCTCATCGGTCAGGCCCGCCGCGAAATCGGTCGTTATCTTCGGGTCCGCTGCATCGATCATCGGCAGGACGCCAACGGTGCGAATGCTCGTGAGCACCGTGCCCCGATTCACCGAAACGATCCTCGACCAGACGATCAAGGCGACAATCGCGGAGACCAGCACGAGCGCGGTCGCGGCAAACCACACGCGCGACGACCGTCGAGGTTCCACCTTCGGTTCGACTACCGACGGCGCGTCTTGACGCCGATCGGCGGTCAGTGCCCGCTCCATTTCGCCCGCGGTTGCGAATCGTTCCGCCGGGTCCGATTCGAGGGCGCGCTCAATGGTCTGCACCAGGGCGCGAGGCAGCTCCGGACGCAGATCGCGAAGCCATCGGCGATCGCCATCGGCGTGGGCGGCACGCAACCCGTCTAGGTCGATGCCGGTGTAGGGAAACTGGCCAGTGAGCAGGTAGAAGAGCAGGACGCCAAGGCTGTAGAGATCGCTTTGCGGGGTGGGCGGTTCGCCGGCGAGCACTTCCGGCGCGAGATACATCGGAGTGCCGGCGACTCCGATTGCCGAAGCGCCCTGCACGCGGCCGGCGCCGAAGTCCATCAGGACAATCCGGCCGCCTTTTTCCCGCATCACGTTTTGCGCTTTGACGTCTCCGTGTACCAGATCGGCCGCATGAACAGCAGCCAGCGCCTGGCAGAGATCGATACCGACAGAGGCCGCCTCGCGAGCCCCCATCGATCCGTGCGCTCGGGCCCAGCTTTCGAGGGTCTGGCCGTCGACGAGCTCCATCCACAGGCCGGCGCGCCCGTCGCGAACATCAGCGCCATGGACGGTGACGACATTCGAATGACGGATCCGCGCCAGCGTCCGAGCTTCGCTCAAAAGGCGCTCGACCGGACCAAACAGCCTGATGTCGCTTCGCAGCAGCTTCAGCGCCACGTCGCGGTTCAATTGCTGATCGCGCGCGCGGTAGATGCGCCCGAAGGAACCAGACGCGAGCGGCGCGGTGATCGACAGGTGGCCCCAGGTTGCCGGATCCTCAACCGTCAGATCGGCGCTGGGCACGGACGCCTCGGGCTCGTCCAGCTCCAACGTGCGATGCAGTTGGGCGACGCGCGCGACGAGACGGAGGTTGCGATATCTCGAGCGATCGGTGCTGGTCGCCGCCGACGCATCGAGCGCGGCCCAATCGATCGGCGCGCCGTCAGCGACAGATTCGAGGAGCGCTTCGTACTCTCGCTCAGGAAGCATCGAGCTGCTCCATGAGGCGAGCGAGCGCGCGCGTCACGGCGACGCGGGCGGCGTTGGCGTTTGGCTTACCTAAAATCACTGCAAGTTCCTGGTAATCGTGCTGCAGCTCGAGACGGCCGATGATCGCTTCGCGATCCGACGGCCGGAGCCGTTGCAGCGCGGCTTCGTACCGCGCCACACCTTCCCGGCCGATCGCTATGTCGAGCGGCGATGCGGCTTCTGATTGAAATGAGTCGGTCAGTTCGGCCGCTGGCGGCCGGCGCGTGAAGCGGCGCGCCTCATCACGGATCCGGTTGAGCACCGCCTGCCGCAAGTACGCCTGGAGCGCCCCTTCGTGCCGCGAGTCGAACTGATCCAGACGACGAAGCGAATTGACGAGCGTGTCCTGAACGAGATCCTGCGTGTCGAGCGCGCCGCGCGCCGCCGCCGGCAATCGTCCTCGCGCCCATCGCCTCAGCGGCGGCAGACATCGTGCGAACAATCGATCGAGCGCCTCGCGATCGCCCTGACGTACAAGGCTGAGCAACTCTTGCGTCGATTCGAGTGGATGAGAGGGAGACCGAGGGTCCGGCATGCGTACCAGTACTGTAGTATCCGCACGATGATACTCGTACATCGCCCGGATTGCGGGTGGATTGCACAGTACTGCCGGCGCGCCGGCTACGAGAGCCATCGATTACAGAACGACGGCCGGGGGTAAACCGTACACAAAAACCGACGAAAATGAGCGGATTGACGAAAAACCCTGCAATCCGTTGATCGTCAAGTACGTAATCGAACGACGGGGGCTGAGTCCTACAGAGAGGGTGTGACCGCCTCGGTACAGGAGCGGGCGCTCACCGGGGCGGGGTCGCTATCTTGCGCGGCGGATTGAAAAATGGCGTCGCGACCACCCGGGCGGATACCTGGTGACGGGCCGCCTCGACCGTCACTTCCATTTTGACCACGGTACCCTCGGCGTAATGCGGCCGATCGAGTGTGGCAAGCGCAATCATCTTCTTCAACACCGGCGACCAGGTCGTTGACGTCGCTTTGCCAACTTGCCGTCCGCCTTCATACACCGGCACCGCCACCCGCGACGCCGTCGCGCCCACAGTCGGTGGTAAACCGATGCGTTCGTAAATTCGCTCGACCTCGGTCCAATCGATCTCGAGTCCGACGACCTGCCGCGCATGGCCTCGAGCTCGTTCGCCGCGAAGCGCCTGCTGTCCGACGAAACGCCCCTTTTCCAGGTTGACGAGCCGGCTGAGGCCCATCTCGAACGGCGAATATGCTTGCGAACGAATCATCGCTTTCTTGCTGCTGAAGAAATCCACCTCGATGAGCAGCAGGCCGGCCTCGATGCGTGCGACATCGAGCGCAAGCATGCCCGCGGGCTTGACGTCGAACGCCTTCCCCGCCTGCATCAGCCGATCCCACACACGCACCGCGTCGCCCGACGACATCCAGATTTCGTAGCCCAGGTCACCCGTGTAGCCGGTTCGCGAAATATCGACGCGAACGCCATCGATCGTGCCGCTGGTCAGTCGGAAGTATTTGAGGCGGTCGATGTCGACATCTGTGACTGCCCGCAGCAGCATCGCGGATGTCGGGCCTTGAAGCGCGAGCGCAGCGACGCTCTCGGACACGTCTTCAATCGCGACGTGCATGCCAATCGCGTTCTGAGAGAACCAGCGGAGGTTTGGATCGGCTGCCGTCCAGCGAAATCGCTGCTCGTCGAGCCGCGACACCGTCCCGTCGTCGATCACACGTCCGTGCTCGTCGCACCACGGCGTGTAATAGACCTGCCCAATCGTCATTTTCGACACGTCGCGGGTGATGATGCGGTCCACGAACTTCGCCGCATCCCGACCGGTCACGATGTATTTGAAGAGCGGCGAGACGTCGATCAGCGCCGACGCATTCCTGATCGCGTTGTATTCGTGTTCGTGGTGCCCCTCGTAGGCGCTGACCGTGTAATAGCCGGACCACTCGCGGTAGTTCAGGCTTTCGCACAACGCCAGCGTACGTTCATGAAGAGGTGTGCCAATGGGCATATCGAACCAACGAACCAACGAACTAACGAACTAACGAACCAACGAACTATCGAACCAACGAATACTATTTCACCGACCCAGAAAGCCGACGCGCTTCGGAGACCATCGCGTTGCCAGGATCGGCGGCTTTCTTGATCTCGATAAAAGTCTTGAACGAATCGGCGCCGCTTGCTGGCTTGATGGCTTCCTTGGTGCGGCCAAGGTAGTAGTACACGGGAGCGAGCCACCGGTATGTAGGAACGTCGTCGAGGAGCGCCGCTGTGGCTTCGCCTCGACGCTTGATGCAGCGCTCGAACTCGGAATCGGCTTCGGCCTCCGCGTTGTCCTTGGCTGCGAGATACGCGCGGCCAAGACCAAACCGCCCAAGCCAGGTGTCGGAGATGTCCTGGGCTTCCTTGAATCTTGCCAGTGCCGCTCTCGCGTCGTTCCGCTTCAGCTCGGCTTCGCCTTCGAGCAGCTTGCCATAGACGCGCGGCTCCTCGTCCAGCTTCAACGACAGCGCCTTCGACAACTCCATCGCCCGGGGCACCCTGCCTGCGTCGAGGAAAACGCGACCGGTGAGATACATGATGGCCGGATGGTCAGCGGCCTTCAGCGCATCTTCGGCGAGCGACGCGGCGTCGCCGCCGCGGTTCTGTTCGACCCGCACCTCCGCCAACGTTGCCAACAACCTGGCCGACGTCGTCGGCGAACGCGATGCCGTCTTGTTTGCGAGCGCCTTCTCGAGGACGGCAGCGGCGTCGCCAGTCTTACCTTGATACAGCGCGAGATCGGCGAGTCCCCAGGCGGCGAAGTCGGCGCCGGTCGCCGACACGCCCTCGAGCTGCCGGTAGGTCGCTTCAGCTTCTGACACCTTCCCTTGTGCGAGATTCGAGAGCGCGATCGCAACGTACGCCTTCGCGAACGAGGAATTGAGTTTCTGGACCTCCTCGGCTTCCTTTCGCGCCGTGTCGAAATCCCCCGCGTACATCGCGTATAGCGCAACGTTGTTCTTCCGCAGTACGTTCTTCGGATAGATCGCAGAGGCGCGACGCCCCAGGTCGAGCGCCTTGGTCATGTCGCGTTGCAGGAAACGCGCGAGCGCGAGGTTGCTCAGTGCGGAACTGTCGGCTGGAAACTGCTTGATCAGTGCTTCGAGTTCGTCGGCGCCCTTGCGCGCGTCGTGGCCGAGCAGGTAGTAGCCGGCCCGCGTTCGATACTTCTCGCGATCGGTCATGTGATCGATATTGGCGATCGCCTGCTTGTAATACTTCTCCGCTTCATCGCGCCGGCCGAGGCTGCCGGAAACCGCGCCGAGCCCCGCGTAGGCTCGCCCGAGCGTCGGATCGAGCTCAACCGCCTTCAGGTAGGAGGGAATGGCCTCTTCGTATTTTCCGGCCCACTGAAGTTCCTGCGCCTCGACGTACGCGTGAGCGGCTTCGAGCGACGCAGCAGTGAACGTCTCTTCGTTCTTGAGGGCTGACTCATCGAGCGTGCGATCGCCGAGCGCTCCCCGGACTTTCGCTGCCAGGCGTCCCACGGCGTTGAGCACGTCTCCTTTTCCCGACGCCTCAGTATTCCAAGTCAGAATCGCTTTGCCGTCGTCTGGGTTGATCACTCTGACGGCGAGATCGTACCGATCGCCCTGCGGGGCCACGGATCCGGTGACGACTTTGTCGATGCCTTCGCGGATCGCAATCAGGCGTGCGGTGTCCTCGTTCAGCGCCGGGCCAAGTTTCTGATCCGCCGCAAGCTTCACTGCATCGCGTCGCGGATACACGCTGACAAACGATGCGCCCTCGATGCCGACGCCCACTGCCTGCTCGACCAGGCCGTCGAGGAGCGGATCGTGCGCCCGGTTTTCGAAATTCGCAACCAGCACAGAAACGGGACGAACTGGGGTCGCGGCGGTCGAACCGCCTGGCGACCGAAACACGAACCAGCCGGTCACGGCGAGCACGACGGCCGCAACCACAATCGCCGCCGGCAGAACGAACGACTTCGAGCGCGGCGTGGCGCGAACCAACCGATGTCCGTCGGGCGACAGCGTCTCGAGCTCCGCAGCCAGTTCCGCGGTCTTTGCGTATCTCGCGTCCGCTTTCGGCTGCAGACATTTCGACACGATCCGTTCGACCGCTTCGGGCAGCTGCGCGTCAATTTGCCGAACAGCGGGCGGTGCCTGCTGCATGCGCGACATCATTTCCGACATCGGATTGGCGTGCCGCGCCACGCGCTGACGGCCGGTCAGCATGTCGTAGAGGATCAGGCCGAACGAATAAA
>JBPYFA010000308.1:0-21921 GCA_051986585.1 Vicinamibacterales bacterium | reverse complement strand
CCTCGCCGTAGCGCCTTCGGCGCGAAGGCGGGCCGGTCGCGTGGCTCGCTCGCTGCGCTCGCTCGATACGCCGGCGGCTTCGCCCCTCGGACTCCCTAGTACTCGCTTCGCTGCGCTCGCTACAACGCACGTAGAAACGCCACCAGATCAGCCTTCTCCTGTGCGGTCAATCCCAGGTTGAATCGTTTGTCGTAGAACGCAACGACCTCTTCCAGCGTCAGCGCCGACCCGTTGTGAAAATAGGGCGCTCGGGACGCCAGCGCACGGAGGACCGGCCCCTTGAACTTGCCGATGTCGGCCCATTTGCCGCTAATCATCGCCAGACCAGGATCGGTCGTGTCGATCGTGTCCGACGTGTTCAGGTTCCTCAACGTGTAGACCGGAAGATACGGCGCGATCGACGGATCGGTGAGTCCGATGTTGAGTGGAGCCTTGACCGGGCGCGGCCGTTCCCGAGCCGGATCGCCTCTCGTCATTGAACGGATTCTACCCCGACGGCTCAGCCATCGCAGTGACCGGCGATCGCGGCTTCAATCGTACGTGTGGCACTCCGCCTGTTTCGGTCGGGTGCTGGTGGTCTTGAGGTAACGAGCCCACTCCTGGGCCACGCGTCGGCCGACCGCATACGCCCGCTCGGTTTCGTAACCGTAACCCAAATCCCGCACTCCGGCTGTGCGATCCTGCGCGACGTGCCGCAGGTCCACGCCTTCGACCTGCTCGAGCACGTGTTCGAATTCGTGGGCGAGAAGCTCCGCGTCGTCCCCAAAAGGAAGCTCGACCTCTGCGACGATGAGACCGTATTGATAACGGTGCACGGTCGCCCTGGCACGCTCCTGACCCATTATCGCCACGAACTTCACGCTCAGCCGCAGCAGCCGTGAAGAAACCAGTGCCTGCCACTGGGAATGAAACGTGGGCGAGCCATCCACTAACTGTGTGACGAACGCTCGTAGATCATCCGGCAGCGTAATCGTCCAGGGGGGATGAATGGGCGCAGTACACGATTGCGCAGCTGCCGCTCGCGGCTGTGCCGTCAGACTCAACAACACGGCCGCAATCAGCCGAAGGGTGGCTCGATGAACAATCGGGTGCACTTTTCCCTCCTGACTCTCGTCGAAAAGACGGATGTCGCCGGTTAAGCACCGTCAGGCATCGGTAAAGTTTTGTAAGGAAGGTCGGCAACGACGTGGGACGAGCGGTAGGATCGACGCACGTGGGGCTCGACATCGACCGACTGCTGCTCGTCGACGACGATGACGAGCTCTGCGAGATTTTGACGGAGTACTTCTCGGCCGAAGGATTCGACGTCGAGTCGGCGCACGACGGTGTGCGCGGGCTCACGCGCGCGCGATCAGGCGAGCACGCTCTCGTGATCCTCGATCTCTTGTTGCCCGGGATGCGCGGGCTCGACGTGTTGCGCCAGCTGCGAGAGAGCTCGAACCTGCCGGTGCTGATCCTGACCGCGCGTGGGGAAGAAGTCGATCGGATTCTCGGCCTCGAGCTCGGCGCCGACGATTACCTGGCGAAACCGTTCAACCCGCGCGAACTGGCGGCGCGGGTGCGAGCGATTCTTCGGCGCGCAAACCGCCACGCTGTCGCCGAGCGCCTCGAGATCGGCGACGTCAGACTCGACCCGCTCTCCCGCCAAGTCTGGCGCGGCGGACGGTCAATCGGCCTCACCATGGCGGAGTTCGTGCTGCTCGAAACGCTCGCGCGTCATGCCGGCCACGTCGTCTCGCGCGAGCGCCTGGCCGAACAGGTGCTGGGCCGTCGCCTCGCTTCATTCGATCGCAGCATCGACGTCCACGTCAGCAATGTGCGCAAGAAGCTCGGCGACATCAGTGGTGCCCGCGAGCATATCCGTGCGGTTCGCGGAGAAGGATACGTCTTCGTCCGTATCGAAGGGGACGACCAGGCGTATGCGTAGCCTGTTCCTGAAGATCTTTCTCGCATTCTGGGGCACGGTGATCGGGACCGCGCTGATCGTAGCGGTCACGTTGCAGCTCGGTCCCTCGGCAACGCCAGTGCGGTGGCACGTGGCCTGGGGACTCGCCTTTCTTGTCTCCGGAGCGATCTGCTACGCCCTGACGCGATCGCTGACCGGTCCGATCCTGAAGCTACGCGCGGCCGCCCGGCGGCTGGCAGAAGGCGAGTTGCGCGCGCGGGCACCAGATCCGAAGGAGCGACGTGATGAGATCAGCGAGCTGGTCCGCGATTTCAATTTCATGGCCCGCCGGGTCGAGGATCTCGTTACCAGCCAACGACAATTGATCTCCGACATTTCGCACGAGCTCCGGTCGCCGCTCGCGCGAATGAACGTGACGCTGGGGCTCGCACGCCAGCGTAACGGCCAGGATCCGCTGTTCGATCGGCTGGAGCGTGATGCTGCGCGTCTCGAAGAGATGATCGGTCGTCTGCTGACGGTGGCCCGCCTCGACATCGCGGACACGACGCCGGAGATGCGGCAAACGGACCTGAAAGCGCTCCTTGAAGACATCGTCGAAGATGTCCAGTCCGAGGCCACCGATCACGAGTGCCGTGTCGATCTGATGTGCGACGGCGACCCTCATGTCGATGCCAATCCTGATCTCGTGCGCAGCGCTGTGGAAGACATCATCCGGAATGCCATTCGCTATACGCCACCGGACAGCGCCGTCGAAGTGCGTTTGACGGGTAGGAATGACGGGCAACATCAGCCGGTGGTCATCCGAGTATCCGATCGCGGGCCTGGCGTGCCGACTCGCGATCTGACAAACATCTTCCGCCCGTTCTATCGCGTCGCGAGTGCCCGCGACCGTCGGTCAGGCGGCGTCGGGCTCGGCCTCGCGATTGCCGATCGGGTCGCTCGTGCGCATGGTGGCACCGTTCGCGCCGAAAACCGCGGTGATGGAGGACTCGAAGTGGTCTTCAGCCTGAAGCCGTGATCACCGGACACCCTGTATCAAGATCCGAGACGCAGCGCGACAGCCGCTATTGCTTCAGTTCAATTCGAAGCACATGTCCCTCTGACTTCCCGACATTCTCGACCGTATGAATCACGGCTTCGTTCCAGGCGAACGTCCCGGCTTTGCGGTGGTTGACCTGCGGCTGTTGGCCATCGACCGTGACCTTCGCTTCCCAGTCGGTGAAGTAGACGCTCAAGCCGTGCGGATGCCGATGGCGTGGCTCCGTCTTGCCAGGGGGGATTCGAACGTCGAGGACGCGGACAAACGCGTTCTCGAGGGCCACGCGGTGAGTATCGGACGCGACGCGCGCGGGATCGAGGGCTTCGTTGCCCGACTGCCGGCGAACGAAGCCTGTGCCGACGATGAGAATCGCCGCCGCGGCGAAGAGCAAACGTTTCCTGCTCACGAGAACCTCCTCGAAGATTCATCCGGACGGTCGCAGAGTAGCGTCGGTCCGTGAGGTTTCGCAAGCGCCGCGCGTCAGGCGAGTTGTTGCTCGGCTGCGCGCTTCGCAATCAGCAGTTCGGAGAGGCCCGCGCGCTCGAGCATCTCGCGCACCCATGACCTCGCGTTGACGACTCGGAGTGCGCCGCTTGCCGCGACCGTCATGTTGAAGGCCCGGATCAGCTCCCCGACGCCGGCGGCGTCAATTCCCGACACTGCGGACAGATCGACGACAATCCGGCGCTCTCCGTGGCGGAGCAGGTCACGAACGTGATGGCGGAGCGCTCCGCTCAACGGCACGCGAAGGGGGCCTCTGACCTGAAGGATGAGGTCTCTGGTGTGACTTGTGTTCCAATTCACGGTCATACTCCCTCGTGTCGATAGATGCTCACACCGGGCGGTGGGTCGCATGGTTCCAACCGGTGTTCTGCTTAATAGACGATCGACAGCGTGGAAGTTCGACAGCCAATCGGCGAGTGGCGTCCAATTCCCGACGAACGGCAGCTGAGCCAGGAGGAGGGTCGCAGGTCAGAGCGCCCCGACGCCGCCGAAGAACACGGATGAACGTGGATTACAGGAGGGCCGCGGATGAAGACGGATGACGGCGGAGCGGCATGGGGACCGTCAGTTCTGATTGCTGAGTGACTGATGGTTGATGACGTCCGATCAATCAACCATCAGCCATCAGCTTTCAGCACTTACTTGATGTACCAGTGGCCGGCGATCGAAAAGTTCAGGTGATCGGGCTCGAATCCGGCGAACGGCGCCGGCAGGTGACGATAGCCCACTTCCGCGCTCAGACCGAACTGGGTCACGCTGGCGAACGTCAACTCGCCGCCGCCGAAGAGGCGGTAGCCAACGCCATTATCCGAACTCGGCTGCGTGGGATCTGGCGCAGGGACAGTCAGCGACTGATGACGGAAGCTCAGCCCCGACCCGACATACGGACGGATCCACAGGTAACCGGGCACGCGATCGAAGAGGGCATAGACCACCGCCGGTTCCATCTGCATCGAGGTCACCTCGCCGGGTGCGGTCTCGCTCGTCATGGAGTCTCGCGTGAAGCCGGCCTGAACTCCGAGGTGCTTGTCGTGCCACCACCGCGCGGTCGCGCCGAAGGTGCTCATCGGTCCAACGATCCCACCGAGTCCGACGACGTGGCTGATCCGTGAGTTGCTCGGCGGCAGGCGATCGCCGGCCGACGCCGGTGTTCGCTGCGCGTTGGCCATCGGCACGGGGGCGGGTCCGCCGGAGAATGACGACGACGCAACCGGTACGCTGGCGGTCGCGGCTTGCGCGCTCGGCCGCGCATTCGGAGCCGAGGGGTTGGCGCCCGACACGCCGACGCGGCCTGTCGTGACATGCAGGTAACCGATGCCGTCGGGCGAAGCCGACCAGGGCACTTGAACCCAGCTGCCCAGATTGCGCGAGACGGTCAGCGTCGTACCGCGAGCGGCATGTCCGATCACCGGACTCGCGGTACTCGGCGTCTTGTGAACATCAGCCGATTGAACCGTAACGGTCAGCACTGTGTCCTGCGCGTGCAACGACGCTGGATATAGCGTGAGCGCGAGCAGGACGGCCGCGGCGCGTCGAATCATGTGAATCCTCCTGCAAGTGTCGGCGCGACCCCGCTGCATGCATTTGCACGCCCGGAAGTCGCACAAATCTCGTCCCTCAGTGACGGTTTTGAGGGACGCTCACCGCGAAAATGGCCCGAAATACGGCCCGATCGCGGTGCTCCGAGTACAGGAGCAAGAAAAGGGACAGCGAGAGACGGCGTCTAGCGAAGGCTGGCGTAGGTCTCGCGTTCGAAGCCGCGCAACACGGTCATCGCGCGCGGATCGTAGTACGGCAGCAGCTGCATCAACACCACGGCCGCGATCGATCGATCGGGATCGATCCAGAAGTGTGTGTTGAAGATCCCGCCCCAGCTCAGGCTGCGAGCGGAGCGAAGCCCCGCAGTCGTTGGCGTTTCTTCGATCTGAAAACCAAAGCCGAACGTATCTTTGCCGCTGCCAACCGGGAACGGCCGCGCAAATTCCGTCATCACACTGGGCTGTTCGGAGATTCTGACGCGACCGATTTGATTGGATGTCATCAGATCGATCGTTCGCTCGCTGACGACCCGAGCCGTTCCAACGCGGCCACGATTGAGAAACAGCTGCATGAAGCGGGCGTAGTCGGCGGCGGTTGAAAACAGTCCGCCATCGCCGCGCACCGGCGCTTTCAGCGAATCCGTATTGCCAGTCTCACGAACCGAACCATCTGCGGTTCGTGCGTGTGTGGTGACGACGCGATCGATCTTGTGTTGCGGAACGCTGAAAAACGTGTCCCGCATGGCGAGCGGGGAAAAGATCTTCGTCTCAAAAAACGCGTCCAACGGCATCCGCGCGACCTTCGTAACAATGTCCCCGAGCACGGCGGTGTTGGGTCCGTAGACAAATCGCTCCCCCGGCTCGCTGACCAGCGGAAGCTCCCACGTCCGTTTGTGCCCATCGTCGAGTTTCGCGAGCCGAGGATCGAGGAAGGAGTACGCCATCCCCGACGTCTGGGTCAGCAGATCGCGGATGGTGATTGGCCGTCGCGGTGGACGGCCATCGTAGGTGGAATCTGCCTCATGCCACGAGGCCAAGACTTGAAGCCGTGAAAACTCGGGCAGGTAATTCGTAATTGGATCATCGAGCCGCAGCCGCCCCTGCTCGACCAGCATCATCACCGCCAGCGATGTGACCGGCTTGGTCATCGACGCGATGCGGAAGATGCTGTCGACCGTCATTTCGCGATTCTTCGCCACGTCGGCCTTGCCAAAGGCGCCGGCGTAAACCGTCGATTGGCGGTCGACGATCATCGCGACGACGCCAGGGACATCACCGGCCGCCACTCGCGCGCGAAGAAAAGCATCGAGCTTCTCGGAGGTGGTCGTCGCCGGCGGCGGCATCACCGCTACCAGGAGCGACAGCGTCAACAATCGTGTCGGGAGTGCCATCGTGCGCTGACGGTATCACGTCGGCGCGGTGTGTTGCCCAGGACCTTCACAGTGCCAGATATGGCCGCAGTACTCGCACAAGCAGTAGTGGCCGGGGCTCGTTTTCAGGGTCAGCACCACCTTCTTCGACCCACATTCGGGACATTGCTGGCCGGAGGGCGGGATGGCGCGGGGCGGCGTGGGAGCGGACATGAATGACGTGGGAACGAGACTGTAGCCACTCCGAGGACGTTTGGCAATTTAGGGGCGGAAGGATGGCTGACGAATCTGTGATCGCGCGGAGTCTTCGTGACGGCACTAATTCGTGGCCCGCGGCGACTGCATCTCCCCTGACCGTCACTCGCGCGCCGGCCCGGCAAACAGCATGTAGGTGCCAACGTCCGGCCGCGGATAATCGGGCTCGATCGAACGTCGTCGAGTGGCGACGAGCCGCCAGGGCGCAAGCCACGACTGGTAGGTCGTCACCGGTCGGCCGCGGGTGTAGCCGAGATGAGCTTTCGTGCGATCGCCGGCCTCGAGCGACGGGTCGGTTTCCTCGCACAGCAGCAGGTGGCCCGTCGGCGACGCGATCCGTCTGAGCTCGCTGATCACATCGTGCACTTCAGGTTCCGGAACATGCTGCAACACGGTAAACACGAGTGCGAGGGCGTACGACGAATCGTCGGCTGGCAAACGGGCCAGCGTGTCTATCGGGCGGAACTCGATGGATGGCTGCAGCGATCGGGCGATGTTGAGGAGCCCTGGCTCGCGCTCGAATCCAACGACGCGGTCGGCGAACTCCGTCAGCACCGGCGTCAGCCGGCCAAAGCCACAGCCGACGTCACACGCACTGGCGACGCGGTTTCCCTGAATCACGCCTGCACACAGTTCCCGAACGTCGCGCTGTTCGAGATAGGCGCGCAGCATCGCGCGCGGACCATCGACGTCAACGACTTCTTTCGGTGTCCAGACTAAACGTTCCATATCGATTGCAGATTGTCGATTGATGACTGCGGATTGTGTGATTGTCGATTGCGGATTGCAATTGTTGATTGCGGATTGAGATTGTTGATTGCGATTGCGGATTGTTGATTGTGGATTGTGGATTGCGGATTTGCCGGTTCAGTTTAATCCGTTGACCGGAAGTGGTCCAGGAGCAGTCGATTGATCTCCGGTTCGAGCTGGATCGGAAGCGCGTGGCCGGCGTCGCTGAATTCGACATATCGCGCGCCCGGAATTCCCGCGGCGATGTCCTTACCAAGCGTCGGCGAAGCGATGTTATCCAGGCTGGCACTTACGACGAGCGTTGGGATCCCTGCCAGTTCCTTCAGACGCGGCACGGCGCTGTATCGAGACATGGCACGGAGCTGATGCGGGATGATCGACGGTTGGTCGGCAAGATCGTGTCCAAAGAGATCACCGAGCGCGCTTGCGAGCACTGCCGCATCGTGCTGACGGATGTACGCGTCCGGCAGGATCATCTTCATCATGCCGGCTCGTCGCATCGCTCGCGTGCCAATCCGGCTTCGCAACGCCAGCATCAGCATTCGTCCCGATAGCCGTGTCGCGCGCCGGCCGTCGGCAAATGTGCAGAGCAGCGCCAGGCTCTTAACCCGATCGCGTGCCGTCAGCGCGAGGTGCAACGCAATCAGTCCACCCATCGAGTGTCCGAGAACATGGAAACAGTCGAGTCCCTCATGGTCAGCGATCGCCAGCGCGTCGGCCGCCATTCGCTCGATCGTCAGCGGCCCTTCCCCACGCCGGCTGCCGCCGATGCCGCGATTATCAAAGGTGAGGAATCTGAACTGTTCGCGCAGGCCGTCGACCTGCGGCTTCCAACCGCGGCCGCCAAGACCCGCTCCCTGAATCGCGAGCACAGCAGGCCCGGTTCCGCTGACGTCGTAAGACAATTCGGCAATCGTCAATGCTCAATCGCCAATCGCCAATCGCAATCTTCAATCCTCAATCCTCAATCCTCAATCCTCAATCCTCAATCCTCAATCGCAATCGTCAATCGGCAATCGCAATCGTCAATCTCAATCGCCAATCACCAATCTCAATCGTAAATCGCCAATCAACAAATCGACAGTCTTCAGTCCACAATCCGCAATTGAGCATTGGCCTTCAAACCGTGTAGAGTGCTGTCGCACAATCCCATCGACCGGCTGTTCCGTTCTTGATGACTCCTGCAGCGCGGTCGAGTAAAGGAGCCTTCAGCATGAAACGCCGGGATTTTTTGACAACCGCCGCACTCGGTGCGGCGAGCGTAGTCGGATTGGGGGGACAGCAGCCACAGCCGCCGGCACCGGCGGGACGGCAAGGGGGCGGCGCTCCGGGTCGAGGAGGCGCAGGCGGGCGCGGGCGAGGCCCGGCGCCGGTGGCGCCGGAGAAGCTCGCGCGGGTCTCGCTCATGACGCTCAACTTCAATTCTTACCTCAAGAATTCTAACAATCCCAATCCCGCGCCCGACCAGACGCTCACGCCGCTCGATCTGCCGCAGATGTATGTCGAGTATTACGGCGTCCACAATATCGAATTCCAGCACGAGACCATCAGGCAATCGGAAACCGATCCGGCGTACATCAAGGAGTTGAAGGCGAAGCTCGACGAGAACCACATGACGATGACGCAGATCAATCTGGAGTTCGGGACGGCGCAGTCGATCTCCAATCCCGATGCTGCCGGACGGCAGCAGGCGGTGGATCACGTCAAGCAATGGATGGACATCGCCGCGCAGTATGGGTGTCCGCGCGTGATGATCAATCAACAGCAGAATCAGCTCACCAAAGAGACCCGCGAAGGCGCCGTCGCCGCGATGAAAGCCATGGCCGACTACGGCCGGACCAAGAACGTGAAAGTCTCGGTCGAGACGCGCGGTGCCGGCACGCCGGAATACATGCAGCAGATTGGTGGCGTGAAACCGTGGGAGTTCATGATCGGCATCATCAAGGATGCCAACGCCAATTCAAACGTCGACATCGGCAACGTCGGCGCGATGAACCAGCAGGAACTGCACGACTGCATCAAGGCATGGCTGCCCTACTCATCCGGCAACATGCACATCAAGTCGAGCCCGTTCTGGGATATCGGCCAAGCGGTCAAGTTCACCGAAAGTCAGGGCTACAAGGGGCTGTATTCGATCGAAGTGTCACGGCACGAAGCCGTCCGCATCGTCTACAACACGATTCTGGCGAATCTCGCGTGAGGTGATGAAGAAGAACGGCGCGGTCATTGGAGACCACTCGCCGCCGGCGAACCGACGGTGTCTCTGATGACCGCGAGTCCCTTCTCAAGAGACGAACGGGTCTTGTCCACGACCACCTTTCGCAGAATGGATCCTTTCAAACCAGTAAGGCCGCCCTGTTCCGAGCTTTTGAGCGTGACCAGATAGAAGCCGGCACCGGGCGCCTTCGAGGTGTCTTCTACGCACACCGACACATCCAGCGCGGTGTGGAAATAATGGCTCGCGTACAGCTGCTTGATTCCAACGGCCGAGATCGATCTTCCTGTATTGTTCCTGTGATAAATCACCGCGTGGTTGACGCGGATTGTCGGCTTCATGCCGAAATCAACCTTTTCCCAGTAGAAGAAGCTGTCGGCGCCAGGCAAATTGGCGTCGGGATACTTGAGCAGGTACTGACGCAACTCCGGCAGTACATTCGGCAGCGTTGAGGATCGGGCGACCATCGTTTCGAACTGTTCGGCCACCCGAGCCGGGTGCTCCTTATCCCGATAGACGCCCAGCGCCGTGTTGCCGCCTCGCCGATACTCTCGAATCAGGTCGAGTACCATGCTGCGGGCAAGCTCATTCGCCTGCCGATCCGCGTCGGGCTTCGCCCAATCGACTGCCTGCTGAAAGGCACTGATCGCTTTCGTCGGAAGCTGCACCTCACAGGCGCCCTCACGACAGGTTTTCAGGGACTTGATGTCGTCGGGTTCAAGCGTGAGGCCGCTGAGATCGGCGCTGGTCGCGGTGGCGGGAAGCTCTCCGACGGCCAGGTACCCAGGCGTACCGGCGAGGCGACCAACGTCACGAGAGAACTTCAAGTACGTGTCGGGGGAGCCGGTGATGCGCACCGCGCCGAACACAAAAATCTCCGAAGAGCCTCCCCACGCAAGCACCTTCGCAACCGGCTGTCCGGCCTCAATGGCGGAAATCTGTTCGCCGCTGAGTCCAACCCGTGCAAACAGATCGGACAGCATTGGATCGACGCTCTCATGTGGCGCCAGTACGAATGCGAAGGCAGCGGTCGCACCAGCGAGTGCCCTGGCGATCATCATCACTCCTGTGAACCGTTCTGATCATCGGCCGATCACAGGCCGTCGCCCAATGAATACCACCAGTCCGGACTTTACCAAATACGCACCTGAGGCAGGACCGCGAGGGACGTCGACGACGTCCCTCGCGGCTTTGGTTCGATACCGATTACCTTTCCCTGTCGGGAAAGAGTGCCTACTTCCAGTCGTGATCGTCGTCGCGGTCCTTGGGCTTCACCTTGAAGCCCGAGATCTTCACCAGCGCGCCATGATTGCCGGCGCCAAGCTGGTCGTTCACAGAACGGTGCTGAATGTTGAGCAGTGCTTCTTCGCCCGATCCGAAGAAGATGAACCCGGTCGGTTCCGCTGAGGTGTCGCGAATCGACGCGAACCGCACACATCCGTCCGTCTGGGCGTCGTCGTCCTTGCCGTCCGGGAGACAGATCCAGAGATCGTTGCCCCGAAGCTCCGTCACGAGCGGATTGGTGCTGTTGACGACGTTCACCGATCCGTCCTCGAGGATGACCAGATTGCCCGTGTGCGGCTGGAAGGCAACGTTGTCGTACATCGCGCGCTCTTCGCTGCCCGGCACAAATCGTTCAACCGTCGGAATCGTCCCGGTAACCGGCGTGGGGTCGTTGGTGCTCGGCGGGTTCTCGGTCAGGCACATGATTTCGCTTTCGACCGCGCTGTCTTCAACGACGCTGCTGGCGGTGTGGCTCTTGCGACCTGTGTTCGCCCAGCAGGCTCTGAAGACGTTGTTCTCAGCCGCAATTGGGTCGATGTCCATGTCCTCCGGACGGTAGTAGCCGGTGAACTTCTGCAGGAGCTGCGCGTTGCGCAGAATGATGTTCTGGTTCACGTCAACCACATTCAGCCCCTGAAGGTTGACGAGCACCCACGATCCCGCACCGGTTTCCGCTCCCTGGCCCCAGTTCGTGGACTTCGACGCCGCGACGCGCAGACCATAGACCGTTCCCGACACGAGAGGAGACTGGGCGGGAACCGTGATCGGCCCCGAGCCATCGAATCCAATCGCCGGCACGAACTTGTAGATCCCGCCACCGGCATTGCCACCGCTTGGCGCCAGCTCATCGCCGAAGATGATCGTGCCGTCTTCTTGAATCGCGAGGCTCTCAAACGAGAGGCTGCCGACGGTCTTACGCTTCACCAGGTGCATCGAGTCGCTGGTGACGCCGGCGTCGCGATCGGTCACGTTGATCGCGGTCGTGATGTGCTCTGGATCGATGATTTCGTACAAACCGCCTTTTGCGCCGGCTTCTTCACCGACGAGGATCGTGCCCCACGGCGTTCGGCGCGCCGGATCGCAGGAGGTCAGACCGGTCACGATCGTGGTCGCGTTCGAGCTCGGCGGTTTCGAAAGGTCGACGCGCTGCACGGCTGGCGTGCTGGTCTCCTCGTCGCAGACGAACACGTGGCTCGGATGGTCGTTGTCAGGCCAGAACGCAATCTGGTCGGCCGCAGACGCGACGGAACTCGAGACCAATGACACTTTCAGACCATCGGCCACTTCGATCGCCTGAGTATTGTCGAGACCGGTGAAAGGGCCGAGCGCACTGTTCTCGAGCGGATGTCTGAAGCCAAACAGTTCTTCGGAATGCGCTTGCAGCTGGTCCTGAACGAATGCACCAAAGTCGACCTTGGGGTTCTTCGCCCTGGTCGATACGGTCATGAGTACACCACCCGCCAGAAGTATGAAGAGAGTCGAACGGATCGAAGATCGAAACATGAACGTCCTCCTGAACATCGCCTCAGCTCGCGTGAACGCTAGGCATCCTGTTCGATGGACGTAACTCCGCTGTGACGCTGCAGTGAATTCGACGATCAATTTCGACGAGGACCGACGGAGATCGGGCGAGGCGATCGTGGTGAGGGGGTGAAATGAAATCGCGGCGCGCGCCTATGACTGCGCGGAGGAGTCGCGCGAGTGTGGATCCTGAGATCCGTTTACGCGATCGTTGCGATTCGTTCGACGTCGTGCGACGGCGTGCCGCCGATCAGATCGCCGGGCGATGCTCCAACACGCCGAGCGTCTCTCGGTTCGTACGGACGGACGACAACGCGCGTGCGACAAACAGGCTGGAGACCGCCACGGCGGCGCCGATCCCGATCCGCGTCATCGCGTCCGACGAGCGCGAGGCGACTTCCTGCACACTAGCGCATGCCTCGAGCAGCCCATCGCGCCTGGACAGGTAGTCCGCGTGCAGGCTCAACACGTCGCCCTCGAGGACCTGGCGGGTCAGCTTGACGTGATCGGCGTCGACATCTTCATGTTTGGTGTAGGACTTCAAACTGTCGCCGAGGACGTGCCGATCGTGAAGGTCGCCGAGGACCTGCTGCGATCGCTTGAGCACGCCGACGGCGGGGTCAAGTTGTTCGAATCCCGTTCGCAGCGCGATTTCTCCTGCGTAGCGCAGTTGCTTGATCGCAATGCGTGCGCGATGGGTGCGCTTGGGAAAATACACGCCGGTGGCGTGCGCAATCGCGTCGGTTGCGGTGCGGCTGCGTTCGACGAGCAGACGTTTGATCTGCTGACGCCATCCGCTCGAGGTCAAACGCGTCCTGAGGCCGGCCGGATGTCCGTCACCCACGAAATGGAGGAGCGCGTCGACGTCGAGGCGCTCGAGCGTCTTGATCAGCCGGCGCATTTTGGCCAGTCGCTTATTGTCGTGGTCCTGGCGAACGACGACGAGTGAGGGAGCGGCCTGGGGTGCGTGCGCCTCCAGAGTTTTGATCAATTCAATCTGCACATCGATGTCGCGGACACGGCCGAGCGCCCGCCCCATCTCCTTGTATCCAGTCGCCACATCCGCCTCGCCGTCCCGCCCCGGAATCGCCGGCACGAGAGCCAGAAGTTCCCGGATGCGCCGTGTCGCGACGCGGCTGTCGTGAACGGCCTCGCCGCGGCCGTCGAGCACGCCGGTCAGTTGAGTTCGCAAAACCGACGTTTGTTCGTCGAGAAGTGTGGCGAGTGTGCGAGTTCCATACATGACTACAGCCCTCAGTCGGGCGAATGCAACGAGGGGGCCGCAGCCTGTCCAAATCGAGCGCCACTCACGTGGCTCGGTCGAGCATCGAGCCAGACATTCTCGCGTTCATCAGTCGCCTATCGCGCTCGACATTTGATGCTGTTGGAGGTGTTCGCGAAGCCGTTCACTCACGGCCGCACGAAATTGGCGCTCCGACGTGCCGCGGCTGAGGCCGAGCATGATGTTGCACGGTTCCTGCGAACAGCCATGGAGGGTAATAATGACTTCCGTGTAGCCGGAGTCGCCGTCGGCACGTGCGGCGACGACCTCGAGCGCCGGATTCTCGTCTCGAGCGACTTCCCGCGCAATTCGACGCACGTCGGTCAGATTCAGGGACATGACGCTTCTCCTCATTGGAATGGCCGAGGCACGACCCAGCCGGAACCCGATGCAGGGTCCGCACCACCGTCCTCATCGCGTCGAGGAACGCCGCTACGCCGACGTGCCGCGTCGAGTCGGACGGAAGGTCACGCCGGCACGCTCGACCGCCTGGGCCGACCGCCGTTTCGCCTCTTCCTGGAGGAGCGACTGCACACGACAGCGCGGATCGCCCGCCGGCGGCAACACCCGCGTGTAGCGGCCATCAGCACCAAGTGCGCGCGCTTTGACGTTGTCGCGGAACATCGCTCGCAGCGCGTGGGTCACCATCGATTTGTGCGCCGCATCTTCGATTGGGAACATCAGCTCCACGCGTCGATCGAGATTGCGTGTCATCCAGTCGGCACTCGCCAGATACACCTGTTCGTCCCCGCCGTTGAGGAAGTAATACACCCGCGAATGCTCGAGAAAGCGGTCGACGATGGAGACGACACTGATCGTCGAGCTCACGTTGGGCACGCCCGGACGGAGCACGCAGATCCCGCGGACGTTCAATTGAATCCGGACGCCGCTGGCCGAGGCGGCGTAAAGCGCGCGGATGATCTCTTCGTCAGTCAGCGAATTCAGCTTGGCCACGATCTCGGCTGGCTGTCCCGCGTCAGCACGCCTTCGCTCCCGGTCGATCATCCTAATGAAGCGGCGGCGCAATTCGGTCGGGGCCATCACCAGCTTCTTGAGCCGCGGCGGGTCGGAGTATCCCGTCAGCGAATTGAAGAACGCCGCTGCATCGTCGGCAATCGACGCCGAGCTCGTCATCAATCCAAAGTCGGTGTACACGCGAGCGGTGCGCTCGTTGTAGTTGCCGGTCCCCAAATGCACGTAGCGACGCAACCCCTCCGGCGTTCGCTTCACGATCAAGCAGATCTTGGCGTGCGTCTTGTACCCGCGCACACCATAAATCACGTGCGCGCCGGCCTCCTCGAGCGCTCGCGCCCACTTGATGTTGCGCTCCTCGTCGAAGCGCGCCGTCAACTCGACGAGCACGGTGACCTGTTTATTACTCTCGGCGGCACGCTGCAGGCTGGCAATCAGCCTCGATCCGGAGCTCGTTCGATAGAGCGTTTGTTTGATGGCGAGGACCTCCGGATCGTCGGCTGCCTCTTCGAGCAGGCCAACGACGGGATCGAACGAGTCGTAGGGATGATGCAGCAGCAGGTCCTGACGATCGAGCGTCGTGAACAGGTCCTCATCGGCAAACGCCGCACGGACGTCGGCGGCCTGGAGCGGAGGGTCGCGAAGGGCATCGAAGCCGGGAAGCTCGGTGAGACCGAACAACAGGCGCAAATCCAACGGCCCCGGCACGGGATACACGCCTGCGGCCTCCAGGTCCAGCCGTTCCCGTAGCGACGCGATCAGTTCGGCCGACGCGGTGGACTCGATCTCGAGGCGGACCACGTCGCTCCGCCGTCGTCGTCGAACCTGGCGCTCGACGGCCTCGAGATGCGTCCGGCCGCCTTCCTCATCGAGCTCGATCTCGGCATCGCGTGCCAGCCGGATCACGCTCGCTTCGAGAATCTTCTGTCCCGGGAACAGATCTGCGAGGTTGGCCCGGATGATGTCTTCGAGCAGCACGTACGTGAGATCTTGCTCGCCTGGAACGTGGACCAGCCGCGTCAACCCTGGCGGCACCTGCACGATGGCGAGGCGTTGCTGGCCGTCCTCGTCCGGCGCAAGCATGACCGCGAGATTGAGACTGAGCGAGGCCAGCAGGGGAAACGGACGTGCCGCATCGATGGCGAGCGGCGTCAGCACCGGCAGAATCGTCTCGTGAAAGAACACGGTCAGCGCGCTCGGGTGCGCGAGTCGGTCAAACGGCACGAGCCGAATGCCGTGGCCGGCAAGTGCCGGAACGAGATCCCGAGTGGTGAGGTCGTAGAGCGTCGCCATGAACTCGTGGCAACGGGCCGATACCGCGTCGAGCTGCTGGGCGGGCGTCAGGCCGGCAGGATCCAATGAGACGTCCTCCTCGGAGACCGCCTGATGGAGGCTGGCGACACGGACCATGAAGAACTCGTCGAGATTGGACGCTGTGATCGCGGCAAATTTCACACGTTCGAGCAGCGGATTGCCGCGATCCTGCGCCTCTTCCAACACTCGTTCGTTGAACGCCAGCCACGAGAGCTCGCGGTTGAGAAACAAAGAGCCGTCCGGTTGCGGAGGTGATGTCGTCACGCGGGGGCTGGAAGCTGCACGAGCACTTGACGGCCGTAGGTCTCGACGAACATGTCGGCGCGGGCAGTGGCCGCCAGACGTTCCATCGTCAGATCGCCGGATCCTTCGAGCTGCAGGACCCAGGTGCTGCCGCGCCGCGTAATCCGGAGGTCTCGAATTTTCTGCATGTGCTCGGCATCGAGCGCGTTGGCGATGCGGAGGATCGCGGCCAGCTTATTGACGACCAGCCGATCCTGCCGGTCGAGCGCCACATAGGGCACATGAGTTCGCTGCGGCGTACCGCGGCGATGATAGCGGGCGATGTTCGCGACAATCGCCGTCTCCTCGGCCGATAGACCAAAGATTTGCGACTCGGCGAGGATGTACTGCGAGTGTTTGTGATGCGCGCGAAGGCTGATGTAGATGCCGACGTCGTGCAGCAGGCTGGCCACCTTCAACAGCAGCCGCTCACGATCACCGAGCCCGTGCTCTTCGCGCAACTCGTCGAACATCCGCGCAGCAAGGGTGGCAACGTGGTGTCCATGCTCGAGATCGAGTCGATACCGGCGGCCGAGCGCATCGGCACTGGTCAGCACCTGCTGCTCGAAGGCTTCTGCGGTCACCCGGCTGCTGGGTTGAGCCGCGTCGAGCACGATCCCGGCTCTGAGGGAAGCGTCGGAAATCAGCACGCGGCGCGCTGCGGTTTCTGAGAGCAGTGCCCGATATACAACCAGCGCGGGCACGAGCGTTTCGGCCTCAACCGCGGGAAGCCTGAACCGCTCGATGATGCCATCCTCGTCGAGCCGCTCGACTTCGTCACAAAAGGCGAGAAATCGTTCGCGCGGAATCGCGCGGTCCGCTTCGGCCTGGTTGCTGGCCGCAATCTGCGCCGCCGCAAACCGGACATCGCCACCGATCGCGATGAAGTGCGTGATCCGGTTGAGCGGAATTTCGAGCCTGATTTCTTCAATCACGTTCGCGACGTAGCGACGCAGAAGCGCCAGCTGAATTTCCTGGCTGTGGCGGCGTAGATCGAGCTGTTGACGAAGGCGCACCGATCCGAGCGCATACAGCCCCGACCGGCTCGGTTCACCGGCACGCAGGAGCGTCAGACTGGTGCTACCGCCGCCGACTTCGGCGAGGAGCGTGCGCGCGCCGCGAAATGCGGCGTGACGTTTCAGGCCGTCCTGTACCGCCAGGAATACGAGACGGCTTTCTTCCGCCTCGTTGATGATGTCGAACACGAATCCCGTCCGCGCTTGAATCCGATCGAGGAACATGTCGCCGTTTCGTGCCTCTCGTACGGCACTGGTCGCAATCGCGTGCACCTGGTCGACGCCGTACTCCTTCATCAATTGCTGGAAACCGGCGAGTGCCGCGATCGCCGCGTCGATGGTCTGCGAACGGATGGCGCCGAGTGAAAACGTGTCCCGGCCGAGCTGTACGCCCTTCGACGCTTCCTCGACAATGTGCGGCCGCTGGTTGGGCCTCAGTTCTGCGATCGCGAGGCGGATCGCACTGGCTCCCATATCCAACACCGCCACGAGCTTCGACGTGCTCGGCGAGGGTGGGCCACTCGCGTCTGGCGAGCGTCCGCCCTGTGCGGTCGGCGAAACGCTGTCATGGACGGGCACACGCGGATGATACCGCGCCAGGTCAGGTCAGCATGTAACGACGATGTAACGGCCGGTCCGCGACGTATCGATGATGATCGTCAGCGGGCTCGGAGCGAGGTCGGCGGCAGCGCCGTCTCGGTCCGCTCGGGCGATCGCTGATGGACGGAGCGCGGCGTGACCTGCTCCCATTCCTGCTCGAGCATGCGGCTCCGCCAGCGTTCGGCCAGCGCAAAGGCCTCGGCTCCCCGTGGGCAGTGCTCAGCCAGGAGAATCGCACCGTCCACCACAATCCGCAGCTCCCATTCCGAGGGCCATGCAATCAGTGCGCATCTCGCCTGACAATCGTGTCGCCTCATCGACCACAACGTGCCAACGTCATTCGACGTGAGGTGGTGCGCCGGTCGTGATACTCGTCTCGTCACAATTCCCCCTGTTTCAGGCAACCACCCGAGATCGTACCAACCCGGCATGATGTCCATGTAAATCTCGCGTGACGATTCAATGACCAAGTGCCCAATATTGCGCGGTTGGGCTTTGGTCCGTTCGCCTCGTCGCCCGGCTCAGCCGTTCACACCCGCCATGCTAGACTCGCACTGGTCCACCCCCCACTGGAGTTAATCCGCCATGAAACTCTGTGCGCTAATCATCGTCGCGGTCCTCGCATTCGCCGGGTCCGCTCACGCGCAAGTCAAGAAAATCACACCGCGTGGCGTCGGTGGCTTCGGTTCGGGCGCAAGCGCGCCCACGCCGGAAACACCTGACGGCCGCAAGGAAGGCCCCGAACAAAATCGATCGTTTCAGAAATTCCTGAGCGGCAGTGTCAGCCTCGCGCGCGTGCCGGCGTCAGGTGTGCCAACGCCCACCGGCCTGCCGGTAAGCGCCGCCAACCCGGAATTCCTCTCGCTGACGCACCTCGATCAGCGCTTCGCCGACGATGGCAACCAGTTCAGCACCGAACCACCGGATCAAGGATTCGCGATCGGGGGAACCACCCAATGCGCAGGAGGTCCCTGCATCGTCGCCGCCGTGAACAGCGCGATCGCCGTACACACGACCAGCGGCCAGGTGCTCGGCAGCGCCTCGATGAACCAGTTCTTCGCTCTGCCGTCAGCCTTCACTCGGCCGGACGGCCCCTATGGACCGTTCCTCACCGATCCGCGGGTGTATTTCGATTCGCAGACGAACCGCTGGTTCGTGACAATCCTTGAAATCGATCAGGATCCGGCGACAGGCGACTTCAAAGGACACTCGAGCGTACTCATCGCGGCAAGCAAGGGCGTGAGCCCCTTCAGCGGTTTCTTCCTGTACAGCATCGAGGTCACCAACGACGGCACGCTCGGAACGCCGACACATCCGGGCTGTCCGTGCTTCGGCGATCAGCCGCTCATCGGCGCCGACGCGCATGCGTTCTGGGTCTCGACGAATGAGTTTCCGCTGTTTGCCGCCGGCTTCAACGGCGCACAAATCTACGCGCTCGACAAGCTCGCCTTGGAATCCGGAGGCTCCGCCAACCTCCAGTACGTGCTGCAGGGCGGTCCGCTCGCCGAAGGGATCGCCTACAGCGTTCAGCCGGCAACCATTCCGCCGGGCGGATCCTTTGCGACCGTTCAGAATGGAACCCAATACTTTCTCAGCGCGCTCGAATTCTTCGGCACGCTCGACAACCGGCTCGCGATCTGGGCGGCAACGAATACCGCGAGCATTCACACCACGCCAGCGATCGCGATTCAGAACGAAATCATCGGCAACACGATCGTGTACGGGCAGCCGCCTCTGGCGCAGCAGCCGAATATCCCGGTCGGACACATGTGCTCGCCGAATCTGTTCATGCTCGTGGGATGCGGTCTCCTCGATGGGACGCTGCTCGGCACCGCTTTCAACGTCCATGCTCCGCTCGTCGACACCAACGACGATCGGATGCAGCAGGTCATGTTTGCGAACGGCAAGCTGTGGAGCACGCTGACGACAGTCGTGAAAACACAAAACGGTCCGACTCGGACGGCGGCCGCCTGGTTCGCGCTGACGCCCGGATGGAAAGGCACGGACCTGACCGGCGCATTCACCGGAGGTGGATACGTTGCGGTCAACGATCAGAGCATCATGTTCCCGTCAATCGCGGTGAATAACGCGGGCAAGGGAGCCATCGGCTTCAGCATCGTTGGACCGGGACTGTACCCGGGCAGCGGATATGCCAAGGTCAGCCTGGACACCGGCGCGACGGAGGTGAAGCTCACCTCCCGCGGCGTGTTTCCCGACGATGGGTTTACGGGTTACCCGGTCTTCGACGATCGCGGCGGACGCTGGGGCGACTACTCCGCCGCCGTCGTCGACGCGCGCGGCGACATCTGGATGGCGAACGAGACGATCCCGTGTCAGGAATTGCTCGGACCCGGCAACGGCTGCTACCGCAGCGTGCTCGCAAACTGGGGCACGCTCGTCGCGAAGATCACGCCGTAAAGACAGGCGGGATCGCGTCCGTTTTAGGTTTTGCGTTTTAGGTTCTCGGTTTTCAGTTATCGGTTTTCAGTTAGTTATCGGTTTTCAGTTAGTTTTCAGTTGCCGGTTGTGTTGCGGGCCGGAACCAAAAACTGCAAACCGAAACCGGAGAACATAAAACCAAAAACCCAAAACGGACGCGGCACATCACTCCTCGTCGACCCGGGCCAGCGGCGTGTCCACGAGATGCTCTGCGAGGAACCACGCCTGCAGCTCGTTGCGGCGAACGACGTCGCTGATCAAGAGATCGTTGGTCCCCTCATCCCCGTTCTCCGCCGCTTTTTTTGCCATCGCCCGCGTTTCCTTGAGCACGATCTCGTGGGCATGGAGCAGGCGCGAGATCTGGGCAGCGACCTGCTCCCGGCCTTTCGGCGGACGAGGAATCAGCGTCGCCTCCGCCACGTCAGGCGCCATCGCGATACTGACGCCTCCGAGCAGCTGTATCCGTTCGGCTATCAGATCAACCAACTCGTTCTGCTCTTCGGCATGTTTATCGAAGAGGAGATGGAGCTGGTAGAACGTCGGCCCAACCAGCTGCCAATGATGTTTTTTGTAGAGGTCGCGCAGGGTAATGGTGTCGGCCAAGGTCTGGTTGAGGTTCGCCACCGATTCGATGCAGGTGCGCTCGGAAAGCGCGATCGGCATCCTGACCAGATGACCGAACGGCTGGATCTCATGCCCGCTCTGGTGCGCTTTTGGCGTGGCGCGAGCGAGGACGGGATCGGCTTCAGCAGTTTTCGGCGTCATGTGAGTCCTCCGTACGAACGTGAAACACGAGTGTGTGATGAACTCGCGCCAGTTGGCACCACGCGATCGAGTGGTTCCCGTCTCGCGAGTGGGCGTGCGAACAGCTGGCATCGGAGAACATCGGAAACAGTTCGTCGTTGCACGAAGGGTGCCGGTGTCCAGATGGTGAATCGCCGGCAAGGTGTCCCAAACCTTTTCCCGGTTGGTGACAACCACTCCATCTGGACGAGCTCGTCGATCCGTCTTTCCCTCTATCGAAACGCCCATATTCGCGTCGAATTGACGAAATCGATGCGCCGTTGTCACGCCAGCCATCTACGATTCGCGCATGTCTTACACAGTCACGCTCTGGTGCGGTTGCAGGGTGTATGTGTCGTGCAATCCCGTGACTGGCCTCGCGCATTCCAGAATCGTGGAAGCGCGCGCCAGCGAATGCACGATCAGACGCCATGAAGTTGGCGCGCGGGTCTGGTTATGGGAGCTGCTGCCGGACCATCGCGTGAGAGCTCCCGAAATCGAGTTCACCGTGTATGAGTAGACAGCACTTGACGAATTGCCGGTCCGGCGTGTCATGGATCGCCGCGCCCAATGCGGTGGTTGCGTGGACGCTGCAACGGGAGGGGGATTTCGCGCGTTGTCTACTCGGTGTCGTCGGCGATCGCGTGGAACTCCACATTGCCATGACTCACGACGTCGTCATGTCGCAGCGCTGCAACAGCCCCGAGCAGGCCTCCGCGATATCGGGAGCGTGGCGGAACGCGCTGGTCAGTCGCGGTTGGTTGACCGACGAGGCCATCGTCACCGTCAAGCCGAAGTCCGACCGCCGATCCTCGGCATTCTGAGGATCATTCCTCGTACCACCACATCGG
>JBPYFA010000307.1:0-6627 GCA_051986585.1 Vicinamibacterales bacterium | reverse complement strand
TGCGTCGCGATGGGGATTCTCGGCGAAACAACACTGCCCGTCGTTGGACAGTCTGTCAGACATCCATCCGTCGTCGCCGCGGGTTGGCATGCTAGTACCTGGTCGCTGCTCCCCGTTCTGATTGCGTTTGTAATCGCGAATTTCGCGTATCAGGCCGCCCAGCCGTTCTACAACGCGATGATGCCTGAGCTGGTGCCGGTCGAGGAGCAGGGTCGCCTCTCCGGATTCGGCGTCGCGCTCGGCTACGTCGGCTCCATCGCTGGTGTGGCGCTCGTCGCACCGTTCTTCACGGGTGGAATTCCGAAGGTCGTCCAACTCAGCGCCGGCGTGAACAACGCGCTTCACGCAATCGTGCCGTTCACGGAAATCGGTGGTCGAGTGGCGACGTTCGTACCGACTGGCGTTCTCTTTCTACTCTTCTCACTGCCGTTGTTCCTGTTCTGTCGCGATCACAATCCCGCACCGCCGGGGACACCGGTCAGCTGGCGGAAGGCGTTCCGAGATGTGAAGGAGACCGTCACCGCCGCGCGCCGGCATCCAGGCGCATTGCGCTTCATCATCACATCGCTGGTTTATCAGGACGCGATCGGCACGATCGTGTCATTCATGACGCTCTATGCTGTGCGAGCCGTCGGATTCGACAAGGGAAGCGAGATCACGTTATTCATGGTTCTCACGATTCCCGCGATCTTCGGCAGCTATTTCTACGGGCACCTCGTCGACCGCATTGGCGGCAAGCGCTCGCTCACCATCACGCTCTGGATCTGGGTTGCGCT
The DNA here is from genome assembly GCA_051986585.1 of Vicinamibacterales bacterium. Classification (GTDB taxonomy): domain Bacteria; phylum Acidobacteriota; class Vicinamibacteria; order Vicinamibacterales; family 2-12-FULL-66-21; genus JALZOC01. The sequence goes on along the minus strand of JBPYFA010000307.1, from coordinate 5,851 downwards.
GCTCGCCGCAATGATGCTGGTGACAACGCAGAAAGCATTCTGGTTCGTGGGCCTCGCGATCGGACTCAACTTCGGCGGGGTGAACGCCATCGAGCGGCCGCTGCTGCTTTCGCTGATACCTGACGCGGAAGCCGGGCGGTACTTCAGCCTCATGTTGTTGTCAGCGCGCGTCGCGGCCGTGATCGGACCCATGCTGTGGGGCCTAACGACGTGGGCACTCGAAGGCAGCATCGGAACGAGCCTGGCCTATCGCGCCGCAGTTCTCGTCGTCGCGGTGATGTTCGTCGTCTCGATCCTGATCCTTCGTGGTGTGCCGGATCGTCGCCCTCAGCGGTTGCGACCGGCGTAAATGCTCTACGCGCTGCTGAGGGGTATTGGCGGAATTGCGTTGCGCTGGTTCTATCGCCGCATCGACGTGGAGGGACTGGAACGACTCCCCAGGCATTCCCCGCTGCTGCTCGTCGTCAATCATCCCAACGCGCTCGTTGACGCGATGGTAGTGGGATGGGCCATTCCGCGGCGGATCGTGCTCACCGCAAAGGCCACCCTGTTTCAGAACCCGCTGCTCGCTCGTTTGCTCGACTGGATCGGCGTCGTGCCGCTGGTCCGGTCGAGTGACGCCAGGCGTCAGGGCGGCGACCACCCAGTCGATCCGAAACGAAATGCGCGCGCCTTCGGTGCCTTGCGCGCGGTTCTGCGCCGAGGCGGAACCGTACTGATTTTTCCCGAGGGGATCTCGCACGACGCTCCTTCGCTGGCTCCGCTGCGGACCGGTGCAGCGCGAATCGCGTTGGAGGCACGCGACGAGGCGGGTGTGCGCGGTCTCCATATCGTGCCAGTCGGATTGACCTTCGAGCGCAAGGATGCACCCAGGTCGCGGGTGCTCGTGCAGGTCGGCGAGGCGATTGCCCTCGATGCATGGCCTAACGAGGACGACGGCGCCGTCGCGAAGCTCACGGCGGAGATCGAGTCGCGCCTGCGCGCGGTCACGTTGAATTATGACAGCGCTGACGATGCGACGCGGGCGCGCGCCCTGGCGACCATCCTCGCCTCTTCCCTACGTGAAACGCCGGAGCCTGTTGGAAGTACGCCGTCGCTGCGGATGGAGGTCACGCTCGAGCAGCGGATCGAAAGCGCGCGATTGGCGCTGCTTCGCACCAACGACGGATCGTTGCGCCGTCGAGCGGACGGTGTGGTCCACGCGCTGGCGGATTTTCAGGAATCGCTCGAGCGCCACGGTATCGCGCTCGAGGACATCAATGTCTCCCCCGCGGCGCGGCACGCGGCGCCGTTCGTGCTTCGTGAAGGCTGGACGATAATCCTTGGCGGACCTGTCGCGATCTGGGGCGCGGTGAACCACTGGCTTCCCTTTCACGGCGCGCGCATGATCGCCCGTCGCTCGGTGGAGAGTGCCTCGGATCCGGCGATGCGGACCATCCTCGCCGGAACGGCGCTCGTTCTCGCGTTCTACGCGGCACAGGCGGCTCTCGTCGCGCTCCTCATCGGTCGCCTGGCCGCGGTGCTGTACCTCGCGAGCCTGCCGCTGGCGGCCGACGTCAATCTGATTCTCAGAGAGCGACTTCGCGCCGCCGTGCGGCGAGCGCGCACGTACTTCCTCTTTCGTGGACGGCCGAAGCTCCGCGCGCGATTACAAGCCGACCTGCAGCGATTGCGAACGGAGGCCGCGGATCTCGAGCGTCTGCTCCAGGACACCGGAATCGCCGCGCGCGCCTAGTGGGTTGTATGTGAGATGTTGAGAGCAGACGAGGGCCGGTTTTGATCCGGGTAATACGCAATCAATTGACCTGCATCATCGAGATCTCGACACGGAGAGCGGGATGACGGCCCAGCTCCTCCGCGTCCCTCCGCGCACTCAGCGCCCTCCGCGGTAAAGCTCTCGCGAATTCTGTGATGAACCCAAAATCGGCATGCCTAGGGTCAGTACCTCTCGGTCGGCGGCGGCAGCACGGGCCCGCCGAGATCCCAGTGCCAGGCGTCGCGACGCACTCCGTTCCGCGGATCCTTCAGCGGCTTGAACTGCAGTCGATCGGAGGGAATGCCTGCGCGTCTACCGTAGGCGAGGAGGAGCTCGCGGTCGGTCGATACCAAGTGCGCCATGGGCCGGCCCTTCCACACGTGCCGATGGAGCCAGAGGCCTCCATCCATGGCGTGAATCATTCCCTCTCGACGCGAGCGGAATTCTCGAAACGCCACTGTACCTAACGACTCCCGGTCGCGCGCGTTGTCAGTGCGCGACATGGCTGACGAACGATTGGGCCGCGGCGATCAGTTGCAGGCGACTTCGCCTTCCTGGGTTGCCGGCGCCACGGCCGTCACCGATCCGTAGAAGAGCGCGCAGGTGTGCGGCCAGGCCAGCGGATGGTATGCGGTCGCCGCCCAGCCGTTTGCCGTCGCCGTCACGATGGTGAGAACCACCCCCGGCGACGAGACGGCTTTGAGCGAGTCGATGTCCGTCGAGTACGTGCGATGCTCGTAGAAGAACGACTCCTCCGCCGTTGAGAGGTTCTTCAAGTCGCTCTTCGCCGAAGCGAGGTACGCCTTGCCCTTCGTCGACTGGAAGCGCGGGATCGCGATCGCGGCAAGAATGCCGATCACGACGACGACGATTAGCAGCTCGACGAGAGTGAATCCCGTACGGCCATGGGCGCGAAACTTTGTCATGTGGGCAATGCTTCCGAGAGCCGGGTAGGGATTCAGCGACCCTCACGGATGAAGCAATCAGAGGGCCGTTCCCCTGAATACGCGCTAACCCATTGCGGCGTAAAATGATCGACTGATTGGCCTCAAACAAATGTTGCGATTTCCCCGATCGGAACTGCGATTTCCGTCGCACAATGCAATGCCAGCACGTCACAAGAGTCGCGGCGATCACCACTTATCAAAGCTTGGTCTCGAGCCAGTTGGCACCCTCGCCGAGATCGACCACCAGCGGGACAGACAGCGTTGCAGCATGCTCCATCTCGTGCTTGACGAGCGCCATGAGCTCATCCTGCTCGGGTCCGGGGACCTCGAATACGAGCTCGTCGTGCACCTGGAGAAGCATGCGGCTGCTCATCTCCCGCGCGCGCAGCGCGGCGTCGATCCGGATCATCGCGATCTTGATGAGATCCGCGGCCGAGCCCTGGATCGGCGAGTTGGCTGCCGTTCGCTCGCCGAATGCTCTGATCGCGAAGTTCCGGTCACGCAGTTCGGGGATGTAGCGGCGCCGCTGAAAGATGGTCTGCACGTACCCGTGCTCGCGCGCGAAGGCGACCATCGAATCGAGATACGCGCGCACGCCGCTGAACCGTTCGAAATACCGCTCGATGAACGCGCGCGCCTCGGCGAAGGGAATCTTCAGCTGCTGCGAGAGCGCGTGTGCTCCCTGGCCGTAGATCGTGGCGAAATTGATCGTCTTCGCGCGAGCGCGCATTTCCGAGGTCACGCCATCGGCCGGTACATCAAAGATCAGCGCGGCCGTCTGACGGTGAATATCTCCGCCCGCCCGGAACGCCTCGACGATGGCCGGATCGTTCGAGAGATGAGCCAGAAGTCGAAGCTCGATCTGCGAGTAGTCCGCCGCGACGAGTAGCCAGCCCTTTCGCGGCACGAAGCCGCGGCGAATGTCGCGCCCGAGCTCCGTTCGGATCGGGATGTTTTGCAAGTTTGGATCGCTGGAGGACAGACGACCCGTTGCCGCCACGGTCTGACTGAGCGAGGTATGCAATCGGCCCGTTCGCGGGTTGACGTACCCCGGCAGCGCGTCGATGTACGTGCTCTCGAGCTTTGCGATCTCGCGATACTCCATCAACAGCGCCGGCAGGGTGTGTCCCTCGTCGGCGAGTTGCTGCAGCACGCTCGCATCCGTCGATGGGCCGGTGGAGGTCTTCTTCAGCACCGGCAGGCCGAGCGTGCCGAACAGGATTTCGCGGAGCTTCAGATTTGAGTTGATGTTGAACTCTTCACCGGCCTCGGAGTAGATCGCCTGCTCGACTCGTCGGCGCTCGCGCTCGAAGCGTTCCTTGAGCGTTCGGAACCAATCCAGGTCGATGGCCACGCCATTCCACTGCATCTCCGCCAGCACGCTGACCAGCGGCATCTCCACGTCGCGGAAGAGCCGCGCCAGCTGGAGCGTCTCCATCTGCGGCTCGAAGATGCCCCGCAGCTGCCAGGTGATGTCCGCGTCTTCGCACGAGTAATCTCGCGCGCATTCGACCGGTACTTGATCGTACGCGATCTGTTCTTTCCCGCGTCCACAGAGATCGGCGAATGTCGTGAGCTTGTGGCCGAGGAACTCGAGGGCGAGGAGATCGAGACCGTGTGAGCGGCGACCCGGATCGAGGACGTAACTCGCGACCATCGTGTCGAACTCGAGTCCGCGGAGGTCGATGCCCGCGCCGCGGAGTACCAGCAGGTCGAAGCGCGAATTCTGCGCGGTCTTCGGCACCGTCGGATCTTCCAGCAGCGCACGCAATGGCGCCATCGCCGGATCGGAGATGGGGGGCAGATTCCGAACGCGCTGACGTCCAGGCATGGCGAGCGCACGCGCCGCGATACTCGCCGGTTCGGGCTTCGCCGCCGCTTTCTTCTTCGCGGGGCGCTTCTTGATGGGCCCATCCTCCGTCTCTTCGCGTTTCTCTTCGACTCCGAGCTCGCCTGTGACATCGCCTAACGCGAGGGTACCCTGCGGTTCCTCCCACTCTCGATGCGCGAAAGAGAAGTAGTACGCCTCACCGGCGCCGACCGCGATCGACAGGCCAACGAGCGCCGCCCGCAGCGGGTCCATCTCCGTCGGCGAGGACGGATCGATCACGGCTTGCGTGTCGATGGCGATGTGCGGTGCCTTACGAGCGCGCGCGATCGCCTTCTGCATCATCGGCACATTGTCCACCGTCACATAGGTCGTGACCGGGCGCTCCACCGGCGCTTCCGTTTCCGGCGGCGCGATGTCCTTGACCAGTGTGTGGAACTCGAGCTCGACGAAGAGCGATCGCAGCGTGGCACGATCGGGCTCCGCGATGCGCATCTTCTCCAGATCCAACTCGATGGGAACGTCCTTCCGGATCGTGACGAGCTGCTTGCTCAACCGCGCGTTGTCCGATTGCTCGAGGAGCGCTTCGCGCGGACGCTTCTTCGTGATCTCGTTGACGTGCGCGAGAATGTTGTCGAGCGAACCGTATGCGGTAACGAGCTCCTGCGCCGTCTTTTCGCCGATGCCACGTACGCCGGGGACGTTGTCCGAGCTATCGCCGACGAGCGACAGATAGTCCGTCACGAGAGCAGGGGGAACGCCCAGACGCTCGCTGCCGTTTTCCATTCCCACCCACTGCTCCTCGACGCTCGCCGGTCCACCACGTCCTGGATTCAGGAGCCACACACCAGGCCGCACGAGCTGCTGAAAGTCCTTGTCACCAGACACGACGACCACGTTCACGCCGGCATCGACCGCCTTGTCGGCAAGCGTTCCGATCACGTCGTCGGCTTCGTAGCCGCGCACGGTGACGATCGGAACGTGATACGCATCGAGGAGCTGGCAAATGCGCTCCATGCCCCGATCGAAGTCGGACTGAAGCTCTTCGGTCAGCTTCTCCCGTGTCGCCTTGTACGCCGGATAGGTCTCGTGCCGGAACGAGAGGCCGGAGTCGTGCACCCATCCCAGGTACTCGGGCTTGTGGTCGGTGAGGAGCCGGTTGAGAAAGTTTACGATTCCCCACGACGCCGACGTGTTCTCGCCGTGACTCGTTGTCAGCGGCCTCGAGATCAGGGCGAAGAACGCCCGATAGATGAGGGCGTACCCATCGACGAGAAACAGCCGCGGTGCGGCCGGTGGAGTGACGACGCGCGATTCGAT
>JBPYFA010000306.1:0-13804 GCA_051986585.1 Vicinamibacterales bacterium | reverse complement strand
TGATCCGCGAGCTGATATTGCTCCTTGCTTCCCGTTCCGAAATCGCCGAGTACCGCAAACTTGAACGAGTCCGCCTTGTTCGGCATCGTCAGCGGCAGCGCCGCCGCGGCCTGCTGCTGTCCGCTGCCGGGATGCATCGCGGCCGCATGGAAGCCAGGCTCCAGCGCGAACAAAGCGCTCAGGAGCGTGCATGCCGTCAAGAGCCGCTTCAGCATCGTCACGGTCTGCTCATCGCGTGAATGCGTTTGGGATGATGTCGGCGATCGTATGGGCGTGGGTGTCCATCAAAATGAGATCGTTGCCGACGAAACGGAATTCCATTTCCTCCGGCAGCTTCGGCAGCCCCTCGAGCAGCTGCGGTGGAATTGTCGAGACCGGAACTTCGTCCGGGTAGCGGGCGTTGACTTTGAGGTTGGGCACGCCAGGATTCTCATCCATCACCGACGCTTTGATCGCCGCGCCATTGGGCCCGCCGAACACTCTCGCGATCAGCTTCTTGATCACCGCCTGCGAGTCGGCGGTGAAGATGTCGCCGGGTTTCGCATCGGGGCGTGCCTCTTGAATCAGCTTTGCCAGCGCCCGCTGATGCGTATCGATTTGCTCAGGCGTCGATTGCTTCGACAGCTTCGGTAAGGAGTTCTCGAGCTTCTGGTGAATCGTGACGTACTGATTCACGCGGTCGAGAAAACCGGCCAACGCTTTCGCGTCTTCGTTGACGGGCTGGCTTGGCGAACTCGATGCAGAACCAGGCACCGCGGCCTTGGTCTGATCGATCGGCGGAGGAGACGACGACCGCGAACAGGCGGCCGCCACTGCCGAGACTGCAACCACAATCATCACGATGGCACGGCCCGGCACGGCAGTCATGATCCCTCTTACCCCCGGTAGTTTCCGAACTGCAAGGCGACGCCAAAATCATGCTCGCGAAGCAGGCGCATCGCCTCCTGAAGGTCGTCCTTCGAGGGCGAGGACACGCGTACCTGGTCGGCCTGTATGGCCGCCTGCACTCGCTTGAGCTTGTTCTCTTTTATGAACTTGACGATGTCCTTGGCGGCTTCCGTAGGGATGCCTTGCTGGAGCGTGACGACGCGCCGTACCGTGTCGTTCGCGGCGCGTTCGATGTTGCCCGGCGTCAGGTTCTTCGTCGGTACGCCGCGACGCACCATCCGGCCCTGCAGTATCTCCCAAAGGGCGTTCATCTTGAACTCGTCGTCGGCGGTCAGCGTGAGCGTGTTCTCGAGTTTGTTCAGCTCGATGGCCGCGCGTGAGCCCTTGAAGTCGTAGCGCTGAGCGACCTCCTTCCGCGCTTGATTGACTGCGTTATCGACTTCCTGCAGATCGACACCCGACGTGATGTCGAAAGATGCCAAATTCGCCATACCGATGTAGTTATATCAGGAGCCGACATAACTGCGAACTCGGCGCACGCCGCGTCCGACCGTGAGTGAGTGCTCGAAAATGGCTCCCACACGCAGTCCGCCCGGCAGCCGATGGCGACCGACGGCTTTCAAGGCCGCCGACGCGATGCAGCCGCAGTTCGAGCAGTCAGGATTTCCGCCAAACTGGCACGGCGCGATTTGCCGTTCGAAGTCCGCGGACACACACGTCGTCGTCTGGGCGAAAATGCAATCGGCAGGGTTCGCCGGCGGCTTCGCGTACGCTTCGATCAATCCTGCGGGCATCCGCAGCTTCGGAAACGACTTGCGCATGTGCATCAGCGCCGCGACGACGCGTTCGCGATCGGCGACGGTCAGCCGCTCTTCGGACTGCTCGCCGATCTGCGGCGTGTAAAGGCTCACCCAGATCTGGGCGGTATCGGGGTTTTCGGACCAGAACCGCACGAACTCTTCGAGATACCCTTCGCGGCGCGACTGCTGCCGAGTGACGGTGCAGTGCACCGTGATTTGTTGCCCTTTGATGTGTTTCAGAATGCGATCGTAGGTTGCCGGTTTCCGCCGTTCGTCGTGTTCGGGCTGCAGGCCATCGATGGAGACGACGACCTTCAGTCTCGGAATTCTGGCCCACTCTGCGGGAACTGGCCGCACGGCGCTCGTCACCACTTGTACCCACAGTCCCATTTTCGACAGGCGGGGCAGGATCTCGCCGAGTTCGCGATAGCGCACGAGCGGTTCACCGCCCACGATCGAAACGTGGAGCGGCCGATGTGCATCTATCAGCGCAAAGAAGCGATCGATGAGTTCCTGGCCTTTGAAGTCGCTAACCTGTCGAAGTGTGACTTCACCGCCGAGGTGATCGTCGCCGTAGGCATAACAGCCTGGACATCTGAGGGGACATTCGCGGGTAATCTCGACCGAAAGGGCAGGACGATAACCGCGAAGGATTCTCCCCCACGCGGGGATAATGCCTTCCATCGCCCGACTATAACAAAGGATGCACTCAATCTTGGAATTGCTTCACGGATCGACGTAATAAAACGACACGGGTCACGATGTGCCGCTCTTCGAGCGCGGCCTTAATTCAAAGAAACGGATGGACTTAGGGCGTTGTTGTGCTTGAAACGCAGCCGCAGACAGAGGGACAATCAAGATCCGTCACTTTCAGGGACACCTAAAACGCAGACAGCGACCGATCTGCCCCGTGGTCGCGGCAGCTCTAGCCGAGTAGGACATCGTATGCACGCACGCGACAACAACGTCATCCATCGTCGAGCGTTTCTGGGACTCGGTGCGGCTGTCGCCGCCGCCGCGCTGGTTCCGTCGCGGGCCGCGGCTGCGACGATCAGCACGCCGGCCAAAGCACCGGAGCGGGCCCTTTCGTTCTTCAATACGCACACGGGCGAGCGATTGAAGACAACTTACTGCCGCGATGGCTGCTATCTCCAGCAGCCGCTGCAGGATCTCAATTACATCCTGCGCGATTTCAGAGCGAACGAGATCAAACCGATCGATACTCGCCTTTTCGATCTCTTGCACGAGCTCGGCGGCACGCTCGAAACGGACCAACCGTTCCACATCATCTCCGGGTATCGGACAGCGGCGACCAATGCGATGCTCCGCGAACGTGGTGGAGCAGGCACCGGTGTCGCTTCTCACAGTTTGCACATGGTGGGGCAGGCGATCGACATCCGCGTTCCCGGGACCAAGCTGGAGACCCTTCGCGATGCCGCCAAGTCACTCAAGATCGGCGGAGTGGGCTTCTATCCGGAGCTCAACTTCGTGCACGTCGACGTCGGGCGGGTCAGGTATTGGTAAAGCCTCCAGGGAAAAGGATAAGATTCGGGCAGCGGGGTTCACGATCTGGCAGCCACGAACAGACGCAAACCACAACCCACACGACATCTCTTGATTGAAAAGCGCCGCTCGAAGATTCAGGGCTGGGGCGTCTTCGCCACGCAGCCGATCTCCAAGAACAAGCGAATCGTCACCTACGATGGCGAGAAGATCACCAATCGTGAGAGTCTGAAACGCGAGGTGCGGTACCTGAAGAAGGGCCACATCTGGTGTTTCAAGCTCAATCGACTGTATGTGCGCGACGCCGCCGTGGGCGGCAACATCGCGCGGTATATCAATCACGCGTGCGAACCCAACTGCTACACGCGGGTGATCGGCGACACGATCTGGATCATCGCTGCTCGGAACATCCGAAAGGGCGAAGAGCTCACCTATGACTATTCGACCGACGGCGAAGGATCGATTCGCTGCCGGTGCAGTCCTGGCTGCCAGGTCATGATTTGATGCAGGTGCTCTACCTGCACGGCTTCGCGTCCTCGCCACAGTCGTCGAAGGCGACCTTTTTTTCGAAGCGGCTCGCTGAGCGCGGAGCCGAAGTCGTCGTCCCCGATCTCAACCAGCCTGACTTCTCGACGCTGACCGTCAGCCGGATGTTGCAACAAGTCAAGGTTGTGCTCGAATCCGCCAGCGGTTCGCTTGCGATCATTGGATCGAGCCTGGGCGGATTCGTCGCGATCCAGGCTGCGCTCGAGCACGCAGCGCGAATCGATCGGCTGGTGCTCCTCGCACCGGCGCTCGACTTTGACGGCAACCGCCTGAGCGAGCTCGGAGACCGCGGTCTCGACGCGTGGAAATCATCGAACCGGCTCGCCGTGTTTCACTACGGGTACGGCCGCATGATGCCGGTCCACTACGATCTGTACGCCGACGCTCTCAGATACGATGCCCTTGCGGCGAATGTCGCGCAGCCGGTGCAGGTGTTTCAGGGACGTTACGACGCGTCGGTCGATCCCTCGACCGTGGAGCACTGGGCCGCGAGCCGACCGAATGTCGAACTCCACATGCTGGACGACGACCACCAGCTGCTAAAGAGCCTGGAAACGATCTGGGTAGAGATGGAGAGGTTTCTGTTCGGACAGTGATGTCGCCGTCGCGGCGCGGCCAGAACGCGCGCTGCCGCGCACTTACCAACAGATTCCCTCATACCGCCCCGGGATCTCGGTGCGGTCGGTTTTCACCCGCACCAGATCGACGATGAGCTGCTCGGGCCGCGTCTTTTTCAACGCGTCGGAGAATTCCGGTGCGGCATTGCCGACGACGATCACATCGGACCGATCAAGGACTTCGTCGATCGTCTCGCACAGCAATGACGACAGATGCGGGATCTGATGGTTGATGTATTCCTTGTTCGCACCTACCAGGCGCGCCAGCGACACGTTCTTGTCGTATATCCGTAGTTCATAGCCCTTGCCGAGAAGCACCTCGGCGAGAATGACGATCGGGCTCTCGCGGAGGTCGTCGGTACCGGCTTTGAAGCTGAACCCGAGCAGACCGATGCGTTTCTTGCCGCTCTCGATGATCTGATCGAGCGCATGCTGGATCTGCAGCTGGTTGCTGTCCAGGATTGCCTGGATGACCGGCATCTCGAGGTCGACTTCCTTGGCGCGGTATTGAAGCGCGCGCACGTCCTTGGGCAGGCAGGAGCCGCCAAACGCAAACCCCGGCCTCATGTAGTACGACGACAGATTCAGCTTGTCGTCGCGGCAGAAGATATCCATCACTTCATGGCTGTCGATCTGGACGCGCTTGCAGAGATTGCCGATTTCGTTCGCGAAGCAGACCTTCAGAGCATGCCAGGTGTTGCTCGCATATTTGATCATTTCCGCGGTACGTATGCTGGTGTTTACCAGCGGCGCCTGTACTCGTGCATACAGCGCCTCGGTAGGTGCGGCGTCGGACATGTAGTTATGGCCGACGAGCGTGAGCGGCGGATGTCGAAAATCGTGAATCGCCGTCCCTTCGCGAAGGAATTCCGGGTTGACGGTCACGCCGAAGCCGGTCCCGTAGGTCTTGCCCGACGTCCGTTCCAGCGTGGGAATGACGACGTCATGCGTCGTTCCCGGCAGCACCGTGCTTCGCACGACAACGACGTGGTACTCGGACTTCTGCTTCAGCGCCGTTCCGATCTGCTCACAGACGCGCTGAAGATACGACAGATCGAGGCTCCCATTCTTCCGGCTTGGCGTGCCGACACACAACAGGGAGAGATCCGTTGCCTGCACGGCTTCGTCGGTGCTGGTTGTCGCCCGTAAGGATCCGTTCGCTACCGACGACTGAATCAGCTCGTCCAGGCCTTTCTCCACGATTGGGCTTCGGCTCTCGTTGAGGCTGGCGACTTTGTCGGCGTTCACGTCGACACCGACGACCGTATGCCCATCGGCTGCGAACGACGCCGCCGACACGCTCCCGACGTACCCCAACCCAAACACAGAAACCTTCATCGCTTCGTCCCTTGTCCTTGTCTCGGCTTATGCCGCCGCGACGCCGTCTCGACAAACGCGTGTCAGTGCGTCCTCGAAATCGCGCGACACGGCAGACCAGTCGTATCGCTCGACGACCAGGCGGCGGGCCTCGGTCTCGATCCGCTGCCGCAATTGGTGATCGCGAATCAAATTGATCACCGCCTTCGCAAATGATTCGGGCTCGTCGGCAACGATGATGTTTTCTCCCGCCGTCACCGGCAGCCCTTCGGCGCCAATGGCGGTCGACACCACCGCTTTACCCATCGCCATTGCCTCGAAAATCTTCAGCCGTGTGCCGCCGCCGATCCGGAGCGGCACGACGTAGACCGCTGCCTCGGCGATGTGCGGCCGGACATCCTGCACGCGCCCGGTGATTTCGATTCCTGTCTCGAGTGCGAGCCGTTTCACGGCCGGTATGGGGGAGCGTCCAACGATGCTGAGCGTGGCATCCGGCTCGGCGCTGCGGATGAGCGGAAGGATCTCCCGAACGAAATACTGCATGGCGTCGACATTCGGCAGCCAGTCCATCGAGCCAGTAAAGACGAGATGCGCGCGTTTGACACCGCCGGTCTGCGGCGCGAAGAACGACGTGTCGACACCGGTCTGCACAACGTGGAGTGGCGCATCCAGCGCGCCCGGGTACAGCCGTTCGAACGTCTGCGCGTCGGCGTCGGAGACACCCAGCACGAGATCGAATCGGCCCAACGCGTCGCGCTCGAAGCGAAGCATCCGCCGCCACTGCTGCGCCAGAAGAAAGTGCGACACAGGATTGCGGGTGGTCTCGGAGTGACGCCGCCAGATTTCGGCCTCGACGTTGTGGGTAAAGAGAACGGCGGGACAGGGAAGGTGTTGCGGCAGATTCACAATCGGCACGAGGAAATCGCACACCATCGCGTCGAACTGACCGTGGGCAAGGAGCCGCTCGACCGCGCGCCGGTACTCGGTGGAGCGATACTTGGCCACTGCGTATGGCACCCGGTCAGCGAGGTATCGTCCTGCGTCCAGGTAGAATTTTGCGGTGCCCTTACGCGTTTCAGTGCGCGGGACGGTCACGACATTCGAGGCCACCTCCCGCATCCCCGTCACATCGTCTGCGGTATTGGAGTCATCCTTGAACGACAAATAGGAGATTTCGTGCCGCCGTGCCAGGTGCCGCATCAGGTGCCATGTCCGGAGCTTCCCGCCTTTGTCGAGCGGCAGCAACAGGCCAGCATTCAACCAGAGGAGTTTCATGCTGTCGCCCTCAGCCGGGCAGCCGGCGATGGCATCGTGAATGACGTTCCGGAAATGGTCTGCACACCCTCGCCATCGATGTGCGTCCGATACCAGAGCTCGAGGTTGAGGAGGCTCCAAATCGCATCGGCACCGTTGGTCGAGCCCGCGACGTGAGCCGCAATCAACCGCTCGACGGCTTGGGGATCGATGATGCCGCGTTGGCGGCTGCGGGCATCGAGGAGCACTTCGCGCGCGACCTCCTTCCAGCTACCACGCATCCAGACGCCGAATGGAACGGGAAAGCCCATCTTCTTCCTCTTCAGGATTTCGGCGGGCAGGATCCCGCGCACCGCCTCTCGCAAAATCCGCTTCGTCGTGAAGCCGCGCAGCTTCATGCGTGTCGGAAGCCGCGACGCGAACTCGACCAGGTGGTGATCGAGAAACGGCACGCGGCTCTCGATCGACGCTGCCATGCTCATCTGGTCCTGCTTCATGAGCAGTTCGACCAGATAGGTCTTCATATCAGCGTAGAGCAGGCGGTCCAGCGTCGAGCTTCGTTGATGGGGCGTGTCGAAGAATGCGCGTGATGGGCCGTACGCGCGGTCCGCTGTGGCCAGCGACGCGAGGCGCCTCGACAGAAGCGTTGCCTGGCGTTTGAGCCCGATGGCGGCGAAGTTGTCGAAGAACATCGCCTCCGGCGTGCGCGGCATTCCGAGAAACGATCGTTCGGCATACTTGCCGAGCCTTCCAGGGAAGTTCGGAACGATCCGGTCAGCCACCCAACGCCGAACCGGCGCGGGAACTGCTCCATAGGGCGCGGCCGCGCGCCAGTTGACCAGCGCGCGGGGATATTTGCCGTAGCCGGCCAGCAGTTCATCGCTGCCTTCGCCGGTGAGCACGACCTTGACGTGATTGCGCGCCAGCGCGCTGACGAAGTACAGCGGGATACTCGACGGATGGGCGATCGGCTCGTCTTCGTGCCAGATCAGCCGCGGCAGTGCAGCGAAGAAATCCCGATCGTCGATGACCACTTCGTGCGCGTCGGCATTGATCGCCCGGGCGACCTGACGCGAGTAGTCCAGTTCGCTGAATGCATGCTGCTTGAAGGCCACGGAGAACGTCTGGAGTGGCCGGTCGATCATCTTCGACATGAGCGCGGCGATGGCGCTGCTGTCGAGTCCACCCGATAGAAACATTCCGAGCGGCACATCCGCCATCAGACGGACCCGAACCGATTGTTCCAGCAGATCGCGGAACCTTCGGATCAGATCAGCATCCGCGATGCGGTCAGCAGCGTCTGGTTCCTGACCCGCGGGGATGTCCCAGTACTGCTGGATGCTGATGTTTCCCTTTTCGTAGGTGAGCGTATGGCCAGGCTGCAGCCGGTACACTCCCTCGAACAATGTTTCGGCTCCAGACAGGTAACGCGTGCCGAGCAGCTCCGGGAGCGCCTCTTCGCGAGCGCGCGGCACAACCAGGCCGCTTTCGAGGATGGATTTAATCTCGGATCCAAACAGCAGGCGATTGCCCGCACGCGCCCAGTAAAGCGGTTTCACACCGAGACGATCCCGCGCTAACAGCAATCGGCGACTGGCGGCGTCCCAAATCGCGAACGCGAACATGCCTCTGAGATGTTCGACGGCTGAGGATCCCCATTGCTCGTACGCGTGCACGATCGTTTCGGTATCGGAACGAGTACGGTATTGGTGGCCGGCGGCCTCGAGCCGTCCGCGGACGGTTTGATGGTTGTAAATCTCGCCATTGAAGACGATCCAGATGGTGTCGTCTTCGTTCGCCAGCGGCTGGTGGCCTGCCGCCAGATCGACAATGCTCAGCCGACGATGGCCAAGCGCCGCGTTGCCATCGACAAACAAGCCGGCATCATCCGGTCCACGATGGGCGATGACATCACGCATCCTGATCACGCGTTCGCGATCATCAGGATGGAGCGCCTCGGACGCGACGATGCCGGCAATTCCGCACATGCGCTAGCTCTTGCGGGCCGAGCGATCGAAGCAGTCGATCCGATCGTGGAATTTTCTTGCCGTCTGTGCCGCATCGCAGGAGGCGAATTGCTTCCACGTCTCGTGGCGTGGCGGTTTCGACGAGGCAGCGCGACGGGCGGGAGCGGTTGCCCCGCGCGATTGTGAGCCTATTTGTGCTGGAAACAGAGACGTGGCGTGGCGGATCACGACCTCAATCTCAGCAAGGCAGGTGCCACTCCGGTGCGCCGCCGATTTCCCACGGTACTTACCTGTCTGTCCCGCGAGCGACGCGTCGGCCGTTGCGGCTGAGGTTGCAGAGTGCTGATTGTGTGGCGGCGGTTGCCTATTCTGAGGAGAGATGAGACTCGATCGCGCGTGTCTGACCGCCGCGCGTCCGATGATTACTGCTGGATTGAGAGACGCGTCGCTGTGACCGTTTTTTCAGCGTTGACGGTGTGAGACTTGCACAGCTCAGCGGTGATGCCCCCTCGTTTGAAGATTGCGATTGTGGCGCCCACGCTTCGGATCCTGGGTGGCCAGGCGGTCCAGGCGCACCGGCTCCTGAAAGCATGGACTGGCGATCCGGAGATCGAAGCCGAGCTGGTGCCGATCAATCCGCTGCCGCCAATCCTCCGCCGGCTCGCGGACGTGAAGTTCATCCGCACGATCCTCACGCAGTTAACCTACTGGCCGACCTTATTCGTGAGGCTCCAGCGCGTTGACGTCGTCCACGTGTTCTCTGCGGCGTATCTGTCGTTCTTGCTCGCGCCGCTGCCCGCCTTCTTGATCGCGCGGCTGTTGAAAAAACCGGTGGTCATGAATTACCGCAGCGGAGAAGCGCCGGATCATTTGCGGCGCTCACGGCTCGCCCGCTCTCTTCTGCGCCGTGTCGAAGCGAACGTCGTGCCGTCGGCATTTCTCCAGCGCGTGTTTGCCGGGCACAACATCGGCGCGGAAATCATCCCGAATATTGTCGACCTGCAGCTGTTTGCCTACCGCGAACGACCGACGTTCGGTCCGCGGATCCTATGCACACGCAACTTCGAGCCAATTTACAACGTTGGCTGCACGTTGAAAGCGTTCGCCAGAGTCCAGGCCCGTTATCCCGACGCGACGCTCACGCTCGTTGGCGCCGGTTCGCAGGGCGAGTTGCTGCGGCAGGAAGTGGCAGCACGCGGGCTGCGCAACGTGTCTTTTCCTGGCGCGGTTGTGCCGAACGAGATGTGGCGGTATTACGCCGCGGCGGACATCTACCTGCAAACGCCTGAGATCGACAACATGCCGACCTCGGTGCTGGAGGCGTTTGCCAGCGGCTGCGCGGTCGTGTCGACGGCGGCCGGGGGCGTGCCCACGATTCTGACCGACGGTCGCCACGGTTATCTCGTCCCGTGCGGCGATGATGCGGCGGCCGCCGATCGCGTCATTCGCGTGATCGAGGATGCTGACCACGCGCGCGAGATGGCTGCGCGGGCACGCGCCACCTGCGAGGACTATCGCTGGAACAGCGTTCGGGACCGCTGGGTGAGCTTGTACCGCCGGCTGGCCACGCCAGCTCCGCGTCGCGAGCCAGCTCTCGGTTTCGAAGCGCAACAACCGTCGGTCGAGACCCTCGATCGAGGCCGTCGGCCGGTGCATGTGGCACTGGTGGCGCCGACACTTCGCATTCTCGGCGGTCACGCCGTGCAGGCGGACCGGCTGCTGACGGGTTGGGCCGGCGATTCGGAGATCCGCGCGTCGCTGTTGCCCATCAACCCGGCGCCTCCGGCTCCGCTCGAGCCACTCGCGCGTGTAAAGTTTGTTCGGACCGCGTTGACGCAGGCCATGTACTGGCCGTTGCTGTTCCGTCAGCTGCGCTCCGCCGATATCGCGCATGTGTTCTCGGCCTCGTACTGGTCGTTTCTCCTGGCTCCGCTCCCGGCCGTCGTCGTCGCGCGACTGCTCGGCAAACCGGTGATCATCAACTACCGCAGCGGAGAAGCGCCGGATCATCTGAAGCGATCGGCAATCGCACGTTTCGTAATCCGGCGCGCCGACCGCAACGTCGTCCCCTCGACGTTCCTTCACGAGGTGTTTGCCGGATTCGGCATCCCGAGCGAGATCATTCCTGATATCGTCGATCTGAATCGCTTCGCGTTCCGGCGGCGCGAGACGTTTCAGCCGCGGCTGCTGTGCACCCGAAATTTCGAACCGCTCTACAACATCTCGTGCACCTTGAAAGCTTTCGCGATTGTGCAGGCGGCCTATCCTGAAGCGTCGCTCACGCTGGTCGGGGCCGGATCGCAGCGTGACGCGCTGCAGCGGCTCGCAAGCTCGCTCCAACTTCGCAACGTGGAATTTGTCGGTGCCGTTTCTCCCGACGAAATCTGGCGGTACTACGCGGCCGCCGATATCTATCTGCAGACTCCCGATATCGACAACATGCCCGCGTCGGTGCTCGAAGCGTTCGCCAGCGGTTGTGCGGTGATTTCGACCGATGCGGGTGGCGTGCCGACCATCTTGACCGATGGTGTGCAGGGTTACATGGTGCCGCGAGGTGATTACCGCGCCGCGGCCGAACGCGTCATTCGCGTGATTCAGGATCCAGAGACCGCCCAGAGGATGGCCGACGAGGCCCGGCAGAACTGCGATCGGTACTGCTGGGCGGTCGTGCGCTCGCAGTGGGTCTCGCTGTATCAAAGCATGGCTCACTCGCCGGCAGCAGTGGCCGCAGTCAACGCTCGAAATGAGACTGTGAGAGGTGGGCTCGAAACAGGCCGAGGGCCTGCGCACGACAGCGGACTGAACCGTTCAACGAACTCAGCGCGCTGACGCGCTGACGACCTGCGGCGGCGCCACCCGGTGAGGATTGGACAGCCGCAACATCGGCCATCCTTCGAGCAGCGCCCGAAACGCGAGAAAGCTGACGCCGGAAGAAATGACGATCCGGCGGATGTTGCCCGGATCGACCGGCGTCGTATTGTGTCCGCCGTATGCGGAGCAACACACGTCATACTCGCGTCGCGCGGCCGTCACCGTTTCCGCTCGCATGTTACGGCGTCGGCCGTAAGGAAACGCGAACGTTCGGATCGGCTGCCGCAGCTCCGATTCCAGCCGTTCGCGAGAGCTCCGCAACTCCGTCAGCGCCTGGTCCAGCGAAATTGTTCCCATGTCCGCGTGGCTGCACGTATGGGACCCGACCTCGAACCCTGTCGCGGCGAGATCTCGCAAGTGCTGCCACGTCATGTGCGCCTGGGGTCGGCGACCGCGCTCCCGATCGTGGGGGAAGGGCCGCGCCGAGCCGATCATGTCGGTAGACACGAAAAACGTCGCCGGCAGGCCGAGGGCGCGCATGATCGGAGCAGCCGTGGTCGCGTTGTCGAGATATCCGTCGTCGAACGTAATCGCGATGAGTCGCTGCGGCGTGTGACCGGCAGCCAGTCTGCTGACCGCCTCTCGAAGCGGTACCACGTGGTACGTTTCGCGGAGGTACTCCATCTGTTGGCGAAAGCTTTCGATTCGGACCGACGACCCGTCGTCTGCTTCATCCAATACCTGGTGATAGGTCACGACGGTCAATCGTCCGCGCCCAAGGCGGCGGGAAATGCGGGTTCGAGCATCCGGAATTCCGGACGCCAGGAATGTCGTCATCAGCGCATTCTTGACCTTGGATTTCATGCCGGGCATTGACTTCGTCCCGAGGACTTGCGGACGTCCGCGTCCGCCGAGTGAATCGAACCCGACATGTACAGGGATTCGAACTGCGCCACCATGCGTTCGAACGAATTCTGCTGTTCGATGCGCGCGCGCGCAGCCTTGCCGAACGCGATGGCGCGACCGGGTGAACCGAGCAGAGCCGAGAGAGCGGTCGCGAGTGCTTCCGGTTCGGCTGGCGGAACAAGGTGGCCGGTGACGCCGTCAGAGACCAGTTCGGGTATGCCACCCACGCGCGAGGCGACAACCGGCAGGCCGGCGGCCATCGCTTCGAGGATCACGTTGGGTGAAGCTTCCGACTCGGAGGAAAGGACGAACACGTCCGCCATCGCAAGGACTGCCGGCACGTCATCGCGGTGACCCATGAAACGGACGTGGGGCAGCACACCAAGATCACGCGCTTGCGCAACCAGCGAATCGCGGCACGGCCCATCGCCGACAATCATGAACTCGGCGTCGGGATGGAGCTTCAGCACCCGCGGTACGGCTGCGATGAGCACATCGATCCTTTTCTCCGGCCAAAGACGAGCAACCGAAGCGATGGTTCGCGGTCGAGGACCGTTCTGACGCGGCGGGAACAGCGACAGGTCAATCCCATTGGGAATGATGTCGATCCGCAACTCGGAAACACCCTGCGCGATCAACTGGTTCGCCGCGGCGCGGGAGTTGGCCACCATCCGGTGCGCGGCACGGCACGCCAAGGTTTGCAGACGACGGACGGCCGGTGGACCACCAAGCCCGCGGCGGCTGCCGATGCGCAGCGGCACGCCGGCGAGTGCGGCGCCGGGCAGGCCAAAGATGTTCGAATAAATGTCCCACGCATGGACGACGGCGATGTTTTGCTCTCGGCACCACCGGGCGAATCGCAGCAGCTGATGCACGGTTGTCGGGCGTTTGAACCCGTGAATCGGAAATCGTGTAATCGGGTCGCCGAGTTCCGCTACCCGCGCAGTCCACGGCCCGTCGTCGTGGAAGCACACCGGGTGTACATCGAACGTGCGGCGATCGATCCGCCTGAGCAGCTCGATCATCTGATGTTGGGTACCGCCGGGGATGAAACGGTCGACAAAGATGGCGATAGGAAGACGCATCACAGGCTCACGATGCAGCGGACACGACGGGTGCGTTCAGCGAAGTCGAGTTCGTGCTCTGGTCCAGATACTGGCGGTGCCACAACTCGAAGACCACCAGCGCCCAGAGG
>JBPYFA010000305.1:0-6773 GCA_051986585.1 Vicinamibacterales bacterium | reverse complement strand
CGCATCCCATGGTGGCAACTGAATCAACTCCGGCATATGAATGCCGGCACTCCGAATCGTGCCGCTGACCGGAAACGAGTTCGAGAGAACCTGCGACGAGCTCTGGTGAAATCGCAGGTCCACATCGCCCGCGGCCGCGCTGCTTGCCGTCGCGACCCATTCGTTTCCCGAGCGGCTGACCGTGACACGCGTGTAGATCATCGGCAGAAAATCGCGGCCTGACTGTGCGCACGGGCTCTGAATGGTGACTCGAAGAACCTGCGGACCGGTAACGACGATGCTTGTCGTGCCGTTATCGGGCGCGGCGGGACTGCCGCTCCCACATCCGATCAACACGAGGCCGCACGCGACGCCAGCAAAGCCGGATGCGCGGCATGACCATCGGCGAACAGATTCAGTGCGCCACATCGATCGCGCTCATGAAACCCTTAACGCGCTGACGTTTTTCCCTCACTCTGCGACAACCAGTCGACCTTGCCGGTTTGAAGCGAGTACACCGCGCCGACGACCGTCAGCGTTCCGTGGTCCACCAGTTCTCCCAACACCGGCTTCGAGCTGCGAAGTTGGCGCACGACGTTTTCCACGTTGATCCGAATCGCGTTCTCAACCAGATCCCCAGGTCGTCCCTTCGCGCTCTGCACCGCCGGGCGGATCAGCGCCAGCAACGACGGCAGGTGTCCTTCGGCTGCGCCGCTCTCGGCGGCAGCGGTCACTGCGCCGCACATCTGGTGCCCCATGACGACGCACACCGGCGTGTGGAGGTGAGAGGCTGCGTACTCGATGCTCGCGACCTCGGCGTCGCTCGCGACGTTGCCTGCGACGCGGACATCGAATAAATCGCCGAGCCCTTGATCGAAGATGATCTCCGGCGCCACCCGTGAATCAGCGCAGCTGAGGACGATGGCGTGCGGATGCTGCCCCGACGCGAGCTCGCGCTGACGAGCGGCACTCTGATGCGGATGTTCATACCGCTTGGCGACATGATGCTCGTTGCCCATCTTGAGCTCGCGCAATACAGCCTCTGCCGACGGCACTGGCTCCTGGGCCGCGAGCGCGGTGACGGATATCGTCACGCAGGCACAGAGTCGCAGAATGGTAGATCTCATGAAACACTCCCTTCCGCCTGATTCCGAAGCATACTGCCGATGCGTATCAATTACACGGTGCGACGAAATGATTCCACCGTCGGTCGTGGCCGCTCTCCCACGAATCGGGGTCCAGATCTGCGAAATCGGATGAAACGACATCTTGCCAGTCTCTGGAGAACGTGACCTTGAAGGTACGTTCATTGCTGCCCTGAGTGCATCCCACAAGTGGAGGCGTTATGAAACACCTGCCCATTCTTCTGGCCCTGACCATGGCCGTGGCGAGCTGCACACGAACGGAGACGTATCCACTCGGCACCGACGTGACGGTGATGAAAGGCGATGGCGCCAGTGTGTCCGGCAGGCTCGTCGAGGTGAAACCGGATCGCATCGTTGTCCAGCGGCCGGACGGCGGAAATACCGAAGTATTGAAATCGCAGATTGCTTCGTTGAAAGCAATGGCGCCCGTCACCACGCCGGCACCGGCAACGCAGACACCACCCGCGACGGCGGCGCAGGCGACAACGCCGGCCGCCGCCGAGGCAACTCCGCGTACTCCGGAGGCGAAAGCTCCGGTTACTGTCGAACCCGCACCTCTCGCCAGCAAGCCGCGACCCACCGCAGGAACGAAGCCGAAGCCGGCGCCTCCGCGCGTGAGCGACGCACCGGCTCCCGCGGCTCACGCCGCGGAAGCGCCGCCGCCGATCGAACACAAGGAGCCGAGCCCGCCGCCGCCACCGCCCGTGAAGGTGCCGGAATATCGCGAGCTGACGATTCCCGCCGGGACGACGCTCTCGGCGACGCTTGCCACGTCGCTGGCGTCGGACACGAGCAAGGTCGAAGATACCGTGCGTGCGACGTTGAAGTCGCCGTTGTCGATCGAAGGCTTCGAGTTGCTGCAGTCGGGCACCACGATTAAAGGCAATGTCACCAAGGCAGAACCAGCGGCAAAAGTGAAGGGACGCGCCCTCCTGGCGTTCCGGTTCAACTCGGTCGATCTGGTCGCGGGGCCCGAGCACATGAGCACCGAAACCATCACCCGCGAAGCCGCGTCGACCAAGGGCAAGGACGCTACCAAGATCGGCGTCGGCGCAGGTGCCGGGGCAATCATTGGCGGGATTGTCGGAGGGGGCAGCGGCGCGGCGACGGGCGCGGCGATCGGTGGTGGCGCTGGCACCGCCACGGTGCTCGCGACCAAGGGCGATGAGGTTCGTCTGCCGGCAGGAACGCCGGTGACCGTCACACTGACGGCCCCCCTCACGATTCGCGTGGAAGTGAAGTGACGCGACGGCTACGGGGCCACGATGAAGCGAATCGCGCGCCCCGCAATCCTCGAGCCCATTGCCGTCTCAATCTGAAGAAGATATTCGCCCGGCGCGAGCGACGCGAGCGGGACGGTGAGGTAGTGGTCGGCCGTTCGCCCGGTCGCGAATTCCTCAGCGCCTGCAGTGCTGTTCTCGCTCGCCACCACGCCGCCGTGCGCGTCGAGGATGGTCGATCGCAATTGCACCGGACCGAGCGCGTCCTGACGACCGAGGCCCTGATAGATCCGGAAGAATGCCATCAGGCGATCGGCGCGCGCGAACTCGCGGCGCCCAGTCGGCACGACCGGCAACAGCGGCGCGAGAAAATCCCTCGGCGCGGTCAGCGTTCCGGCCGTCGCACCGATCACGACATTCGAGATCGATAACGGGCTCGACGCGAAGGCAGGCACGGTGACGTAAAAAAACACTCGCCGTGTGGCCGGACCCGTTCACGGCGACGCGGACCTCGTACTCGCCAGGCGGAAGATCGATGCGCGACAACGCATCGAACCGGCGCTGGCCGCGCGCCGCGGCGGCCGGCCACGACAGCTCCAGCGTCTGCCGGCTGATGCCTTTCGGACGGCCGCCGGTGTCGAATGCGGTGGCAACGATCTCGAGTGGGCCGCTGCCGGAACCGCCGACAGCGAAGGCGCCGACTCCGACGGTCAGCACGACGGCCGCCTTCGCCGTTCCCTGCAGTGCAAACGTTGCAGCGTTGACATCGAGCGCGGTCGCACCGGCCGGCAGCAGTCCAGTCAGCGCCTCGCGAACCGGTGCCGCCAACGTGGCACTGGCGGGCGCAGAGCCGACGCCGACGGACGCCGTCGCCGTGTAGCCACTCCGCGCGCGCACGTCGAGCCCGTGTCGCGTCGTCTTGACCGTGATCCGATGGAATTTGCCAGTCGCTGCCGGATCGCCAGGACGGAACCCAATCAGGTAGTACGAATCGCTCTCGCGAAAAATCTGCGGCACCAGAAGATCGGGGCCGTTCGTGTTCATCACGGCGCGGCCGCCGGTGCGATCCGGCAGCACTCGAAGGTTGGCCTGGCGTTGAAGGTACTCGCTCGTCGCATTGGCGACAACCGGCGATGGACCACTTCCGATCCGCAGCGTCGAGCTCGCTCGCGTGGTCGGACTGATGTTGGCAAGGCCCGACGGGTCGAGCGAGTGAATGGTCAGGTTGGCCCGATCCACCGCCGCGAACATCACGTCGCGCGCGTCCCTCAGCCGATTCCCACAACCGACGTCGCTACTGAGGTCTCGGGACGACCCGGCTGATTGCAGCAGCAGATCGCTGCCGATGAACAGGAGCACTTTCCTGCGGCTCGACGTGCTTTGCACCGCGTCGGCCACGCGCGTGATTGTTTCCAGCACGCACAGTCCGCATTGGCAGCGAGGATCGTTCAGCGTGCTCCAGGTCCGGCCGGTCAGCGCAAACACCGACGCTTCGATCTCTTTGGCTTCATCCGAAATGTCCGTGCTGAGATCCGACTGCGAGATGGCGCGCAGCAGCCGGGCGTGATCGGACGTCAGGTTCTGCACGGCGCCGTTGCTGGTCGACACGACGGCCGCGAGATCGTTCGGACCGAGCTGGTTGATCGCAGCGGCGGCAACACGTCTCGCGGTGATGGTCGGTTCCCCAACCGGAATCGTTCGATCGAGCAGGATGATGACGAGGCGCCCCTCTTCCCGGCCAACCTGGTTCGTCGCCACATCGCTCGGCACCTCGCGTGTCCACGCGGCGTCGTGCGGCTCGACGCGGTCGGGCAGGTAGACCTCCGAAAACGCCTGGATTTCTCGCGGCTGGTTATCTTCGAAGATCGTGAAGTCCGCAGCCGTCAGTCCGCGGACCGTATGGCGCTTGCTATCGAGAACTGACACATCGACCTGGACCAGATCGGTCCCGCCGCGAAACGTCGCCTGCGGTGCGGACGTGTGCCCGGCTGGAGTCTGCGCGTGAATAGCCGCAGCGAACAATGCGATCGCGAGAACGGCGACGCGAACGGGACGAGTCATGTGGCCAGCGGCAGTGTGGCGCCGCGCTCGCATTGTACCCGCCGCTGAATCGGCGGTAAAACGGCGTCGCCGGGATCTGCGGTCCGAGATCCGGGGTTGAGATCTACTGCGAGAGATTTGCTTTCCACCACTCGCGTGCACGTTCCTCGGTCCACGGATGCTCCGGTGCGATGGCGTCGAGGTGTCGCAGCAGATCGCGCGCCGATCGCGGCCGTGCTTCGCGGTCCTTCGCGAGACAGGACAGCACGAGGGCATCAAGCACCGGCGGGATTCGATTGGACGTTTTCGTCGACGGTGGCTCTGGCAGCGAGTGCGCGTGCGCGATCAACGTCTTCATCGTCGTCTCTGCCGTGAACACCAACTTGCCGGTGAGCAACCAGTAGGCGACGCACCCGGTCGAATAGATGTCGGCACGACCGTCCACATCATCACCGCCCAGCGCCTGCTCTGGCGCGATGAAGGCCGGAGTCCCTTGAATCACGTTCTCGATCGTGATTGCAGTCTCGGTATTGGACGACGAGTCGTGAACGGCCTTGGCGAGCCCGAAGTCGAGAACCTTGACGAAATCGTAGTCTTCACCGTACCGGCACAGGAAGATGTTCGCCGGCTTGATGTCGCGATGGACGACGCCAAGCGATTCGGCTTCTGAGAGCGAATGGCAGATTTGCCGCAGGATGTGCACGACGCGCTCGGATGGAATCGGACCGAATCGCTTGATCAGGGCGTCAGCATCGACGCCCTCGAGCAGCTCCATCACGTAGTAGAACGATCCTTCGTCGGCGATGCCGAAATCGAACAGGGTGACGGTATGCGGCGATCTAAGCTGCGCGATCACCTGCGCTTCTCGCTCGAACCGTCGGCGCATGTCGTCAGAAATACCTGCCGCGCTTCCCGGCACCGAAGAGCGAATCAGTTTGATCGCCGCCGGCCGGGCCAGCAGGCGGTGGCTTGCCTTCCAAACTTCACCCATGCCGCCATGTCCGAGCCGCTGTTCCAGTCGGTAGCTTCCGAGCTCGCGCGCTCGCTTCACCTCGGTGCCGAGAGCGTGGACGACTCGGGCGCCGACATACGCCATGACGACGACAAGTAAGTAGGGGAAACCAAACGCCCAGAACATCATCGGCGCCGTCACCGGCATGGGCGGCGGGAATGACGAGAGCGAAACCAGCACCATGGCCGGAACCGACATCACCGACGCGAGCGCCGCAACGACCGCGTAGCGAGGAACGGTCGGAACGAGCACGTTGAAGAGCAGCACCCAGGGCGCAACCCACGAAAGGCCAACCCAGGATGAATCGGCCATGAGCGCTCTCGGGTGAACGAATTCCGCCGCCGCGATTCCGAAGCTGCTGACGATCTCAAACATCAGCGCCAGGACGGTCACCGCCGCGGGTCTCAATCGGCCGCGCCGAACGATCAGAGCCGCGGCGATCGCCATCGCAATCGACACAGTGCCCGGCAACCAGTTGCCTGTCTCGCGAAACAGGATCGAACGCTGCGCCGGCATGACCAGCGCGGGGAAAAACGCCGCCATGAAAAAGGTGAACGCGTAGAGCCACGCGAGCGCCTGAAAGCGAATGGCGACCCGATTCAGCAAATCAGGCGGGAACCCCGTCGTCGCGCGATCGAGGACGGACGTCGCGCGGCCCTTCGGAACCAGCATGGTTGGGGTGTTCGTGGACATTGATCAGGTTCTACAGGGTTCTACTTGGTTCTGCTGGGTTCTACAAGGTTCGGTTCTTGGGTTCTGCCAGGTTCGGGTTCTGCCAGGTTCGGGTTCGGCAAGGTTCGAGTTCTACAAGGTTCGGGTTCTACAAGGTTCGGGTCCTTGGGTTCTGCACGGTTCAGGTTCTTGCGCCAGCCGAACATTGCTGCTCTGTGAGAACAGAGCTTGCGTATCGATGGCCGGTGTCGAGCATCTTTGAGGAAAACATGGCAAACAATCAACAGCGACAGATCGAAGATGTCAGCGGGTCAGGAATCTATCCATCGATGGCGCCCTCTGCGCCGCGCAAGGCAACGGTGCGAAGTGCGGCACAGCTCGGTCATCCCGAAGAATGGCGGAGGCCGTCGTTAACGGCTCAGACGATGGAAAAGGCGGCGCTGCTGACGGCGCGAGCGATCTTCGGCGGCTACTTTCTGTACAGCGGTGTGCACCATTTCCTGCGTCGAAAAACCATGAGTCAGTACGCGCAGGCGAAGGGAGTGCCGGCGCCTGATGCGGCGGTGCTCGGATCCGGCCTGATGATCGCGGCCGGCGGCGCGAGCATCCTGCTCGGCAGCAGGCCCAAGCTCGGTGCTGGATTGATCACAGGTTTCCTGCTCGGCGTATCGCCGAAGATGCACGCCTTCTGGAACGAGGGAGAAC
>JBPYFA010000304.1:0-21770 GCA_051986585.1 Vicinamibacterales bacterium | reverse complement strand
ACCTTTGAGTGCCAGGAGTGCCAGGAGTGCCAAGGGTGCCGAGAGTGCCAGGGGTGCCACAGGTGCAAGGGGTGCCACAGGTGCAAGGGGTGCCACGGGTGCAAGGGGTGCCACGGGTGCGAGGGGGGCCACGGGTGCCGGGAGTGCTCCGAGTGCCCTGCGTACGTCTGGCGCCACACGGACGTGTGACAGCGTTGGCACTCTTGGCGTCTTCAGCACTCTTGACGCCCTTGGCACTCTTGGCACCCTTCGCACTCGTGGCACCCTTGGCACTCCCTGCACTCTTGGCACTCCCGGCACTCTTGGCACTCTTGGCACCCCTGGCACTCCTGGCACCCAATCTCTATGACCGCCCTCCGCAGGCTCGTGACCCGCGCGCACGCGAAGGTCAATCTTGATCTGCGTGTGCTCGGCACACGGCCGGATGGCTACCACGAGCTCCGTACGGTTTTTCAGGCCATTGCCTTACATGACACGCTCATCTCAGCCGAACGGCCGGGGCCTTTCCTTGTGAAGTGCCGCACCGCTGGTGTCCCGCCCGACGAGGGCAATCTCGTCTGGCAGGCGGCGGCCGGGTTGTGGAAGGCGTTGGGGCGGTCGGGCGCTCCCCGCGACGCGGTCGTGACGATTGAAAAGAAGATTCCGATGCAGGCCGGGCTCGGGGGAGGGAGTGCGGACGCGGCGGCAGCGTTGCTGGCGCTTGCCCGCTTGTGGGGCGGCGCACCGCTGACGCTGCTTCGAGAGGTTGGGATGGCGATCGGCGCGGACGTCTCCTTCTTTCTCTCCGGCGGCACTGCCCTCGGACTCGGACTCGGTGAGGAAATCTATCCGCTCGTTGATCTGCCGCCGCACTGGATCGTCATCGTGCATCCTCCGTTTGGCGTGTCGACCGCCGAGGCGTACTCGTGGTACGACGACGATCGCACAGCGGGACTCAAGGAGACACGCGAGCTCCAGATGCTGCCGGTGCCGTGGCCGACACGTGCGGCGCAGATGATCAACGACCTCGAGCCGCCGGTCGTGCGGCGCCATCCGGAAATCATCGGCCTCAAATCGTCCCTCCGTGAGGCTGGCGCTGTGGCCGCGGCCATGTCCGGCAGCGGATCGGCGGTTTTCGGCCTGTTCCGTAGCCGTGCTGCGGCCGCCCGAGCAATCAAACCGCTCTCGAAGGGGGGCAATCGAGCTCTGCTGACGCGAACGATCACCCGCGCCGAGTACGAGCGACGGGCGCGTCCCGTTGCCAAAAAGCCCTGAGACCGGCTACACTTAACCTCTTGCGGACACGTCTGTCGACCGCGCCTTGGAGCTACGCTTCAAAAAACCGAGCGACTGGCTTGCAGGTCGGGCGATTTCCGAGGCGCGGGACGGCCGGCGCCCGGCCGCGCTGGGGCGTGGCCAAGCGGTAAGGCGCGGGGCTTTGGATCCCGTATTCGGAGGTTCGAATCCTCCCGCCCCAACCACATCGTGGATGGTATTGTTTCGGCTTTCTCCGGACGACGTGTCGTCCGGCTCGGATGACTTCGAAGGCACCTCGTAAGTGCGGGCGATAGTAACCTCTAAGCCGGACCTGCGACGATGAATGGCGGCCAGCTGAAACTGTTTTCGGGCAGCGCGCATCCCGCGCTGGCGCATGAAATCGCGGATTTCCTGGGTGTCTCGATCGGACACGCCCGGTTGCAGCGGTTTCCCGATACCGAGTGTTCGTTCCAGATCGACGAGAACATCCGCGGCACGGATGTGTTCGTCGTGCAGCCCACCTGCGCGGACGTCGACCGCAGCATCATGGAGCTGTGCGTGATGATCGATGCGTTCCGCCGCTCGTCGGCGTCGCGCATCACGGCGGTGATTCCGTATTACGGCTACGCGCGGCAGGATCGCAAGGACAAACCGCGGGTGCCAATCTCGGCCAAGCTGGTGGCGAACCTGCTGAGCGCGGCCGGCACGAATCGCGTGCTGACCATGGATCTGCACAAGGCGCAGATCCAGGGGTTCTTTGACATTCCGGTCGATCACTTGTTTGCGGCGCCGGTGATCATCGACTACTGCTCGCGCCTGGCGTTTCCGAACCTGACGATCGTGTCGCCGGATGCCGGCGGTGCCGAGCGGGCACGGGCCTATGCGAAACGGCTCGATGCCGATCTCGCGATCATCGACAAACGGCGCAGCGACGATGGGACGGCGGAGGTGATGAACGTCGTCGGCGATGTCACCGGGCAGACCTGCATCATCCAGGACGACATCATCGACACGGCGGGCACCATCGTGAAGGCGGCGCAGGCGCTGAAGGATAACGGCGCACAGCGGGTACTCGCGTGTGCCGTGCACGGTGTCCTGTCGGGTCCGGCGATCGCGCGGCTCGAGGCGGCACCCATTGATCAGGTGATCATCACCAACACGATTCCGCTGAACGGCGATCGGGCGCGGTGCAGCAAGATCAAGGTGCTATCGGTGGCGAGGCTCCTCGGGCAGGCGATTCGGAGTATTCACGAGGAGACGTCGGTTTCTTCGTTGTTTGTGTGAGAAAGTTTCCAGTTTCCAGTCTCCAGTTTCCAGTATTCGGAACTGGGCATGGACACACTGGGAGCTGGTAACTGGCAACTGGTAACTGGATATGGACGCATCATTACAAGCTGAGAAACGTCAAGGACGCGGGAAGAACGAGGCGCGTCGGCTGCGCGCGAGCGGTCAGATTCCCGCCGTGGTGTATGGAGCCGAGAAGGGGAAGGCGGTCGAGATTGCGGTCGATCCGAAGACGCTGATGCGCATTCTGCATTCAGAGTCGGGGGTCAACACGCTGATCGGTCTCCAGCTCGATGGCGGCAGCACGCGCGTGCTGGTAAAGGAGTACCAAGTCGATCCGATCGATCACAAGCTGCTTCACGCCGACTTCTACCAGGTCGCGATGGACAAGACGATCACCGTCACGGTCCCGATCGTGCTGAAGGGAGAAGCGAAGGGCGTCAAACAGCAAGGGGGCATCGTCGACTTCGTCAACCGCGAGATCGAGATCGACGTGCTGCCGGGCGACATTCCCGAGAACATCACCGTCGACATCAGCGAGCTGATGCTGCACGAGGGCGTTCGCGTGCGCGATCTGCAGACCGAAGGCACCAAGTGGAAGGCCACGAGCGACGCCGAGATGATGATCGTGCACGTCGTAACGCTGCGGGCCGAGGAAGAGCCGGTTGCGGCGGATGCGGCTGCGGCGGCGGCGGGTGCGGCGCCGGCGGAGCCGGAGGTCATCAAGAAGGGCAAGACCGAGAAGGCTGAGGAAGAACCAGCCAAAGAGAAGAAATAGTCGAGTTGAAGCTAGTCGTTGGGCTCGGCAACCCTGGCCGCAAGTACGTCGGCACCCGGCACAACGTCGGCTTCGAGGTCGTCGATCTCATCGCCGAGCGTCACACGCTCGAATGGGAATCAGCGCCGGCCGACGCACTGCTCGCCCGGTGGCGCGCGGCGTCGGTGATCCTGGCCAAGCCGCTGACGTTCATGAACCTGAGCGGCATCGCGATTGGCGAGCTGCTGCGGTTCTACAAGATCGAACCTCCAGATCTGTTCGTCATTGTCGACGACATCAATCTGGAACTCGGAAGGCTTCGAGCGCGGCCTTCCGGATCGGCGGGCGGGCACAATGGGTTGAAGTCGGTCATCGACGCGCTCGGGACCGATGAGTATGCACGGCTGCGGATCGGCGTCGGTCGAGGCGACCAACGCCGCGATCTCGCGGATCACGTGCTGGCGAAGTTCGACCCGGAGGAGCGGGACGAGGTCGCCGAGGTGACGGGCCGCGCTGCGGACGCCGCCGAACTGTTCGTTGCTGAGGGCATCGTGCCGGTGATGAACAGGTTCAACAGGAAAGAAGACGGGGAATAGTCAATCGACAACCTATCTTCTCCTTGCTACTGAAAAGTAGCCAGTTTCCAGTCTCCAGGTTCCAGTGAGGTTTCTTATTGGGAACTGGGAACTGGTTACAGGCAACTGGCAAGTGGCCGTTTAGTCCATAAGGAGACACATGAGCACTTCACGACAGTACGAGCTCGTCTACATCGTCACGCCTGAGGCCAGCGAGCAGGAGATCGCCGATCTGCACACGCAGATCGAGCAGATCGTCCAGCGGTTCAACGGCACGTTCGACAAGACCGAGAACTGGGGGCGCAAGCGCCTCGCCTACGACATCGGCCACCATCGCGAAGGGACCTACGTCGTCGAGACCATTACCGGCTCCGGAGAGCTGATGAAGGAGATCGATCGGCGTTTGCGGGTGATCGATCAGGTGATCCGCCATCTGATCGTTCGCGTCGACGAGGAACTGCGGGTGGCGCAGCGGACCGCCGAGGCGCGCAAGCAGTTCACGGCGCGCCGCCGGGTGGCGCGCGGGCTGCCACCGGAGCGTCAGCCAGGTGAAGGCCGCGGCGACGGCGATATGCAGGATGACATGGAAGGGTTGGAGGTCCAGCGATGAGGGAAGAACGAGGAGGCCGCGGAGGCCGTGGTGGAGATAAAAAGGACGCGAAGGGCGGCGGCGCCGACGCGCCGCGTCGTGGATTCTTCCGTCGTCGCCGCGTCTGCAAGTTCTGCGCGGAAAAGATCGATTACATCAACTACAAGGACGTCCGTCTCCTCGCGCCGTTCCTTCCCGAGCGCGGGAAGATTCAGCCGCGGCGGATTTCCGGCACGTGCGCGCTGCATCAGCGCAAGCTTCAGGTGGCGATCAAGCGCGCGCGGCAGCTCGCGTTAATCCCGTACGTCACGGACTAGGACGACATCATGGAAGTGATCCTCAAAGAACACGTCGAACACCTGGGCCGTCGCGGCGATATTGTGAAGGTCGCCGCGGGATACGCCCGCAACTACCTGCTGCCGCGCAAGCTGGCGCTGGCAGTCAACGAAGGAAACAAGCGTCAGATCGAACGCGAACGGAAGAACGCCGAAGCGCGGGAGCTCGAAGAGAAGACGCAGGCGGAAGCATTCGCGGCGCGGCTGGCGGACACGGAAGTCTCGATTCCACGTCGTGTTGGCGAGAACGACACGTTGTACGGATCGGTGACAACGGCCGACATCGCCTCGGCGCTGGCGGCGAAGGGATTTGAAATCGATCGACGAAAGATCACGTTGGTCGAGCCGCTGAAATCTCTCGGGCAAGTGACCGTGCCGATCAAGATCCACAGAGACGTGACAGCCCAGGTCAAAGTCAGCGTGGTTCCGGAGAGCAAGTAAGCAAGATCGTTTCTACAGTATTTGGTCTCTTCCGCCTTCAGGCGGACGGACGACTCTGTTACACTTCGAGGCGCTGCGGCATCAGTCGCAGCGCCTTTTCTTTTCCGCGACACATTCCTTGGCCGATCTCGCCGCACCGACGCGCACGCTTCCGCACAACCTCGACGCCGAGAAATCGGTGCTCGGCGCGATCCTGATCCACAACGAGGCATTCAACGCCGCCGCTGAAGTGATCGACGCGGGCGACTTTTTTCGTGACGCGCATCGACGGATTTTCGATCGCATGGTCGCGCTCAGCGAACGCGGGGATGCCATCGACTTCGTGACGCTCAAGGAAGAGCTCTCACGTCGCGGCGATCTGGACGAAGTCGGCGGGCCAGCCTACATCGCATCGCTCGCCGACGGCGTGCCGCGTTCGGCCAACGTCGAGTACTACGCGAAGATCGTCAAGGAAAAGTCGACGCTGCGGAGCCTGATTCATTCCGCGAACAAAATCCTGGCCGACGCCTATGACGCGGAAGACGAGCCGGACCTGGTGCTCGACAGTGCCGAGCGCGCCATTTTTGCGATTGCCGAGGATCGCATTCGTGCCGGGTTCGTTCCGCTGCGCGATCTCGTCCAGACCAGTTTCACGACGATTGAAAAGCTGCAGCAGCACAAGGGGCTGGTCACGGGCGTGCCGACCGGCTTCGTCGATCTCGACGAAATGACGTCGGGACTGCAGCGATCAGACCTGGTGCTCGTCGCGGCCCGCCCATCGATGGGGAAAACGAGTTTCGTGCTGAACATCGCACAGCACGTCGGCACCTCGACCGATATGACCGTCGGGTTTTTCAGCCTGGAAATGTCGAAAGAGCAGCTGTTCATGCGCATGCTCACGTCCGAGGCGCGGATCGACGCGCACCGGTTCCGGACGGGCTACCTCAACGAGAAGGACTATGGACGGCTCTCGCACGCGCTCGGCACGCTGGCGGAAGCGCGGGTGTTCATCGACGACACGGCGTCGATCGGCGTGCTGGAAATGCGCGCGAAGGCGAGGCGGCTCAAAGCCGAGCACGGCCTGCATCTGCTGATCATCGATTACATCCAGCTGATGCAGGGGCGCGGCAGATTCGAGAGCCGGCAAGTCGAGCTCGCATCGATTTCCAGATCCTTGAAGGGACTTGCGAAGGAGCTGCAGGTCCCGATCATTGCGCTCTCGCAGTTGTCGCGCGCACCGGAGACGCGCTCCGATCACCGGCCGCAGCTCTCCGACCTTCGCGAGTCCGGAGCGTTGGAACAGGACGCCGACGTCGTGATGTTCATCTACCGCGAAGAGCAGTACCGAAACGCGGACGGCACGCCCAATCAGGAAGCAGAGGGCACTGCGGAAATCATCATCGGTAAACAACGCAACGGCCCGGTCGGAACAGCGAAGCTCGCCTTCATCAAGGAACACACGCGGTTCGAAAACCTGGCGCACGGGGGCCAGTGACTCGACCGACGGTGGCCCGCGTCGATCTCGAGGCCATCCGCTCGAACTTCCGCGCCATTTCGAGTTTCTTCTCCGCCTCAGGCCACACTCCGGTTCCAAAGATCATCGCCGTCGTCAAAGCGAACGCCTATGGACATGGGGCGGCGGAAGTGGGTCCGGCGCTCGAGCAAGCGGGCGCGGCGATGCTCGCCTGCGCCGATATCGAGGAGGGCATCATCCTTCGGCGCGCCGGCGTCCGCGTGCCGATTCTCGTGTTCGGCGCACTCGGCATCAGCGATCTCCAGGGCGTGTTTCAACACTATTTGACCCCGACGCTCTCGACGCCGTCAGCCGCACGCGCCCTCCAGTCGGCGGCGGCGAAGCACCAGGCGATCCTGAAATGCCACCTCAAGATCGACACCGGCATGAATCGGCTCGGGTTTCGCCACGATAACCTCACGCGTACGCTTCCCGAAGTGGCCGCCAGCCGGAACCTGTCGATCGACGCGGTCTACACGCATTTCGCCACGGCGGACGAGCCTGAGAGTCCCGCGTTCAATCTCCAGCGCGAGCGCTTCGAGGCGGCCTGCGCGACGCTTCAGAAGCTCGGGATTGCGACGCGGGCGCGACACGCGGCCAACAGTGCGGCGATACTCCGCGACGAGCGCGTCTGGTACGACTTCGTGCGTCCGGGCCTGCTGTTGTATGGGATCGTTCCGCCGCCGCTGGCGGCGACGCTTGCGCTGCGACCTGCCCTGTCACTCCACAGCCGTATCGTGCACGTGAAAGGGTTGCGACCAGGCGAAGGCACCGGCTATGGCCTGCATTCCGTCGTCGATCGTCCATCGACGATCGCGGTCGTGCCCGCCGGCTACGCAGACGGCCTCGATCGACGCCTGGCGGGTCGCGGCTTCATGCTGGTTCGAGGGCGCCGCGCGCCAATCGTGGGATCGGTCTGCATGGATATGACGATGATCGACGTGACCGGCACCGAGGTTGCACCTGGCGACGAGGTCGTCATCATCGGCCAACAAGGCAGCGAGTCGCTCGACGTGCGAGAGATCGCCGCATCGATTGGAACGGTTCCGTACGAGTTACTGTGTCGAGTGGGAGCGAGGATTGAGCGGGTGTATTCATAGCCTCCAGTTTCCAGTTTCCAGCTTCCAGCTTCCAGCTTCCAGCTCCGAATCATTCGCAACAAGTTGCTGAAATAGCCAGGTCGTTCACTGAAATGAATTTCAAAATGTGTGATGTAACAGAGCGAAAGTAAGCTGGAAGCGGAAGCTGGGAGCCGGAAGCTGGAAGCGGGAGGCGGGAAGCGGGAAGCGGGAAGCTAATCACCGACAAATGAAAACGAAGACAGTCTTCGCCTGCCAGGAGTGCGGCGCGCAGTCGCAGAAGTGGCTGGGTCGCTGCCCGGACTGCGGCGCCTGGAACTCGCTCGTCGAAGAGCGCGCTGCCGAGCCGGTGGCAGCGACCTCCGATGCGCAGAGGCGCTATACCCTCGCTGCGACCGCCGGTCCGCAGCTGTATGCGGAGATCGATACCGTCGTCGCCGAGCGGCTCACGACCGGGATCGGCGAGTTCGATCGGGTGTTGGGTGGGGGGGTCGTACCCGGTTCGCTCGTGCTCATCGGCGGTGAGCCCGGGATCGGCAAATCGACGCTGCTGTTGCAGGCTGCTGCGCATTTCGCGAACACGGTCGGCCCTGTCTTGTACAGTTCTGGCGAGGAATCCGAACACCAGATCAAATCGCGCGGCGAGCGGCTGGGAATCGATCCGGCGACGAGCTCAGGGGCGTCTCGAGCCGCATCGAGGAACGAAACCGCGCCGCTGTACATCCTGGCGGAGACGTGTCTCGAACGAATTCTCGAAGAGATCGCGC
The DNA here is from genome assembly GCA_051986585.1 of Vicinamibacterales bacterium. Lineage (GTDB taxonomy): Bacteria > Acidobacteriota > Vicinamibacteria > Vicinamibacterales > 2-12-FULL-66-21 > JALZOC01. The sequence continues at coordinate 13,215 of JBPYFA010000304.1, read as the reverse complement.
GCCTGAAGCCCGCGTTCATCATTGTCGACTCGATTCAGACCGTCTTTTCGCTCCGGTTCCAATCCGCGCCGGGCAGCATCGGCCAGGTGCGCGAGGCCGCCACGCAGCTCCTCTTCGCCGCAAAAGGCCAGAACATTCCAACGTTCCTCGTTGGACACGTCACCAAGGACGGCAATATCGCCGGACCCAAAGCACTCGAGCACATCGTCGATACAGTGTTGTACTTCGAAGGTGAGAAGCACCATGCCCATCGCGTGGTCCGTGCGGTCAAGAATCGGTTCGGGGCGGTGAGCGAATTGGGAGTCTTCGAGATGACGGGCCGCGGCCTGCGCGCGGTGCCGAACCCATCGAAGCTGTTTCTCTCGGAGAGGCCGGCAAACTCACCGGGGTCGGCGGTGTTGTGCTGCGTCGAAGGATCGCGCCCGATGCTCGTCGAGATCCAGGCGCTCGTCAGTACCAGCAGTTATGGCAACGCGCGCCGCATGGCGAGCGGTCTCGATCAGAACCGCTTGTCACTCCTGCTGGCGGTGCTGGAAAAGCGCGCGGGTTTGAATCTTGCCGCCGATGACGTGTTCGTGAATGTTGCCGGCGGCATCACGGTCGACGAGCCGGCCGCGGATCTGGGAGTCGTCGCGGCCGTTGCCTCGAGCGTCCGCAATCGGCCGGTGAAAGCGTCGACGGCCGTGTTCGGAGAGGTCGGCCTCGCCGCCGAGGTCCGCGGCGTCACGCAGGCAGCTCTACGTGTCCGTGAAGCCGCTCAGATGGGCTTCACGAGGTGCATTGTCGCGCAGGGAAACTGCGCTCCGGAGGATGCACCCGACGGCTGCGAGGTGGTCGCCGTTCGTCACGTCTCCGAAGCCCTCGATGCGCTGATCGACTGGTAGGAGCTCTTCAGACCCCACCCGCCTCGCGACCGCGCCTTTGGTGCCTGGACCGACCCCCGCAGTATCATAGAAACAGTTTTATATCCGGAGTTTTTCGATGCCGTGGTTCATTCTCGTTCGCGTGCTCTTCATACTGGCGGTCACCTACGCGGCGATCCTGACGCGCGCGTTCAGCGGCAACCAGCTTCTGAATACCGCGATCGGCGCTGCGCTGGGACTTCTGATCATCTGGGTGGAGTCGCGGCTGCGTTCGGCCGAGGTCACCGACCTGCTCGGTGCGCTGATCGGCGGTGCGATCGGGCTTGGTCTCGCGAAAACGATTGGCGCCGCGTTGTTCTGGGCCGATACCGGCGATCGTCGCATCGTCTTCCTACACAGCTTCATCCTGCTCGTCTTTCCCTATATCGGGATCGTGATGGGCGCGCGGAAGGGGGAGTGGCTCGAGCCCGCAAGAATTGCTGCGCTCTTTCGCAATACCGGCCCGCAGAAGCGCTACCGCATCCTCGACACCAGCGTGATCATCGACGGACGCATTGCCGACGTGTGCGAGACCGGCTTTCTCGACGGCACGCTCGTCATCCCGCAGTTCGTGCTGAAAGAGCTCCAGCTCGTGGCTGATTCTGCTGATTCGATGAAGCGTAATCGCGGACGTCGGGGCCTCGACATCTTGCAGAAGATTCAGAAGATGTCGGGCGTCGACGTCACGATTTCCGATGTCGACTTTCCGGACGTCCGTGAAGTCGATCTGAAGCTGATCGAGCTTGGCCGCACGCTGGCCGGCAAGATCGTGACCAACGACTTCAACTTGAACAAGGTCGCACAGCTCCGTGGCGTCGAGGTGCTCAACATCAACGAGCTGGCGAATGCCCTGAAGCCGGTCGTGCTTCCCGGCGAGTTCATGAAGGTCTTCATCCTCAAGGAAGGCAAGGAATACAACCAGGGCGTCGCCTATCTCGACGATGGGACGATGGTCGTCGTCGACAACGCGCGACGGATGATCAGCCGCAACATCGACATCGTGGTCACCAGCGTGCTGCAGACGACGGCGGGGAAGATGATTTTCGGCCGCTACATCGAGAGCGCGGTGCCGGTAGCGCATCCGGCGACTGCAACGCATGTCGCAAGCCAGCCGGCGCCGGCGAGCAAGTAGGGCGGCGATGGCGCCGATTTTCAGAAGGCACGGCTCGGCGATCTCGCCCCGACCATGAGTCTGCCGAACGGTCGTTCGGACCGTAGGCGCTTTCTCTAGTGAAGGTTCCACCTTACGATTGGTGGCGCACGGTTTTCTTTCTCATACCGGCGGTTTCTCTCTATACGATTGTCCTTGGGACCGCGTCGCTGCTGTCGACGCTCTTTGATCCCACCGGTGACGCCGGTCATCGCTGCGCGCGCGCGTGGGCGTGGCTCATTCTGAAGACGACTGGGGTCAGCGTGCACGTCAGCGGCCTCGAGCACCTCGATCGGTCGCACAGCTATGTCATCGCCGCCAACCACCAGAGCATCTACGACATTCCGATCATCTTCACCACATTGCCGTTGCAGCTGCGGATCGTGGCGAAGGAATCGCTCGGCCGAATTCCATTTCTCGGCTGGCACCTGCAACGCACCGGTCACCTGCTCGTCGATCGAAAGAATCCTGGCGCTGGAATCTTGAAGCGGATGGGCGGTCTCGTACGCGGCGCGCGGTCGGTCATCGTGTTTCCGGAGGGGACCCGGAGCGAGGACGGAGCGGTTGGCCGGTTCAAGGGTGGCATTTTTCTGCTCGCCATCGACGCTTCGCTTCCGGTGCTGCCGATCAGCATCGCCCGGAGCCGTTTCGTGATGACCAAGGGAGCGCTGATGGTCCGGCCCGAGGAGGTTACGGTCACCGTGCACCCGCCATTGCCGACCGACGGCGTCACGCGCGAGCGGGCACGAGAGTTTGCAGAAGAGGTAAGAGCGATCATCCGTGGCGACGTCGACGAACCCTCCATCGTTCGCAGCGAAGTGCGTCCGCGTGCGGTATAATCGTCTGTTGATCGCATCGCCGCGATCGCTTCCATGCATGTAACCGCCATCATCGCAGCTGCCGGAGCGGGCCGCCGGCTTGGCGCTCCTGTGCCGAAGCAACTCCTCGACATCGGCGGCCGCTCCATTCTCGAGCGCAGCGTGACGGCGTTCACCAGTCACGACCGCGTCGACGACGTGATTGTCGTGTTGCCACCCGGACTGATCGATGCGCCGCACGCCTGGATGGAGGGCGGCGGGGCAGCCGCTATCCGGGTTGTGGCCGGCGGCTCACGCCGGCAGGAATCGGTCGCGAACGCATTTGCGTCGGTGAGCCCGACAACCGACGTGGTGCTCGTCCACGACGCCGCCCGTCCGTTCGTATCGGCTGGACTAATCTCGCGGGCGATTGACGCGGCCGCGAGCCACGGCGCGGCGATTGCGGCGATTCCGGCGCGCGACACGATTAAGCAAGTCGAGCGCCGCGGAGACGACGTCGTCATCTCGGCCACGATTCCACGCGATGCAATCTATCTTGCGCAGACGCCACAGGCGTTTCGCCGCGAAGTGCTGAGCGCCGCAGTCGCGATCGGTCGAACCGGGGTCGAGGCGACCGATGAGGCGATGCTCGCGGAGCGCGCCGGTCACCGCGTGCACGTGATCGAGGGCGACCCGGCGAACGTGAAAATTACGACCGCCGACGATCTGGACGCAGCCAGAAGGGCGGCGGCACCCGTGACCGGCGGCCGTATCGGCACGGGGTACGACCTTCATCGTCTCGCGGAGGGACGGCCACTCATGCTCGGCGGCGTCAGCGTGCCATCGGAGCAGGGCGCCACCGGGCATTCGGATGCAGACGTCGTATGCCATGCGCTAATCGATGCGATCCTCGGAGCCGCGTGCGCCGGCAACGTCGGCCAGCATTACCCGGATACCGATCCGCGCTGGAAGGGCGCGTCGAGCATTCTGATGCTGCGCGACAGCTGTCAATTGATTCGTGCGCGCGGGTTTGCCGTCGACAACGTCGACGTGACGGTCATCCTGGAGCGGCCGAAGATCGCCCCGTACATCGAGCGCATTCGCGCCGAGCTTGCGGCCGCGCTCGAGATTGCCGTCGATCGCGTGAGCATCAAAGGTAAAACCAACGAAGGCGTCGATGCCGTCGGTCGTGGGGAGGCCATCGCCGCGCACGCCGTCGCCTTGTTGCATACCGGGGCAAAGTAAATAGAGCAAATGATGCGGGTTCGATTTGCACCAAGTCCGACCGGCCAGCTCCACGTGGGCAACGCGCGCACGGCGCTCTTCAACTGGCTCCTCGCTCATGGCAAGGACGGAACGTTCATCCTGCGCATCGAAGACACCGACGCCGAGCGATCGACGAAGGAATCCGAAGCGAGCATTCTGGAAGATCTGCGCTGGCTGGGCCTCGACTGGGATGAAGGGCCTGACGTCGGCGGCATGCATGGCCCCTATCGCCAATCCGAGCGACTCCATTTGTACGCGTCCTACGCGAACGAGCTGTTGACCGGCGGAAACGCGTACTACTGCTTCTGCTCGCCGGCGAAGCTCGACGACGAGCGGCGGATGGATCTCGCTGCCGGCCGGCCCCCCAAGTATCGGGGCACGTGCCGCAACCTGTCCGGGGACGAGGCTCGCGGCCGGATCGATGCCGGCGAAAAACCGGTCATTCGATTCCGGATCCCGGAGCGTGTCGACGTCACATTCCGGGATCTGGTGCGCGGAGAAGTGACATTCAACAGCGATGTCATCGGCGATCCGGTCCTCGTGCGATCGGACGGCCGACCGGCGTACAACTTTGCCGTTGTCGTCGACGACGCATTGATGGAGATCACGCATGTGATCCGCGGCGAGGATCACATTTCGAATACGCCCCGACAGGTGCTCCTGTATCAAGCCTTGGGATTTGCGCCGCCAGAGTTTGCGCATCTCTCGCTTGTAATGGGCCCCGATCACACGCCGTTGTCGAAGCGGCACGGTGCGACGTCGGTCTCCGAATTCCGGGAGCGCGGCTATCTGCCCGAGGCGCTCGTGAACTATCTGGCGTTGATCGGGTGGTCACCCGGCGGGGATGAGGAACTGCTGCCGATTCAGGAGCTCGCCCGTCGCTTTGCGCTGGACGATGTCGGTCACAGTGCCGGCGTCTTCGATCAGGAAAAGCTCGCGTGGATGAATCGGCACTACATGAAGGAGGCCGCGCCGGCGCGCCTGGCGGCGGAGTCTGCCCGCTACTTCATCAGCCGCGGATACCTCAAGCGCCGGACCGATGAAGCGGTGGAATATCTCGTGTCGCTGTTGCCGATGGCGGTCGGGTCGGTCGATCGACTCGAGGAGATTCCAGATCGTCTGAGGTTTCTCTTCGAGTTCGATCCGGCGTCGGCGCTTGCGCGCGACGACGTGGCGAGTGTGCTGCACGAGCCTGGTGCGCGCGACGTGATCGCTGCGCTGCCTGACGCAATCGAGACGCCGCTGGTCAACCGCGAGACGTTTCGCGCGATGGCCAACCGCGTCAAGGAACGCACCGGGCAAAAGGGGAAGGCGCTCTTTCATCCGATCAGGGTCGCGCTGACCGGCGACGGCGCGGGGCCGGAGCTCGATCTCGCGGTGCCGGCGATCGAGCGTGGCGCCTCGATGCCGCCGGCGTTGGGTCTTTCCCGAATTCTCGGCTGCCGCGATCGGGCGATCACGTTTGCGGCAGAGATCGCGCGGCGGTAACGGGAATGGTGAATGTTGAATGCTGAATGACCAATCGAGCGTCAATCAGCAATCAGCGCTTTCACAATGATTATTTACGGTGTCAATCCCGTGCTCGAGGCGCTTCGGAGCGGACGTGTGCGCAAGGTCCGTGTTGGTCAACGGGCTGATCAGCGTGTCGCCGAGGCGCTCGCGCTTGCGCGCGAGAGAGGTGTGGCCATCGAGCGCGTCGACGCCGCAGCCATCGATCGCGCGGCGCACGGCGGGGTTCATCAAGGTATCGTGGCGGAACTCGAGGACATCCGCGACTATTCGCTGAAAGACCTCGTGGCCGCGGCCGCGCCGGAGCCACCGCTCCTGGTCGTCCTCGATGGCGTGGAGGATCCGCACAATGTAGGCGCGATCCTCCGGACCGTCGACGCGACGGGGGCGCACGGCGTGGTGCGGCAGGCGCGCCACTCTGCATCGCTCGACGGGATTGCCGCGAAGGCGTCGGCCGGCGCCGTCGCGGTGGTGCGGATTGCAACCGAAGTGAACATCGCCCGCGCCATCGAGGAATTGAAGACGCTCGACGTTTGGACCGTCGGCCTCGCCGGGGACGCGAGCGACCGGTACGACCAAGTCGATTGGACCTTGCCGACGGCCATCGTCCTGGGGGCAGAGGGAACGGGACTGCGCCGGCTGGTTCGCGAGCGATGCGATCGGCTGGTTTCCATCCCGATGCGAGGCCGGGTGGAGAGCCTGAACGTCTCCGTTGCCGCCGGCGTCGTGTTGTTCGAGGCTGTCAGGCAACGAGACAAGGGAAAAGGGTCAAGGGAAAACGACAAAAAATTGGCGCACCGTAAGTGATTGAAGGTAATAGACATTGTCCCTTCTGCGAGGTCCATTCCCCCTTTCAGAGTTGCAGTCGTGGCATGCCGTGTGCTACAAATAATCTTTTGTCTGGGCTGGCGTAGCTCAGTCCGGTAGAGCAGCTGATTTGTAATCAGCCGGTCGGGGGTTCGAATCCCTTCGCCAGCTCCATTTATCCCGCCGAAGCCGCGAAGGCGGGTAGAACGAGCACGATAAGGGATTTCGGGCAGTTCCGCAGGGGACGTCGCAACGGTCAAATCCAAACAATTTGCGCGAAGAGCGGCCATGGCGCGTGGCGCTCTCGGACTTGCCTCGCGAAGCTTGCTCTTTTTTGGCGATCGAAGCGGGGATGAAATCGGCGAGGTAGCGAAGCGGTCAAACGCAGCAGACTGTAAATCTGTCGCCCCAGCGGCTTCGGAGGTTCGAATCCTCCCCTCGCCACCAGACTTCGCTCGCTGGCTTTCGCCATCGAGCTTCGTCTCGGCAAGCCAGCGAGTGAAGTCTGTAGCGCGAAGCGGGGAGGCGGGACTGCGGCTGGCAAGTCTGTGAGTCGAGAAGAGGTCGAGAAGACAAGCGGCGGGCCTGCCCGCCGGAGGCGGCGAGCAACCGAAGCGGCATGAGCCGCAAAAGCGGGCTTGCCCGCCGGAGCGCGAGAAACGCTCGCAGCGAGGGCGTAGGCGGGAGTAACTCAGTGGTAGAGTCACAGCCTTCCAAGCTGTTGGTCGCGGGTTCGATCCCCGTCTCCCGCTCCAGACTTCGCTCGCTGGCTTTCGCCCGCGAGCTTCGTCTTGGCAAGCCAGCGAGTGAAGTCTGGAGCCCTGTAGCGCGAAGCGAGCTTCGTCTCGGCAGGCCAGCGTCGGCGGGCGAACGCACGGACGCGGGGCTGTCCGAGGGTCGATATGAGGTTTGGCCGACTTGTCGGCGGGAGCCGCGAAGCGGCGTGGGCCGATGTAGCTCAGTTGGCAGAGCGCGTCCTTGGTAAGGACGAGGTCACCAGTTCAATCCTGGTCATCGGCTGACCTTTTGAGTCACACATTTTTCGGATAGATAACGGCAGCACGTAATCGGAGCACACAACGACATGGCAAAAGAGAAATTCGACCGTTCCAAACCCCACGTCAATGTTGGCACCATCGGCCACATCGACCACGGCAAGACCACGTTGACCGCGGCGCTCACGAAGGTCGCGGCGGACAAGGGCTGGGCCAAGTTCGTCTCGTACGATGAGGTGGCGAAGGCGTCGGAGTCGCAGGGACGTCGCGACGCGACGAAGATCCTCACGATCGCGACCAGCCACGTCGAGTACTCGACGCCGAACCGGCACTACGCGCACGTGGACTGCCCGGGCCATGCCGACTACATCAAGAACATGATCACCGGCGCGGCGCAGATGGACGGCGGCATTCTCGTCGTTTCCGCGGTTGACGGTCCGATGCCGCAGACCCGTGAGCACGTGCTGCTCGCGCGCCAGGTGAACGTGCCGTATCTCGTCGTCGCGCTCAACAAGGTCGATGCGGTCGACGACCCCGAGCTCGTCGATCTCGTCGAGCTCGAGGTCCGCGAGCTGCTCAAGACCTATCAGTTCCCCGGCGACGACGTGCCGGTCGTTCGCGTGTCGGCGCTGAAGGCGCTGCAGGGCGACCCGGCGGGCGTCGAAAGCGTGGTGAAGCTGATGGACGCGCTCGACAGCTACGTGCCGCTGCCGACCCGCGAGATCGACAAGCCGTTCATGATGCCGATCGAAGACGTGTTTTCGATCTCCGGCCGTGGCACCGTCGTCACCGGTCGTGTCGATCGTGGCAAGGTCAAGGTCGGCGAGGAAATCGAGATCGTCGGCTTCCGTCCGACCGAGAAGAAGGTGGTGACCGGCGTCGAGATGTTCCGCAAGCTGCTTGACGAGGGCGTTGCCGGCGACAACATCGGCGTGCTGCTCCGCGGCGTGGAAAAAGACGACGTCGAGCGCGGCCAGGTCCTGGCCAAGCCGGGTTCGATCAAGCCGCACACGAAGTTCAAGGGCGAGGTCTACATCCTGTCGAAGGACGAGGGTGGGCGGCACACGCCGTTCTTCAACGGCTACCGTCCGCAGTTCTACATCCGTACCACCGACGTCACCGGCTCGCTGAAGCTGCCGGAGGGAGTCGAGATGGTGATGCCGGGCGACAACACCAGCATCACGGCCGAACTGCACACGCCGGTCGCGCTCGAAAAGGGCGCGCGCTTCGCGATTCGTGAAGGTGGACGGACGGTGGGCGCAGGGACGATTACGGAAATTCTCGAGTAAATGCTGAATGCTGACTGTTGAAGGCTGAATGACGCCCATTCAGCCTTCAGCATTCGAAATTCAGAACTTTCAGGATTCAGCTATGAGAGACATCATCGCGCTGGCGTGCACCGAGTGTAAGCGCCGCAACTACAGCACGACGAAGAACAAGAAGAAGACGAGCGAGCGGCTCGAGCTGAGCAAGTATTGCCGCTTCTGCCGCAAGCACACAGGACATCGGGAGACAAAGTAATTGCTGATTGTCGATTGCTGAATGCTGATTGAAGAGCGTTCACATTAGTCGTCGACATCAGGAAACGGCAATTCCCGGCGATGCAGCTGGCCGCCCCGACAGAGAAGACGCGAGCGAGCGCAGCGAAGCGAGCCACGCGAACGGAGCGAGCCGGCGAAGCGGCTCGCGAGAGAGCGTGTAAGGGGTCCGGGGACGAAGTCCCCGGAGTAATAGAGGACAGTAGCTCAATTGGCAGAGCACCGGTCTCCAAAACCGGGGGTTGGGGGTTCGATTCCCTCCTGTCCTGCCAGTTTGGCGAAGGACGAACGACGGAACGTAGGACGGATAGCGAGCGAAGCGAGCCCACGCGAACGGAGCGAGCCGTCGGAGCGGCGAGCGAGAGAGCGTGCAGGGGAGTCCGAGGGGCGAAGCCCCTCGGTAAGACCAGCCCACCGGTCTCCAAAACCGGGGGTTGGGGGTTCGATTCCCTCCTGTCCTGCCAGTTAGAGTCGCCAGTTTCCAGTTACCAGTCGCGAATGAGATTGGACGTTCTGGCAGCTGGAAACTGGCAACTGGGAACTGACGCTGACTGCGATCGCGAGCGGAGCGAAGTGAGCCAGGCGGGCGCAGGCACCCCGCCGATAAGACAATGAAGACAGTTATGGCAATGGCGGATCACGACGACAAGGATTCCATCGGCGAGCGTGCCCGCGAGAGCGTCACCGGCTGGTGGGGCCGTTCGCGGCGGTTCCTCGCGGAAGTGCGCAACGAGACCGCGCGCGTCACCTGGCCGAGCCGCAAGGAAGTGTATGCGACCACCGTCGTCGTCATTCTGACGTCGGTGTTTTTCGGCGTCTACCTCTGGGGCGTCGATCTGCTCCTGACCCAAATCGTGAACTGGATCTACCGGACCCTCGGAGCGGCATGACCACTATGACCGACGATCGTACGAAGCAGTGGTACATCGTCCACACGTACTCCGGCTTCGAGAAAAAAGTGGCGGAGTCGCTTGCCCAGCGGGTGCAGGCCTACGGCCTCCAGGACGAGATCGGCGAAATTCTGATCCCGACCGAGGACGTGGTCGAGATGCGCGCTGGAAAGAAGGTCGTCAGCTCGAAGCGGTTCTTCCCCGGCTACATCCTTGTCGAGATGCACATGTCCGACAACGCGTGGCACGTGGTGAAGAACACGCCAAAGGTGACCGGCTTTGTCGGCGCCGGCGCCAAGCCGACGCCGCTGACGCGTGAAGAGGTCGATCAGATCCTGCATCAGGTGACGATCGCCGCCGAGAAGCCGAAGCCGAAGTACACCTTCGAGAAGGGCGATCAGGTCCGCATCAACGAGGGTCCGTTCACCAGCTTCAACGGCACCGTGGACGAGGTCAACCTCGATCGCAACACGCTGAAGGTGATGGTGACGATCTTCGGACGATCGACGCCGGTGGAATTGGACTTTTTGCAGGTGGAAAAACTGTAGCTTCCAGTTTCCAGCTTCCAGCTTCCAGCACGTCGAGTTTTCTGGAGCAGGTAGCTGGGAGCTGGCAGCTGGTAGCTGACAGCGAGCCTCAAATCTCATGGCGAAGAAAGTACAAGCAATGGTGAAGCTCCAGATCGCGGCGGGGAAAGCCACCCCGGCGCCGCCGGTCGGAACCGCGCTCGGTCCGCACGGCGTCAACATCATGGACTTCTGCAAGAACTTCAACGCGAAGACCTCGAAGGATGAAGGGCTGATCATCCCGGTCGTCGTGACGGTCTATGCCGACCGGTCGTACACCTTCATCACCAAGACGCCGCCGGCGTCGGTGCTGCTGAAGCGCGCCGCGAATCTGGCGAAGGGCTCGAACGAACCCAACAAGACCAAGGTCGGCACGGTGACGAAGAAACAGGTCGAGGACATCGCAAAGCTGAAGATGCCGGATCTGAACGCCGACACGCTCGAGTCCGCGTACAAGACGATCGCGGGCACAGCGCGATCGATGGGAATAGATGTGATCGGGTAAATGCTGAATGCTGATTGCTGAATGCTGATTGAAATTCTTTGAGAGCTCAATCAGCAGTTCAGAGTCGTGGATTCAAGCAGCTAGTTGCGGCAAGCCAGCGGCCCGAGCGATGAGCGCGGGCTGGTAGCGCATGGGGGTGCCCGCCTCCGCTCGTCGCGGAGATCGCGGGCGACGAGCTATGGCGAGGTCACGCCGTAGCGCGCGTGGGAAGTGAGCGCGAAGGCGGAGGGCCCCAGCGCAAAGTGACAAAAGTGGGAGGCTGCGAAGCAGCCGACTGAACCACCGAGGTAGAACATGCGAAAAACCGGAAAGAAATTCGCTGCCGCCAGGCAGCAGGTTCCCGATCGACCGCATTCGATCGAAGATGCCGTTCCCCTCATGCAGAAGGTCAAGTTCGCGAAGTTCGACGAAACCGTCGAGATCGCGATGCGCCTTGGCGTCGATCCGAAGCATGCCGATCAGATGGTCCGCGGGACGGTTGTGCTCCCGCATGGGCTCGGGAAGACGAAGCGGGTGCTGGCGATCGCGGGCGCCGACAAACAGAAGGACGCCCAGCAGGCCGGTGCGGATTTCGTCGGCGGCGAGGAGCTGGTCGAGAAAATCCAGGGCGGCTGGGTCGACTTCGATGCCGTGGTTGCGACGCCGGACATGATGCGCGCTGTCGGTAAGCTCGGAAAAGTTCTCGGCCCGCGCGGGCTCATGCCGAACCCGAAGACGGGAACCGTCACCCCCGACATCGCCAAGGCCGTGAAGGAAATCAAGGCCGGCAAGGTGGAATTCCGCGTCGACAAGACGGGCATCATTCACGCTCCGATCGGGAAGGTCTCGTTCCCATCGCAGAACCTGATCGAGAACGCGCACGCGCTGGTCGACAGCGTCGTCCGCGCCAAGCCGCCGGCAGCGAAGGGCAAGTACCTGAAGAGCGTGACGATGTCGTCGACGATGGGCCCGGGGATCACGATCGACACGAGCCATGTGACTGAGGTGGTAAAGCACTAATGGCCGTGCTGGGCTGATGTTCAACTGAGCCCAAGGCGCGCAATCAGCAGCGCCTGCGGCCCGAGCGAGGCGCGAAGTCGCCGAGCGAGAGCGCTTGGGGTTGGGGCCCCAAGCGCAGTGAAAAAAGAAGACACGAAAATGGCAGTCACACGAGCGGATAAAGAAACCGAACTTCAGGACCTCCAGGGTGCCTTCAAGGGCACCGAGAGCGCGATCATCGTCGACTATCGCGGACTGAAAGTTCCCGAGGTCACCGAGTTGCGCCGTCAGGTGCGCGGGGCGAAGGGGCAGTACAAGGTCGTCAAGAACACGCTGGCGACGCGCGCGATCAAAGGCACGCCATTCGAGCCGTTGACGCAGTTCTTCGTCGGCACCACCGCGGTCGCCTACAGCGGCGAAGATCCCGTCGCGCTGGCCAAGGTGCTGACGACGTTCGCAAAGACGACGCCGGCGCTGCAAATCAAGGCCGCCGTCGTGCAGGGGCGAGCGATCAAGGCGGCAGAGGTTACCGACCTCGCGTCGCTCCCGGGCAAGCCAGAGCTCTATGCGAAGCTGCTCTTCCTGCTGCAGGCGCCGATGGTGCAGCTCGTGAGCGTGCTGAATGCCGCGCCGAGAGATCTGATGAGTGTTCTTGTGCAGGCTGAGAAGAAGCGCAGCGAGGCTGGCGCGTCTTCTTGAAAGGGAAAAGGGACAGAACCTTTACTAAGCAGATAGATGCAACTGGACAGCGGCCCGAGCCGAAGGCGAGGGCTGGCACGCCGTGGGGGTGGAGCCCCACGGCAAAGTGAAAAGCAGATACAGACATAACGCCGGAATCATCAGTCGGGCTTTCAGGAGATTCAGAAAATGGCCGAATTGAATCAGCAGCAGGTGGTCGATTACATCAAGGGGATCTCGGTCCTCGAACTGTCGCAGCTCGTGAAGGCACTCGAGGCGGAACTCGGCGTCTCCGCGGCGGCGGCCATGCCGATGGCGATGCCGGCGGGCGGTGGCGCGGCGGCTGGCGGCGCGGCGGCTCCTGCAGAGGAGAAGACCGAGTTCACCGCGACGCTGACCGAAGTGGGCAGCAACAAGATCAACGTCATCAAGGTCGTGCGCGAAGTCACCAGCCTCGGCCTGAAGGAAGCGAAGGATCTGGTTGACGGCGCTCCGAAGCCGGTCAAAGAAGGCGTGACGAAGGAAGAAGCCGAGACGATCAAGAAGAAGTTCGTCGATGCCGGCGCCAGCGTCGAAATTAAATAGCTTTAACGCGACAATTGCCCCGGCGGTTCAGCCGCCGGGGCTGCTCACT
>JBPYFA010000303.1:0-7637 GCA_051986585.1 Vicinamibacterales bacterium | reverse complement strand
CGGCCGGCGGCTTCCTTCCCCAGGCAGGAACGCTCGTTCTGTATCGCGAACCCGAGGGACCGGGCATTCGCATCGATTCGGGCGTCGAGCAAGGCGAGGCCGTACCTGTTCACTACGATCCGTTGCTCGCCAAACTGACCGTGGCAGCGGAGTCGCGCGATGCGGCCATCGCGCGCGCCCTTGTCGCATTACGGTCGTTTCCAATTCTCGGTATCCGCACCAACGTGCCATTCCTGATCAAACTTCTCGAACATCCCGCTGTTCGCTCCGGCCAGATCCACACGCGATTCATCGAAGACCACGCGGTGGAGCTCTTGAGCGTTTCGGAAACGCCTGTCGAAGCAGTTGCCGCCGCGGCGCTGGCGCCGTCAGCCGAAGTTCTCGCGACGCAGATTGCGTCGCAGCCGCTGCTGCGGGATCCGTGGGAAACCATTCGAGGGTGGGGCCGGTGAGAGCGCCTCGTCGCATGATCATCAGCGATGGGGACGGCGAGCATGCGGTGACCGTCGTCGACGATGAACGCGTGATGGTGGACGACGTGGAAGTTTCGGCGCGAGTGACCGCGCCAGGTGAGATCCGTGTCGGTGAGAAGGAATCCCTTGCGTGGGTTGCCGGCGTTGGCGATCGGCGGTGGGTCTTTCTCGACGGCAACACCTACGAGCTCGAGATTCACGCCGCAGGGCGGCGTCGGCGCGCGCAGTCCGGCCACAGCTCGCTGTCAGCACCGATGCCTGCGACGGTGATTCGCGTCGAAGTCGCCGAGGGAGCGAATGTCCGCCGTGGTGATACGCTTGTGATCCTGGAAGCCATGAAGATGGAACTGCCGATTCGCGCGACGTCGGACGGGACCGTCACCGCGGTGTGCTGTAAAGCCGGAGATCTCGTCCAACCGGGTGTGACGCTGGTCGAGATCGACTGATGCGGTACCCGTCACGCGTCACGGTCGTTGAAGTTGGTCCTCGCGACGGACTGCAGAACGAAGCGGCGGCGATTGCGACCGCCGACAAGATTTCCTTCATCGACCGCCTGGCCGAGGCCGGCGCACCGGTCATCGAAGTTTCATCGTTTGTCAGCCCGAAGTGGGTGCCGCAGATGGCGGACGCGGCCGAGGTCTTTGCCGGAATTCGCCGCCGGTCCGGAACGCGGTATACCGCGCTGGTGCCAAATCTCCAAGGTCTCGAGCGCGCGCACGCCGCCGGCGTTGGCGAAGTCGGCATCGTCGCCGCCGCGTCGGACACGTTCAGCCTTCGCAACATCAATCAGGATGTTGACGCGTCGCTCGATACCTATCGAGCGGTCTGTGCCCGTGCCTCGGAGCTCCAGATTCGTGTGCGCGGCTACGTTTCGACGGCGTTCGGTTGCCCCTTCGAGGGAGAAGTGCCGCCAACGCGCGTCGCCGCCGTCGCCGAAGCGCTCATGAACATGGGAACCTATGAAGTGGCGGTTAGCGACACGATTGGGATTGCGCATCCGGGCCGGGTGCGAGGGGTCGTTGCGGTGGTGGCCGAACGCGTGCCGCTGCATGCGGTGGCGCTCCATTTTCACGACACGCGAGGCACCGCGCTGGCCAACGTTCTTACTGCGCTCGAACTGGGAATCGCTACGTTCGATGCGTCGGCCGGCGGCCTCGGCGGCTGTCCCTACGCACCGGGTGCAACGGGCAATCTTGCCACCGAGGACCTCGTCTATGTGCTCAACGGGCTGGGAATTGAAACCGGGATCGATCTAAGCGCTCTGCTGCAGGCGTCGGCGTTCATCGAGCCGCACGTCGGCCACCCGCTTGTCTCTCGCTACTATCGCGCGACGATGGCGGAAGGCGCCGCGCGGAAAGTCTGATCACCTTTTTCTCTCCTGCATCCAATCATCGAGCTCGTCGTTGCTCCAGCAGTTAATCACGCGCGCCGCGGGAATGCGCGCCAGCCGCGCGTGCGCGATCGCATACTCGCTGAAGCGCAGTTCCCCGATTGAATGCGCATCGCTGTCGAGCGCAAACAGGCACCCGGCGTCGAGCGCATGGCGGGCGAGTTCGAAGTCGATGTCCTGCCGGTGCCAGCTGCCATCGAGCTCGATCGCCACCCGACGCTTCGCCGCCTCGGCAAATACGATCGTCCAGTCGGCGCTGACCCCGGGACGCGTGTTGAACACTCGACCGCGCGGATGGCCGAGGATCGTTACCCCTTGCCCCTTGACTGCGGCGAGCATGCGAGACGTCTGATCGTCGGACCGGCGGAGCTGCGAATGGGGCGAGGCGACGACAAATTCGAAGATCGATCGTTCCGACGGCTGCAGATCGAGATTCCCATCCGCCAGGATGTTCGCCTCGATACCCTTGAACACGCGGAAGCGCCCGGCAAACTCTTCGTTGACGCGATCGATCTCCCGATGTTGGGCGACTACATCAGCCATACTGATTCCCCGGGCGATCGGCAGCCCGTACGAGTGATCGGTGACGCCCATGCACGTGTGGCCCAACTCCAGACAAGCCGACGCCATCGTCGCGATGCTCTCTCCGCCATCACTCCAGGTCGAGTGCATCTGAAAATCACCGCGATACGTCGAGCGGCTGACGACGTCTTTTCCCAGCGGCGTGGACAGCGCGCGCTGCATGGCAAAGTGGCTCAGAAACGCTCCCCTGAACTGTCTCCTGGATGTGAGCTGAGTTGGTTTGGTTGTCTTCGCAAGGGCCTCCTCGACTGATGGGGACCGGCCTTGCTGGACGACTTCGGTAATGATCCGAGCGCTGGCCGGACCGACGAATTCGACGTCGCGGAGCGCACCGGCGGCGACCAGGTCGGCGACCGAAACTGGAAGACCGATGATGGCCTTTGCCGCGCGTTTGTATCCGAACTGGCTGCGCTCAGTAGGCTGCAGAGCGGCCATGTCGTAAAGCAGCGCGGCCGCAGCCATATTCAGATCGCCATGAACGATCGACTCGATTGCCGCGTCGGCAGCGGGCCGCCGATCGGTTGGCGCCGCCCGTCTTGGCCTGCGTTTCTGTATGGTCAAAGTTACACGCTCCGACACGGGTCGACAATTACCCGCCCAATCCTCGCCAATATTCGCATTTCTAATGCATGAGATAGTCGGCACCCCGCTTGCTACGCGGCCCATGGGTGACACCTATGCGCCGTCTCTTGCATCGTGCCGCCGTGGGACTCGTAATCGCGTCCTTCCTCCTGGCGTCGTGCGCGCGTTTTCGCTCAACAGGGTCTGACGAGCGATCGGAGCTCTCTGCGGCCATTCGCCGCAGCGTGCAAAACGCGACCCGGCCTGACTACGTCACCAGAGATCGGGACGGCACGCGGCTCTGGAAGCTCACCCGTACGTTCTATCAGCATCGGGACTTCGCTCCGGCATGGATTGAAGACCGGCAACCGAAGCCTCAGATGGACGCGCTCACGCGCGCGATTCACTCTGCATATCGCGAGGGCCTCGACCCCGAGCTGTACAGCGCGAGCCTGCTCGACGAGCGGAAGCAGGAAGCGTCGCGCGGATTTCTCACGAGGAAAGGCTTCGATCCACAGCAAGCCATCGCGATGGATGTGTGGCTCACGTGGCTGTACATGAAATTCGCATCCGATCTCGCCGACGGGGTATCGGATCTTGCGCACGCCGATCCCGCCTGGAAGATCAACGTCGAACCGTTCGATCCACTCGTGCAGCTCGAGCGCGCACTCCGCGATAACCGTGTCGCGGAATCGTTATTCGAACTCACGCCCACCAGTCCTGACTACCGGGCGTTACAGCGTGCGCTCGAAAACTACCGGGCAATCGCGGCGAAGGGTGGATGGCCGAAGGTGCCGCCGAACATGCGAGTCACACCAGGTCAATCGAGCGCGTTCACCGCCGCCCTCGCAAACCGCCTCGCTGTCTCGGGTGACTACTCAGGTGCGCCGATCGCAAGCGGGCGGCCGGCGGTGTACGGTGCCAACCTGCAGGAAGCGGTCAAGCGATTCGAGCGCCGACACGGCCTCGCCGACGATGGAATCGTGAGTGCCGCAGTGACCGCTGAGATGAACGTTCCAGTCGAATCGCGGATCAGGCAAATCGAGCTGAACATGGAACGTTGGCGCTGGCTCCCTCGCGATCTCGGCGAGCGTCATATTCTCGTAAATATCCCCGAGATGCGGCTCGATGTCTGGGACCACGGTCTCACTCCGGTCTCCATGCGTGTCGTCGTCGGCAAGCCGGATACGCAGACGCCGATCTTCAACGACAAGATGACCTACATCGTGTTCGCGCCGGTCTGGAACATCCCTGACGAGATCGCTCAGAAAGAAACGCTGCCGGCCATGCTGGCGGATCCTGGGTTCCTGAACCGGATGAACATGGAAGTCGTCGACGCCTCGGGCAACCACGTCGATCCCGCGACCATCGAACTCGCGAGTCCCGCGAAGTATCGGTTTCGTCAGCGCCCGGGCACCTCGAACGCGCTCGGGCTCGTGAAGTTCATGTTTCCGAATCAGTTCAACGTCTATCTCCACGATACGCCAGTCGACTCGTTGTTTGCCCGCGCAAGCCGATCGTTCAGCCACGGCTGCGTCCGCCTCGAAGAGCCGGAGAAGCTCGCTGCCTACGTGCTGCACGATCAGCCGGAGTGGACCGTCGAACGGATCACGGACGCGATGCATGCGGGTGAGGAACGCATCGTCAAGTTGAAGAAGTCCATCCCGGTATATCTCGGATATTGGACGGCGCGCGTCGCCGCCGACCAGCAGGTGCAGTTCCGCAAGGATGTCTATGGAATCGACGCCAGTCAGGCAAGCAAGCTGGCTGACCGGATACAGCGGATGAAGTCGAGCGCGCTCGCCGCACAGACCGTCGTCGGCCCGGACAAGCCGGCGGCTAGCCGATAGGCGGATTACGGCCTGCAGAACTGCGTGACTTTGCCAAGGAGCTCGTCGAGGTCGACTGGTTTCGAGAGATAGGCGTCGGCGTGAATTCGATCGAGGCGATCTCTTCCTGCAGCCGACACCACGATCACGGGAATATTCGCGAGCGTCGCATCCTTAATCTGCGCCTGACGGAATTGCCATCCGTCCATCACCGGCATCATCAAGTCGAGGAGGATTACGCAAGCCCCGACCCCTGAGTTCAACCGTTCGAGCGCGAGCTTTCCATTGGCGGCGGTTTCGACGCGGTAGCCCTCGAGTTCGAGGAACCGGCCGAGCATTTCTCTCGTGTCGCCGTCATCTTCCACGATGAACACTGTCGCGCTCACGCGTTCGTCCTCCGCTTGTCTCCGGAGTCGATCATTTCGCTGACCACCGCCGACAGCGCGTCGGGCATGCAGGGCTTCTGCAGAATTCGATCGCAGCCAGCGGCGAGGGCGCGCTGTTCGTGCTCGGTGCCGCCGTATCCACTCAGGCACACGATTGGGAGCCCCCTTAAGGTATCGTCCGATCGCACCCGCAACACTAGTTCGAAGCCGTCGATTCCCGGCAAGGACAGGTCGGTCACGATCACGTCCGGACGCTCAGTACGGAGGAGATTCAGCGCATCCTCTCCGCTCGCCGCCGTGAGGACTTCGAACTCGAGTCCCAGGAATTCGGCGTACATTTGCCGGGTATCCTGATGATCTTCGACGAGCAGCACGCGGCGGGGGGCACCGCGACGGGGTTCAGCGGCTGGCGTCAATGGCGTCTGGCGCGGGGGCGCCGATCGCGCCCTGCCGCCTGGCCCTTGAGATAGTGTCCGATTTCCTGGACGAGATCGGATGGTAAACACGGTTTGGCGATGAACCCATCGCATCCCGCCGCTCGCGCGCGATCTCCTTCGGTGGCAAGCGCGTGCGCGCTCAACGCGACAATCAGTAGATCGGAAGTCTCGGGAGCACCCTTCAGCAGGCGGGTCGCCTCCCATCCATCGATACCCGGGAGCGAGAGATCCATCAGAATCAGATCCGGGTGGAGCGTTCGTGCCTTGGTAATCGCTTCGCGGCCATCGCGTGCGGTCTCGGCCCTGAACCCGCTGAACTCGAGATAATCGCGGTA
Source organism: Vicinamibacterales bacterium (assembly GCA_051986585.1). Classification (GTDB taxonomy): domain Bacteria; phylum Acidobacteriota; class Vicinamibacteria; order Vicinamibacterales; family 2-12-FULL-66-21; genus JALZOC01. The sequence continues at coordinate 1,644 of JBPYFA010000303.1, read as the reverse complement.
CATCTCTCGCGCGTCGTCGAAGTCCTCGACGATGAGAATCAGAGGCTTGATCGCAGGCTCGTTCATCAGAGATCGGTCATGCGTGGCGCGAGCGTTCGCGGATGAGGCCTCGGATCGCCGTTTCAAGATCTTCTGGAGAACACGGTTTCGCCAGCACCACGTCGCAACCGGCACGGCGCGCCCGTTCAGGATCGGATGCGAACGCCGCGTAACCGGTCACAGCAAGCACAGGGACATCTCGCGTCCTCACATCCTGTTTCAGCCGGCGAGTGAGCTCGAAGCCGTCAATTCCCGGAATGTTCAAGTCCGTCACAACCACGTGTGGAGGTGAGTCAAAGGCGCGCTCGAGCGCCTGCAAGCCGTTGTGCGCCTGATCGACGCGGAAACCCGCTCCAGTGAGCCAGTCCGCGTACATACGCCGTCCTGCCTGATCATCTTCGACAAGGAGCACAACGGGCCGTGAGTCCTCCGCCTTCACTGGCATCTCCGGGACCAGTATATGGCGGCCGGTCCCGGCAGGGCCACAAACCCGGAACTGTGCGGTTATGGCAGCTCGAGCACACGGCCGAGCTGGTTCACCGCGACTTTGCGAAATAACCCGGACCGAAAGGCTCGCCGGATTCGCGCGCCCACCGGCCACTCGCCGCTAATTTCTGCTCCGTATCGGCAGCCGTCACCGTGTAAGTCTTGCCGACGCATTCGAACAATTTCGAACGCGAAATGGCCATCGAAAGAAGACACCAGTCGATAGGCCCAGACCAGTGCAATCAGCGTTCCTCACTTTGAGGTCGCGACCATGGCGATGCGATCGCCGTTGGGGCGAGAGAGCAAGCCGCGAAATATTGTGAAGGCCGAACGCATCCAGATTGCGACGGGCGCGATCGTGACGACGAGTTCGATGTGAAACACCCCGACCGTGTTTGCGGCGCTGACGAGAACGAACGTGCTCGTCTGAATCTGGAGTTACTGGCCAACGATGCGAAGCTCGGCCACCGACCAGTAATAGGTTTCCTCCGGAGCGAGTTCTGTGAAGCGTAAGAACCGCGCCTTTCTCGGTTCGAACACGAACGGCATTGATATGTTCAGCGGATCCTCGAGTGCCGCCGAGAGCGCAATCAGTGCGGCATCTCCGCTCCATGCGGTCGACCATGACGTGCCATCCGAGGACGTCTCGATCGACAGCTGCCTCGGAAAATCCGCGACGAAACCGGCAATCAAGAGCTCGGCACCGTTCACCTGCCGCTCCGAGCCAAGATCGACCGTGAAGCTGTCGCCCGGACGCTGCTCGCGCCCGCAGTGCCAGCGCGTCATGATGTCGTGGTCGATCATGGCGCCGACAATCGCGGCGTTGTATTCCGCATGAATCGATGAGATCGGTAAGGATTGTCCTTGCGGTCTCGGTAGTGCGCTCACGTGCGGGCCTCGCTCGACCCTGAACGCGGAATACCGGTCGTCGCGATACACGAGCGACGCCTGCGGCGCCGTGAGCAGGAATTTTCGCAGCCCGGCCTGCGGATCCCAATCATGGTCGACCACAACTTCAAACGGACCGTACGACGACAGCCGCGTCAGGATGGCCGGATCGTGGTGCTTGACCATGTACTGCATCGCCCAATAGTGAGGGGCAAAATACCCGCTGTACCC
>JBPYFA010000302.1:0-12851 GCA_051986585.1 Vicinamibacterales bacterium | reverse complement strand
GCGCGGATCTGCCAGTTGGGATCGACAAGCTGGCCCGGAGTGAGGAGCACCCCACCACGGAGCGTTGATCCGTTGAACAGCCATGCTCCGAGCTGGCCCGTGTCTGACTGCAGCACGAGATCGGTCTGACCGTCACCATCGATGTCGCCGGCGCCGGCTAACCGCCAGTCCGCCGGAAGAGGTGCCGAATTGAGATATGAAGCGCTGACCAGTTGCTCGCCGTACGAGCCGGCCCCCATTTTCCACGCCGCCAGCTGACGAGTCGCATCGTTCATCCAAATCAGATCAGGCCGCCGATCGCCATCGAAGTCCGCCGCCGCGGCCAGCACCGGCGGATCGTTCGCACTCACACCGGTGATGGTGACATCCACGCAGCGCGACGTCGGAGCGCTCGACGAGCCGACCACGCGTGCCGACACACAAACGATGTTATTCCCGACGTCCCAGGATTTTGGCGTCCAGGTGAACGTGCGGCTCGAGCCGAACGGCTGCGCCTCGATCCATCCGCCGGCCGGACTGTAACGAATAAAGCTGTATTCCACGGGATAGTCCGCGACGGTCTGAGCCGTCCACGCGATCGGGACGCCAAATCGCGTCGGAAGTGGCTCACTCGCCGTCAGCGACATCGACGTCACGCCGAAGGTAAATTTCGTGACGTTGATGTCAGGCGGATTCGTTCCGGTCAGCGAGATGAGGCTGGGCGGACCGAAGTACACAGCGCCGGCCTGATCCATGGCAAACAAAGTGGATGGAACGCCTGGGACGGACGTCAACGCTCCGGTTTCGTCCACTTTCCAGAATAAACACGCTAATTGGTCCGGCTGGTAAGGGCCGAAAACGTACGAGCAGGTCGCTGTATGCGCCTCACCACGAGCATTGACTGAGACTCGCTCCGGTACACGCCACGAATGACTCTCGGGCGGCACGATCGAAAAGAACTTGACGTACGAAAATGCACTGCCGTCTGGGGTAACTTTTGCGGCCAGCCCGTACGGCGGCGACGGGTCCCAAATATGCTCCCCTGACTGCGCATACCCAACCACGTAAGCAGCCCCCTCTGAGTCGACCGTGAGATCCAGAGGGTAGTCATTATCGGGACCGCCGACGAGAGTGGAGTAAACGACGGTGCCGTCCATGGTTAAACGGATGACGACTCCCTCATACCACCCTGCCGACTGTCTCTGCGCTGCTCCCGTTGTCGTTGGAAATAGATCTGGGTTCTGCGTCATGCCGCTGACGAATACGCTACCGGCGCCAATCGCAATCGGTCCGAAGGATGCCAGCTTCAGGCCGGTTACAAAAGTCGGTACTGGAAAGACGATATGGAAGTTGTCTCCGGCAGGGGAAAGAGTAGCCACACCCTCCGAGGTCGTCATGTAGAGTGAGCCGTCGGGAGCCAGGGCCAGACCACTGATGGGAGAAGTCAAGACTGTGTAGACGAAATGAGAGCCGTCCGGGGCGAGTTTACCAACTATCCACTTGCCAGGATTGACGAGCCAGGAGGCGGTGCCCGCAAAATAAACCGAGTGGTCTGCATCAACGGCGACGTTGAAAACGAGGTCCAGCGCGCTGAAGTAGGTCGCGTATTGCAACCCAGCCCCGTTCTCACTCAACTTTGCCAAAAATCCATCCCAGCACGGCGTCGGAGGTTCAAGCGGCTCCCAGCAGCCGGTGGGATTACCCGCGTTCTCGCGATGGTCCGCGGGATTGACGGTCGGAAAATCGCTCGAGTAAGTAATTCCAGCGATGTAGACAGCACCGACATTGTCGACAGCGAGATCGAGGGCCCGGTCTAACCCGCTCCCGCCAAAAGTGAACGAGTAGTCAACGATCGGATCGATGATTAACGGGCGTCGACGGTCGTAGGCGCCGAGGGCGAAAGAGAAGCTGCCATCGCGACGGCGGTGGTAATCGACGGTGACGTCGCGACGATCACCCTCGATCACTTGATACGCGACCGGCTTTCGCAGCAGCACGCGTCGGTCTGCGCCGTACACCAAGTCTCCGATCTCGCTGATCGCAACCAATGCGCCGGTGATATCCAGGCGGATTTTGTCGGGCCGTGCGCCCGGGTGGACGACGAAGTCGTATTCGAGCAAACCATCAGCGCCGTAGTACTCGACGTCGACGCCACGGTAGAGTGACGTCGTCCGCGCGCGCGCGTACGTTGGCACGTTGGTGCGCCAGTGCGAGGGGTCAGCGCCCAGCAGGTAGTTGACCCGGCCTGGCAATTGGTCGACGCCGACGACGCGATTCGACTTCCGTGCGCCGATGAACTGCAGGCGAATCGAATCTCCAGTTTGAGCGGCAGATCCGAGCGGGAAGTCGATTGATGTCGCGGTGAGCCGCACGCCAGCGCCCATGCCGCGCGCGAGGAACACGCCCTTGCGATTGGTTGGTTCAAAGCGGAGAGGAAGCTTATTGAGTGCGGCCGTCGCGGCCTCAGGCTTCGCACGATGATCGGGGATGGGTGATGGCTGTGCCCACAGCGTCGGTGGGAGGCCGAGCACCACAATCAGCGAAAACAACGGCTGGGGAGACAGACGTAGCGCCCGCATCGTGGTTCCCGTTACCGCGGGCCGACGAGACTCCAGCCCGGCGTGCCGACCGACGACGGGACCAGCAGCAAGCCGAATCGCAACTGGGCGTCCTTGAGGTACCATGCGGCTAGATCGCCGGTGTTGGTGTTCTGGAAGACAATGTCGCTGTAGGCATCGCCGTCGAGATCCGTCACAGCGACAGCGCGCCACTGCGAGCCCGGATTGAAGGTTAGTACGCCCCCGCCGGCGAGCTGCGTGCCGTTCATCATCGTCCAGACTGCGAGCGCGCCGGTGGAACGCTGCTGCCAGAAGATGTCGCGCTCGCCGTCGCGATTCGAATCACCGGTGCCGATGATCTCCCAGTCCGCTCCCGGTGCGGCGACGTTGGGAATGACGTAGCCAATCGTCGTCGCGTCGTTCATCAACCAGAACGCCACCTGCCCAGTCGGTGCGTACTGCCAGATCAAATCCGGATGGCCGTCGTGATTGAGGTCGCCGACGGCGCGGATCCGCCAGTTGGGATCGACTTGACTGGGCGACAGAAGAGCCCCGCCTGTCATCGTTGATCCGTTGAAGAACCACGCACCCAGGTATCCGGTGTCGGATTGCAATACGAGATCGGTGTGACCATCGCCATTCATGTCTGCGCTACCAGCGACGCGCCAGCCAGCGGGCAATGGCGGCGCATTGAGGTAGCCGCCACCGAGCAGCCGCTCACCGTGCTCGCCGCCGCCAAGATTCCACATCGCGAGTTCACCCGTCGCGTTGTAGATCCAGATCAAATCTGGGCGAAGATCGGCGTTGAAATCGGCGGCGGGCGGGAGAATGGGCGGGTCACCTGGTGAAGGTCCCACGACCGTGACGCTGGTGCATGCCGACTGAGGTGGATCGGACGATCCCACCAGTCCTACAAAGACGCACACTTGATGGTCTCCGGCATCCCACCAGGCCGGTGTCCATCCATACGTGACGAACAAATCGGGTCGCCCGGTCGAGATGAACTCCTGAACTTGCCTCCATCCGCCGTACGTGTCGTATCGCCAGAAGCTCAATTCGACATCGTCCTCCGCCGTGGGGATGACCACCCGGAAGGCGATCTCGGTTCCGAAGCGACCGACTGAGGGGGTTGCCGTGAGGGATTGGAGCGACACCTGCGCCGCCTGCTTGATGATCGAAACCTGTCCGGTGACCGGCGCGAAGAATCTCCCGATCCCGTTCCTATCGATCGCAAATCGGTGCCACGGCACATCTGCGAACGTCTGCTCGCCGGATGGCGAGAGTCTCCACAGGTTGCAGACGGTTCGGGCAATCGACGTCCCCGGCGGGATGCCATGCCCGCAGGCCGCTGTATACGCGGCGCCCCGATCGTCAACCGCTATCCGAACGGGCGGAAGCAGACACCCATCGAGGGGATAGGGCGTCGTGACGAAAGGGTAAGCCTCAGATCCGTCATTGTTTATGGCCGCAACCATCACCTCGTGCGCGGGCGATGAAGACGGACTGCAGATCGTGTCGGCCTGACTGGCGTCAGCGACGACGTGAGCAGTCCCGTTGCGATCGACCGCGATATCGGTGAACGTGACCGCGCTTCGTTGTTTGTTCCAAAAGAGGGAATAGATGACAGAGCCAGTCAGGCTCAGTCGCATCACTACACCGTTTCGGATCACCGGAGGCGCGCCGTTGGTGGTCGGAAAGCCTGACCACGTCGTTGATCCGCCGACATAGACGCTGTCACCCTGGACGGCGATCCCATTGAACGAGGTGCGCGAGACACCAGACGGATCGGTCAACGTATAGATCGAGTGAAAATTGTCGCCAGTGGGTGAAAGCGTGGCGATCTCGGCCGTCGACGGCGTTGACACCGCGACATAGGCGGAACCGTCCGGGCCGATTGCGAGGTCGTTGATCGTCAGCTGCGGTCCGGTAGCGCAGCACCGCGGGGTGTAGTACGTGTAGACGAAGTGCGAACCATCTGGGGCGAGTTTGCCGATGAACGAGTTCCGAACATCTGGTTGAGCATCGGTTGTTTGCGTCGTTGTCCAACCGGCGAAGTACAGCGCGTGGGATGAGTCCACGACGATGTGGTTTACCTGATCGAAGTCGTCCGATCCAAAGTAGGTCGCGTACTCGAGCGATTTGCCGTCCGCTGCCAGTTTCGCGAGAAACGCATCACGACAGATTGAAGTGCCATAGAAGGTGCACGGATCGCCAGCATCGTCGCGACCCTGAGCGGGATTGACCGTCGGAAAGTCAACCGAGTAAGTGTCGCCACCGACATACACTGCTCCGGTTTCGTCAACGGCGATGTCGTAGACCTGCTCGTCACCACTCCCGCCGAAGCTGAACGAGTAGGCGACGATCGGGTCGATCACCAGATCCTGCTTGCGGTTGTACGCGGCGACAGCAAATCCGATCGTGCCGTCCTCACGCATGCGATACGCGACTGGGACGTCGTGCCGCACACCCCCAATCGTCTGATACGCCACCGGCCGATGGAGCAGCACTTGATCGTCGCGTCCGTACACCAGATCGCCAGCAACGTTGACGTCGACCGATGCACCATCGACCGCCAGACGGATCGAGCCAGGGTGCGCGTCGGGGTGAACGACGAGGTCGTATTCGAGCCGATCCCCCGCGCCGTAATACAGAACATCGATGCCGCGATACAGCGAGGGGGTGTAGCCGCGAGCAAAGGTGCGGACGTTGGTGCGCCACCGCGCCCGGTCGTCGCCAAATAGGTAATTGACATGTCCCGGGAGCGGGTCGAGACCGATAACGCGACTCGTCGAGCGCGCGCCGACGAATTCAACCCGGATAGAACCGTGACGTCGGGGATCAGCGCTAATCGGAAAGTCGATCGATCGACCGCTGAGCCGCACTGTCGAGCCGATTCCGCGCGCGAAGAACGTGCCCGTCTCATTCGCCGGTTCGAAACGAATCGGCAGCTGATTGAGCGTCGACGTGTTGACCGGGGCATCGAGGGGCGATGCGGTTTGTGCCGACACCGTCGATGGAATCCAAAGGACTGCGAGCACTGCAAACAGGTTCGGATATCGTCGATGGCGACGAAGCAGCCTGTACATTGGTCGCGAATTATCTCACGACCTCTTCCGTACTGTTTCGTCCAGCAGTCGTCACAAATCTGTAACAACTACCAGGTACTTTCGTCGAAGTTCTTGACACCACGAGCGAGGGGCGTATCATCCGAGAAGGCCAACACTTACACCTTTATCTTCAGCGCTCCGAATCAGATCGAGGAGGCGCTATGAACCCATTGGATGCGCCCGGGTTCGACGAGACGCTCCGCCGCATCTGCGGCGAGTACCTGGAAATGCCAGGGCTTCGGCTCAATCAGCAACAGGCGCAGCGGCTGTGGGGCCTGGACTGCACGCGGTGTGCGCAGTTACTTCGCGCGCTCGTGGAATGCGGATTTCTGTGCCAATACGCCGATGGGGCGTACGGCCGATCGAGCGACGGCGCGGCCAGGGTGCCATCGTTCGCGAAGCCTGCTGCCGCGCGCATCAGCGCAGCCTGACGGCAATGTTTGGCTAGACCTGCCTTGGTGGCCGCAACTCGGTGTCGACCGCGCGGCCGATCCGCGCGATGATCTCGGGCACGGCCTCGACGTCTGACTTCGACGTGTGAAAGTTGACAATGCAGGCGCGGAGTGCGTAACGGCCGCGAATCACCGCGTTCGAGACGAACAGTTCACCCCCGCGCTGCACTCGATCGAGCACTTCGCGGTTGACCGCATCGAGGTGCCGTTCCGTCTCGGGCATGCCAATCGACGATTTCAGATCTCTCGGGACGTATCTGAAGGTGGTAATGCTCAGGGCCTGGGTCAGTCGCTCGAACTCCGCATGCCGTTCGACCGCATCCGCCATCGTCCGCGACAAGCGCATGTCGTCGGCAATCATTGTTCGGTAGCCGGCGGCACCGACGTGCCGCAGCGCGAGCCAGACCTTCAACGCGCGGAATCCACGCGAATTCTGCGGCCCGTAGTCGACGTAATTGGTGGCCTGTTCTTCGAAGTGGTAGTAGGGCGGATGGTAGGTGAATGCGTTTCGCAGCCACTCCGGCCGTCGCACGAGCGAGCACCCCGCTTCGACAGGTGCGTATAGCCACTTGTGCGGATCGACGGCAACCGAATCAGCCACAGCCAGACCGCGAAGATCTGACGGCGCTTCCGGGACTGCAGCCGCGAATCCGCCATACGCGCCATCCACGTGAAACCACACCTGGTGCTCGCGACAGATCGCCGCAATCTCGTGCAGGGGATCGACCGTTCCGGTGCTCACCGATCCAGCGGTCCCCACGACCAGGAACGGGAGATCCCCATTCGCACGATCCGATTCGATCGCGCGTCGCAAGTGCCCGGGATCCATCCGTAAGTCGTCGTCGATCGGAAGGAGCCGAATCGCGTCGGTGCCGAGACCGGCGATGTCGGCCGCCTTACTGATCCAGGTATGCGTTTCTCCCGAGCAGTAGATGCGCAGCGTGCGCCCCTCTCCGCCGGCTGTGCCCTGTTCACGAACATTCCACACGGCCTTGGCGGCACGCGCCGCGAGGAAGCACACGATGTTCGCCATGTTGCCGCCGCTGACGAGCAGGCCCCCGCAATCAATCGGGTAGCCGATCAGCTCGGCGATCCAGCGCACGGCCTCCGATTCGATTTCCGTCGCGGCCGGCGCCAGGATGAACGATCCCACATTGGCATTGACGGCCGCGGCCAGGAAGTCGCCCAGAATCCCAATCGGCGCGGGAGACGACGTGATGTAGCCGAAGAACTTCGGGTGCCCGTTGAAGAGCGAATGTTCGAACAGGAGACGTGTTGCAGTTTGCAGCAGCGGCCCTGGATCCGTCCCATGCTCGGGGAGCGAACCGCCCAGTGCGAGCGCTTCGCGAATCGCCGCCGGCGACTCGGCTCTAGTCACAGGGCGTTGCGGGACCGATTCCAGTAACTCCGCGAGATCGTCGACCAGCCGATGGCCGAGCGCCTTGAATGCCGCCGGATCCATCGCGAGCGGCGCGCGACGCCGGGAATCAATGACCGTCGAAAAGTCAGTGCGATCGGATTCCGACATCGGCCGTCCCTTCCTTGATGAATGCAACGCGCCCAAGCGAAGTCGAGCCTCGGCGAGACTTCAACTGTAGCAAATGAAGGGTGGTTGGGCAGCGACCGACGGGCAATTGGCATCTTCGCAAGAGGAAGCAGACGCGAGTTCACCCACGTCCCGTTTGCGGGTATAACAGCCAGAAAGAGTATTTACGGCGCCTGCGATCTTATGCCGATCGGACCGCCGCATCGGACGTGAGCCAGGCTCGAGGAAGCGATGAAATCTGAAGCGTCAAGCGATATCACGCGAGTCGTGCTGTTCGTGCTCGTCATCGGTGCGTTGCTGGCCGGAAGCGTCTGGACGCTGCTGCCATTCCTGAACGGGTTGATCTGGGCGACGACGATTGCGATCGCGACCTGGCCAACGTTGCTGCGCGTTCAGCAACTCACCGGTGGGCGGCGCTGGCTCGCCGTTGCCATCATGACGTTGGCGATTCTGCTCGTCTTCATCGTCCCGTTTGCCCTTGCGATCGGTACGATGCTGCAGGCGGCGGATCGCAGTCCTGCCGTGATCGAATCGTTCCTGGGAAAGGGACTTGGTCCGCCGCCGCAATGGCTCACGACCCTTCCGCTGTTTGGCCCCAAGATCACCGATCGCTGGCAAACGATCGCCGCCGGCGGCCCGGACGCGCTTGCCGCAGCTGTTCAGCCCTACGCGCTGTCGGCAGCGGGATGGGCGATTAGCGCGACGGGCGGTCTCGGCCGAACCATTTTCTTGATCTTTTTGACGATGGTTCTCGTTGTGATTCTGTACTCCCAGGGAGAAGCGACGGCTTCCGGGGTTCTGGCGTTTGCCAATCGTCTGGGTGGCGACTCGGGCGAACGAACCGTGTATCTGGCGGGTCAGGCGATCCGCAGCGTCGCGCTGGGAGTTGTCGTCACCGCGCTGATCCAGTCGCTGCTCGCAGGCATTGGCCTCTGGTTGTGCGGCATTCCACATCCTGGGTTGCTGACCGCGATCGCCTTCATCCTTGGCGTCGCCCAACTTGGTCCGGCATTGGTGTTGGCGCCTGCAATTGGATGGTTGTACTGGATCGGTAGCACAGGGTGGGGCACCGCGCTCCTGATCTGGAGTGTGCCGGTGGCCGCGCTCGACAACTTGCTTCGGCCGGTATTCATTCGACGCGGAGTGCAGTTGCCGTTGTTGTTGATCATTGCCGGCGTCATCGGCGGGTTAATCAGTTTTGGCATGGTTGGTCTGTTTGTCGGTCCGGTGATCCTTGCCGCGACTTACACGCTCGCGAAGGATTGGATCGCACGCGGCAAAGAGCAACAAGCCGATATGAGAGGTGCTCTATGAAGGATGCGAAGCCGTACGAAATCGAGATGGAAACGATCAAGGTGCAGTTCCTCGAAGAGATGGCAACGCGGTACGGACTCGCAGACGCCAGCAAAGCGGTGCGATGCCTCATCAACTACGCGCGCGAGAACCCGGACAGGCAGGCGGAGATCTTCGAGGAAGTGCGATGTCTTGACTGCTGAGCACCGGAAAGCGTCTCCGTCTTCTTCCCCAAGCGGTCCGGAACATGCTGTCGAGCTTAGGCAGCTGCCGGGCACGTCTCGAGATTGATGTGAGTCAAGTTGTTGTTCCGATTGGAACAAGAGCCAGTCTCGAGCTGTCGCATCGACGCACTTATCTCTGGAAGCTGATTACCAATTTGTCGAAGCAACCACAAAGCTGTATCGGCCAATGCAACCGATCGCGATTGTTGGACCCGCTTCCTCGACAGCCCGCAGCCCACTACACCTTACCGCTATCAAAAGGAGCGACTGATGAGTAGGGCTCGGATTGCCGCCGTGGCCTCGATGATTGCCGTAATCGGTTTCTTTCCTGCGCTGGCCCACGCGCAAGCGACGCGTACCTGGATCTCGGGCGTTGGTGACGACGCGAATCCGTGCAGCCGCACGGCTCCGTGCAAGACGTTTGCGGGCGCGATTTCGAAGACGGCGCCGGTTGGCGAGATTGACACGCTCGATCCGGGTGGCTTTGGCGCCGTCACGATCACGAAGTCGATCACGTTCGACGGGTCGTCCGGGCTCGCCGGCGTCCTGGTGTCGGGAACCAATGGCATCGTCGTGAGTGCAGGTAGCTCGGATGTCGTGATCCTGCGCGATCTCGATATCAACGGGCTTGGTACCGGAATTGCCGGCATCTACATCCTGAGCGCGAAGGACGTCCGCATCGAGAACTGCAAGATTTACGGGTTCTCGGGTCGGGGGATTGACGATCGACGGACTTCCGGACACCTCGCCGTCTCGAACACCGTTATAAGCGATAACGGTCAGACCGGCATTGTTGCCTTCTCCGGGGGCGGGAGCACGTTGAACGTCACCGTCGACCACGTCCAGATGCACGGCAACGGCAATTCCGGGCTCGCGATTACCGGCGGCGCGCACGCGCTGGTCGTCCACTCATCCGCGACGTCAAATGTGGCCTACGGTTTCTACGCCGATACGAATTCGACGCTCGACCTCGACGACAGCGCCGCGTTCGGAAATGCGAACACTGGAATCCTGGCGCAGAGCGGAGCGACCGTTCGCCTGTCCAATACGACCGTGACGAACAACGGCACCGGTCTTTATATCGGGATGGGATCGAGCATCTTGTCGTACGGGACGAACCGCCTGTTCGGCAACGGCGCGGGCAATGGACCGCCAAGCGGCACGCTCGGAATTCAGTAGGTCTGACGTAACAGATTGGTTTCATCTGGTGGGCCCAATGGCGAAGCTCCGCTTCGCGTTGGACTCACCGGCCCGCGCTGAATATCTGACGCGTAGGCCGCGGAGGTCGCAGAGAAAACGCCGGGCCAACCGGGTCTCGCCGTTGTTGCAAAGGGCAGGTGAGACCGGGTAGGCCCGGCGTTATTTTGCGATCGCTGGGATCTCTGCGCGAGACGTTCAGCTCTTTTGCATCGCGCGCAACAGTTCGTCGGCCCGATGCGCTACGGCTTCCGCAAGGAGCCGGTCCCAGTCGTCGAACTCGTGTGACCCGGCCGGGTTGCCCAACTGCGCGTCAGTGATCGCACTTCGCCGCCGCTGAAATTCCTGTTTTCCAATCCGTCCGACTTCCGCATCCCACACTTCCGTGCGAGCGAGTTTGTAAGCGTCCGCTGCTTGTTGCCGAGGATCCGGCCGTGACATACCAAACAAGCCCATTGAGTCCTCCCTGCAGTTGAGCGTTGACGGAACCGACCAGTGGCGTGCAGCGGGGACTCTACACTAGAAACAGATTTTCGCAATAGGTAAGTGCAGGGATCAGGCCGAATCCGAATTGTCTGATGGCCGGGCGCCGTCACGCGGCGCGCCGGCCGGGAACGTACCACACGGGGCACGGCGCCTTGTACAAAACGGCTCGCGACGTGTCCGCGCTGAACCACCGGCGCAGGGGCTCACGCGTGTGTTCCCCCATGACGACGCACGCGGCCGACAGATCGCCCGCCCAGCGGAGGATGCCATCGACCGGGTTTCCCACGCCGACGTGCGCGGATGTGCACTCCGCGCAATCGGCAGGAATCAATTTTTCCACCAGACGCTCGGCGTCGGCGACAGCCTGCCCTTGGTCTCTGATCCCCAAGCGGCTCCCGATCATGTGCAAGAGATGGATTTCGAGCGGCAGCGTGCGCGCGAGCTCGAACGCGAAATCCACCGCCGCGCGCGACTCTCCGCTCAAATCAGTCGGCACGAGCGTCACCTGGCGGGCATCACCCGAGGGATGGATGTTGAGGGCGTGCCGATCGGCGCCGTTGTCGTGCAGCGTGAGGACGGATCGCTCGCCCGAGGCGAGAACCAGTTCCGTCACCGACGAGTGCTCTTCCGGCGGCGTGTTGTGTGCGCTCAGTACGACAACATCAGCGCCGACCGCGTCACTGATGGCAAGCACCGATGCGGACATCGGCCCACGCGTGACATGGGTTTCCACTTCGAGACCTGTTTGCCGCGCCGCCAGGTCGACCAGGCGCTGTTGGGCACTCTCTTCGGATAGCGACGGGTGATCGGCCGCATACATCCAACCGACAGCGGCGCCAACCGCCATGGCGTTCCGGTTGTGATGAAGAACGAGCCGCGCCTTGAATGCCCGGCACAGCGCGGTGGCTACATCCAATTGCCGCGCGGTTGCCGGCGAGAAGTCCACCGGACAGAGAACGGTTCGAATCGCCATCATGGTCCACCTACGATTCTCGGGGTGAACCAGCGTGAGGGAGAACTCGGCACGACGTCGACACGGGCTCCCCGCGCGCTGCCGCCCTATGTACGATTGTGCGCCTCTCGACGCGTCGAGCAAAGGGAAAAGAAATGAGGCTACTTCAAGCCGAGTTTCTTTCCGGCGGCGAGCAAGGCGACCGCCTCGCGAAGGCGGCGTGCGCGTGTTTCGGGTCGTTTGGCGACGTGAACCCAGACGACGAAATTACGCCGGTAGGTTGGCGCCAACTGTTGAAAGAATCTCCACGCCCTGTCATTCGCCTTCAGCGCCTTTTTGATGTAAGCCGGCAGGAGTGGGATCTTTGGCCGCGGCGCGTAGGTGGAGTCGGTTGGTGCCGCCGCCAGGCCGGCTGCCGTCAGCGAACCGGTAGTCTTGAGCTCAGTCCATCGCTTCCGATTGATGTCGGACCATTTGCTGCCGGGCTTTCGCGGCGTGATCTTGACCGCGTAGCGGTCGTCGTCGAGACGTTTTACGAGACTGTCAATCCATCCAAAGCAAAGCGCCTCGCGAACCATGTCCTCGTACGGGATCGACTTCACACCGGTATGCGCCTTGTGAAACACGAGCCAGATTCCCGGACTTTCCGTGTGGTGCTTTGCCAGCCACGCCCGCCACTCCTGGCGACTTCGAACTTGTACCGTGATGAGTTCTGCTGTCACGTGGCCGGTCTCCGCCCTCGCATCCGGACCTCTTCAGCGGGTGGCTGGAAGTGTTTTAGATGATACGTGATCGAGCTGACCCGCAGTCGAGTGCGCGGGATAGGAACTCGAGATCGAGCGGCGTGGCCACCCCGCCGTCGCCGACGGGGTAGCCAGGTCCAAGGCTAATCCCTGTCCGCGTGGTTCGCGACACCCTTAAATACTCCCGGTATTCGCGGTCGTCGCGCCTTGCCATCCGGGCGCCGCGCTCCGGGACTTATGCCGCGATCCACGCGGACAGGACACTAGTGGTTGTTACCTGCCGTTATTTCGAGACTGGAAGCCGGGGCAGTGAC
>JBPYFA010000301.1:0-27654 GCA_051986585.1 Vicinamibacterales bacterium | reverse complement strand
CCGATTCCCGTGTCCTCGATGTCGATTTCTACTCGCCGCTTCGGTGCGGTTCGGCATGTGATTTTCAACGTGCCGCCGTCCGGCATGGCCTGGCACGCGTTGAGCGCCAGATTCAGCAATGCCTGCGACAGCATCCCGGGGTCGGCGTTGATTTCGGGCAGGCTATCGGGGCACTCGACCTTCATGATCACGTTCCGGCGGTTCGCTTCGGGTCCGACTGAAGTCCGAATGTCGGAGATCAGCGAGGCGAGCCGCACCGGCTGCAGCTTCAGCTCATCGGGCCGTGCGAATTTCAGGAACCCATTCAGCACTTCATCGAGGCGCCGAATCTCCTTGCCGATGATGTCCACGTGTTTTGTGACGTCGGGAGGCGACGCCAGGCTGTCTCCTCGAGCAACCGGCCCGGCACCGGCGATGGCGGGTTGACGCGCGAGCTTCTGTTTCAGCAACTCCAGATGAATCGTCATCGCGTTGAGCGGGTTTTTCACCTCGTGCGCGACGCCTGCCATCAACCGCCCGAGGGCGGCGAGTTTTCTCGAATAGTTGAGCGTGGACTGCACCTGACTTAAGTACCCGATGTTCCGGGCCACGAGCATCGCACCGAGGAAACGTCCGCTCGTGTCTTCGATGACGTGCGTCATCAGCAAACGCTCGGTGGTATCGGCGGGGTCGAGGCCGCCAATGGAGATGGGCCCCTGCGATTTGCGTCCGGCCAACGTACGTTCGACGATCTGCCTGACGGGGCTGTCAGCAGGCAAGGCGTCGAGCGCCCGCGGCTGCAGCACGTTCATCGATTTGTTCGAGAAGATCAGCTCTCCGCGCGGCGAGAACAGGGCAACCGCATCTTCGAGGTTGTCCATGACCGATTCGAGATCCGACGCCGACCCGGCTCGCACCTCGCCCGCCGGCTGACCTTCTTTCGCTCCCCTCCCCAGCGCCGCCAGCTGCGCGCTGATTGCGTCGAACGAGCTGCCAAGATCACGAAATTCCTGCTCTTCCAGGTTCAGTTTGACGTCGAGTTCCCCGCGCCCGAGGCGAGTGAGCCCGCTCTGGATCACGTGGATTGGCCGCAGCATCCACTGCGACAGGAGCATCGCAACCAGCGAGGCGGCCCCGAGGGCGACGAGAAGGGCGCCGAGGGTCGCGTTCACAGCTTTCCTGACGTCGCTGCGAACCAGAGTCGTCGTCACACCGACTCGAATCTCGCCGAAATCGGTGTTCTCGCGCTCGTCGCGCATCGGCAGCGAGATTTCCAGAATCTTGTCCGAATACACCGCGAAGATTTGGGTCCATGGCGACGCGTCTGACAGCTTGGCGAAATCGTCCTGCTTCGTCAGCTTGTCCCCTTCGAGCGACGGCGAGCTGTGCGCCACCGCCACGCCGTCCTTGTTGACGACGGCGACGTAGGTGACGCCCGGCCAGCTGGCGGTACTCGATTCGATGATCGATCGGATTCCGCCGTCGGTCCGGATCGCCTCATACGGATCGGTAAGGCCTTGTGCGACCACCTCTTTCGCGCGTTGGAAGATTGCCGCCGCCAGCATCTGTCCGCGCGACGCAGTCTCCTCGAAATTGACGCGTACGAGGGTGGCCACGTGGTAGGCGCTGAGCGCCACCACCACGACGACGACCAGCGTGGTGACGCCGGCAACCTGCTTGGCTTTAATGCCCACGAATCGCCCCCGCCCGGCAGCTCATGATCTGCATCGCTAGCGTCTGTCTGCCGCCTCCTGACTCCGCATGCCTTCTTCGTCCTTCATCCGGTTCAGCTTGTTGTGCAGCGTCTTCAAACTGATCCCGAGAATCTCCGCCGCGCGCGTCTTGTTGTTGCGTGTGTGATCCAGCGTGAGCAGAATCAGCCGCCGCTCCGCCTCGTCGACGGTGGTGCCGGGGGCAATCGTCAACGTCGGAAGCGACGCTTCGCCACGCGAGATCAGCGACGGTGGAAGATGGCGCGCCTCGATGAACTCGCTCTCGGCGAGAATCGTCGCCCGTTCGATCACGTTCCGCAGCTCACGGATATTCCCCGGCCAGGGATATCGCTCCAGAATATACATGGCTTCCTGATCCACTGCCCGGATGCTCTTTCCGTTTGTCCGGTTGAATTCGGAGAGGAACGTCTGGACGAGCAGCGGAATGTCCTCGCGCCGTTCGCGAAGCGGCGGCAAGTCGATGGCAAAGACGTTCAGGCGATAGAACAAGTCCTCGCGGAGCTTGCCGCTATTCACCGCCTCCTGCGGGTTGACGTTGGTGGCCGCAATCACGCGCACGTCGACCGAGATCTCCTGCCGTCCGCCGAGCCGCCGGAAGACGCGCTCCTGCAGCACCCGCAGCAGTTTCACTTGGGTAGCCGGCATCATCTCGGCAATTTCGTCGAGGAACAACGTGCCCCGATGCGCCAACTCGAACACGCCGGTGCGACGATCGCTGGCGCCGGTAAACGCGCCCTTCTCGTGACCGAAGATCTCGCTTTCGAGCAACGTTTCGGGAATCGCCGAACAGTTAATCGCCACAAACGGAAACGTGGCGCGCGGGCTGAGCTCGTGAATGGTCTGCGCGACGAGCTCTTTGCCGGTGCCCGACTCCCCCGAGATCAACACGGACGCGCCGGTCGGCGCCGACTGTTCGATCACGCGATAAACGGTGCGGATACCCGGACTGTTTCCGATGATCCGCCCGAAGCTTCCTTGCTCCCGCAGCTGGCGGCGGAGCGCGCGCACTTCGCGCAGAGTGTCCTGACGTTCGACCGCTTTCTGAAGCAGAATCTGCAGCCGCTGCGGATCGACCGGCTTACTCAGGTAGTCGTACGCGCCTTCCTTGATCGCCTCAACCGCGCTGTCCACCGTTCCCTGTGCCGTCAGCAGGATGAAAGTAATGTCGCTGAGCTGATCTTTAAGCGCACGCAGAAGATCAGCGCCGCCCATCCGCGGCATCACCAGGTCAGAAACGATGATGGCCGGACGGAAGGTGGTGACCTTCCGCATGGCCTCTTCGCCTTCCGCCGCTTCGGCGGTTTGAAATCCCCAGGCCTGTACGAGCTCCGCCAGGCCGGTTCGGGTTGCCGGATCGTCTTCGACGATCAGCACTCGTTCGCCGACAGTCGCTTCCGGATCTATATCGTTCATTGTTGTTGTACTTCTTTAATCGTCGTTGGTACGTCTTCAGTGTTCCGCGGCTCTCTTCGCTAAGTCATTCTTACACTTTCCGAGTATCAATTACACACTTCCACGAAAAATTCGCCAACCAATCTCAGCAGTGTCATGCTCTACACCCCCTTAGAATGCCTCCCTCGGTCAGTTTCGCGCGAAGATCTGGCCGCGCTCGTCCGACAAAAGTACACAACACGGGCGAGACCCGGGCACAGGGTGGAATGTAGAGCAGCACCGCTGGGGCATATCGCTTGCACAGCTCAACGGCGAGAGAGCAGGGGACCTATGAAAAACCTGGCAATTGTGATCGGACTGGCCGTGACGCTGGCCGGCTGCGCGCGCTCGGACTCGACGCCGCCGGTCGGCACCGACGTGACCGTGGAAAAGAAGGACGGCCTCAAGGTGGCCGGCAAGCTCGTCGACGTCAAGCCTGAACACGTCGTGGTTGAAGCGCCGGACGGCGTCAAAACAGAGGTGGAGAAATCGCAAATCGCCGAGGTCAAACCCGCGCCGGCGTTGGCCGCGCGCCGCGACGCGGAGGCGAACGCCGCAGCTGGAGCGGAACCCAAGACGGCGACAGGGAACGCCGAGAAGGCACCGGCAGCACCGGTTGCTCCGGAGCCGCCATCGGCGCCCAAACCAAAAGAAGAGGCGACCGAGCCGGCGGTGAAGCGGCCGGAATATCGTGAAGTGACGATCCCATCAGGGACGACGCTCTCGGCGACGCTCGGAACAGCGCTGGCCTCCGACACGAGCAAGGTCGAGGATCCCGTGCGCGCCACATTGAAAACGGCGGTGACTGCCGACGGACTTCAGGCCGTACCGGCAGGGACGACGCTCACCGGGCACGTCACCAGCGCCGAGCGTTCGGCGAAGGTCAAGGGACTTGCGTCGATCGCATTTCGGTTCAACACGATCGATCTGCCCGGAGAAGGGAATCAACCGATCACCACTGCCACCATCAGTCACGTCGCTCACTCGACGAAAAAGAAGGACGCAACCAAGATCGGCATCGGCGCCGGTGCGGGAGCAGTGATCGGTGGGATTGTTGGTGGTGGCGGGGGCGCCGCTAAAGGGGCAGCGATCGGCGGCGGGGCGGGAACCGCTGCCGTGCTCGCCACGCGCGGTGACGAGGTCCAGCTGGCCGCCGGCACGCCACTCTCGATCAAGCTCACGGCGCCGCTCACCGTTCGAGTGCCGTTGAAATAGAGGGAAAAGGGACAAGGGAAAAGGGGACAAGGTGGTACAGTCAGCAATGTGCTGGAGCCGGTCCCCGAGCCGTCTTTCATTCCCGAACGCAGGCGGGTGCTGCCGCTCGAGCGGGTCGGCGCGCTGGTTGAGATCCTGATCTGCTCGGGCTTTCCGACGCAGGTGCTCCTCATCGTCCTGATGCGCGGATTCGGAATGCCGATGCATACGGACGATGGTCGCCTGTCGCCCCCTTTCATCTTCACGCTGTCGCTGCTCGACGCCGGGCTGGTGGTCGCGCTGGTGCTGGGATTCTTGCGGGCGCACCACGAATCGCCGCGCCGCGTGCTCCTGGGCAACGTGCGGCTGATCCGTGAAGCGTTCATCGGGCTGGCCACGCTGCCTGCCGTGTTCATGCTGGTCACGGTCGTGTTGCTGCTGATTCTGCGGATCGCGCCGGCGCTGCACAACGTGACCACCAATCCGTTCGAGGACATGCTCCGCACTCGCGGCGACGCGCTGATTTTTGCGATTGTCGTCATGGTGGCCGGAGGCGTGCGTGAGGAAGTGCAGCGCGGGTTCATCGCGCATCGGTTCGATCAGTATCTTGGCGGCGCGCTGTGGGGCATCGCCATTTACAGCGTGTTCTTCGGCGTCGGACATCTCGATCAAGGCTACGACGCGACCATCGCGATCGGCCTTCTCGGATTTTTCTGGGGGCTGCTCTACATTTCGCGACGCAGCATCGTCGCGCCGCTCGTCAGCCACGCGACCTTCAACCTCGCGCAGCTGTTGAAATACCTGGCGTTTGCGGCGAGATAACACACGGATGCCGGCGCGACGGGACATCCTCCTCTTCGTCCTTCTCTTCGTGATTTCGCTGCCGGCCGTGACGGCACGCCTGTACTCGTCCGACGAGGTCGAGTATTTCTCCTATCTCCGGTCGCTGTGGTTCGACCACGACGTGTCGTTCGAGAACGAGTATCGCTATTTCTACGATCATGGGATCGCGCAGACTCCCGACTTCCACCAGACGTTCCTGGAACTTGAAACCGCAACCGGCCGGCGAATCAACTACGGCACGATCGGGTGCGCCATTCTATGGGCTCCTTTCTACGCCGTCGCCGACATGATCGCTCGCGTGATCCGGGCCGCGGGTGGGACGGTCGCGGTCGACGGGTATTCAAAGCCGTACCTCGCAGCGGTGGCGTACGGTTCGGCGTTTTACGGCTTCGCAGCGGTTGTCCTCGGCATTGCCGCAGCCCGTCGTCTGATCGGAACGCACGCGCTCAGTTCGGGATTGGCCGTGTGGCTCGGCACCCCGCTGCTCTTTTATATGTACGTCGCGCCGCCGTTCTCGCACGCTTGCTCGGCGTTCGCGGTGGCACTGTTCGTGACTGTCTGGTTGAACGCTCGACAGAGTTGGACGGTCAGCGGAGCAGTGCTGCTCGGTCTGACCGGCGCGCTGATGGCCATGGTGCGTGAGCAAGATCTTTTGATTGCGCTCGGGCCAGTCGTCGATTTCCTGCTCGCTTGGGCAAAGGGAACGGGCAAACTGCAGGAGCTGAGGCACACGGCGGCGGTTGCTGCGGCGGGCGCGTTGGCGTTCCTCGTTGGCTACCTTCCCCAGCTCATCGCCTATCAGGCGCTCAATGGCGCGCCGCGGCCATCGCCGCTCGTCATGAGAAAAATGTTCTGGCATGCTCCGCACGCGCTGCAGGTGCTCGCCGATCCCGAGCACGGCTGGTTGTTCTGGACACCCCTGGCGCTTCTCGCATTGATTGGGCTCGTGCAGTTTGCCGTCCGGCCGATGGCGATTGGCGGAGAGAACGCCAACACCCCGACCGATTTGCGGCAAATCGGACTGTGCCTGCTTTTGATGGTTGCGTTGCAGGTTTACGTCAGCGGCGCAGTCGAGTCGTGGACCGTGGCTGGCGCATTCGGCCAGCGTCGGTTTGTCGCGATGACCGTTTTTCTGATCATGGGGCTGGCCGCACTTCAGAGCAGGACGACATCTCGAGGCACACGGATCGTGATGTCGACACTCATTGCGATCGCGGTCTGGTGGAACGTCGCGCTCACGGCGGAATTCGGTACCGGCATGATGAATCGCCAGAAGCTCGAACTGGGACGTAACGCGTATGATGCTTTCGTGACCTTGCCGCGGACGGCGCCGGAACTGGTCTATCGTTACTTCACAAACCGTTCATCCTTTTACAAGCCGGCCGAGACTACGCGCTGACGCGGTTTCCGCAACCCAATTCGACTCACGTGCGCATCGCTTACTTCGCCGACGTGCGGTTTCCGCTGGAGCGGGCCAATGGCATCCAGACGATGGAGACGTGTCACGCGCTGGCATCGCGCGGACACTCGGTGGTCCTGATCGTCAGGCCCGACACCCACACTCCGGCCAGGGATCCGTTCGCGTACTACGGTCTGGCGCCGGACTCGCGGCTGCGGATCGAAGCGGCGCCGGTTGCCGGTCCGCCGATCGCGAGGCGGCTGGGATATCTGGCGTTCTCGATCGGACGATCGCTCGGACGCGGACGCACCGATGTGCTGCTGACCCGCGACCTCGGGGTCGCCTCGGCGCTGCTCGCATTGCCTGCAGCCGGACGGCCGGCGCTTGTGTACGAATCGCACGGCTATGCGCCCGACGTGGCCGCCGCGCTGCCGGATCTCGTCGCCACGGCGACACGTCCGTCCCCGGCCAAGTTGCGACGGCTCGCGCGGCGTGAAGCGCGCGTGTGGCACGACGCCGATGGATATGTCACGATTACGTCTGCGCTGCGCGCCGATCTCGAGAATCGGTTCGGCACCAGATCGAGAGTGGCGGTCATTTCAGACGGCGTGCGCGTTCCAGATCGAATCC
This sequence comes from Vicinamibacterales bacterium, assembly GCA_051986585.1. Taxonomy (GTDB): domain Bacteria; phylum Acidobacteriota; class Vicinamibacteria; order Vicinamibacterales; family 2-12-FULL-66-21; genus JALZOC01. Next base: position 20,445 of record JBPYFA010000301.1, on the reverse strand, counting down.
CAGATATTGCGGATCGTAAGTGGACGCGGGTCGTGGCGTATGCCGGGCACCTGTACGCGTGGAAGGGTGTCGACCTGCTGCTCGAGGCGCTTGCCCGGCTACCGGATGTGCGCGGCCTGATCGTCGGCGGGCACCCGCAGGAACCCGATCTGGCGCGAACCAGGTCCGTGGCCGAGCGCCTTGGCATTGCCGAGCGCGTCACCTTCACTGGGCTCGTCGAGCCATGCCGCGTGGCAGAACTCCTCACGCAGGCCGACGTGCTGGTGCTTCCGAATCCGGCGTCCGCAATTTCAACCCGTTACACCTCGCCATTGAAACTGTTCGAATACATGGCCGCCGGACGGCCGATCGTCTCGAGCGACCTGCCGTCATTGCGCGAGATCCTCACGGATAACGTGAACGCGCTGCTGGTGCCGCCTGGCGATGTGGCTGCGCTGACGCACGCGATCGACCGATTGCTCGGCGATCCGGTACTTGCCGTGCGGCTCGCGCGCGCCGCATGGCAGGAGGTGCCGAAGTATTCCTGGCAGCGACGCGCCGAACAGCTCGAGGGGCTGTTCGCCGAAACGATCGACGCGGCCCGATGATCTCCGCCACGCTGCTATCGCTGGTTCGTTGTCCCGATTGCCATGGGATGCTGGCCGGAACCGCCGACTCGCTCGTCTGTCAGGGCTGTGGCCGGCCGTACCACAGCGCCTCGCCCGATTATCTGGACCTGCGACCCCGAGTCGAATACGCGGAGCAAACGAAGTATCTCGACGAGACGCTCCACACCGACGCGCGGCACGAGACCGTTTCGCCTCCGCTGCTCGGTTCGAAAATCCGGAACGACATGCTGCGCGCGTTCCTCGCGCCGGAACCGCACGATGTGATCGTCGATCTCGGATGTGGCAGCGGTCGCGCGCTGCTGTGGAATCGCGACTGGGGATCGACGACGCTTGGCATCGACATCAGCCCGTTCTTCTCGTCGGACGCCCGTCGGGGTGTCGATCTGCTGATCGGCGATCTGCGCAAGCTGCCGTTTGGCGACGCAACGTTCACCAAGGCGTTTTCGCTCGACGTCCTGGAACATCTATCGCCCCAGGCTTTGCGCGAGATGCTGGCGGAAGCCGGTCGGGTGCTGGTCCCCGGCGGCGAATTGTTCGTCTACACCCACGTTCGCAAGAACGCACCGATCGCGAAGGGTCTCCGTCTGATCAATCGACTGGTGCACCGCCTCGAAGGCTGGGGACTGATCGACGCCAGGCAAGAGCGACTGCGGAAATCAGATCATCTCAACCCGCTGCGCGATATTCCCGAGCTCGAGCAGGTCGTGCAGGCCGCCGGGTTTCGCATTCGGCGAATCCGTTATTACACCCCGATTGTCGGCGGCTTCGTCGAGAACATCATGATGCGGATGGCCGAGCGGTTCATGGCACGGCGTGCCGCGGCGCGACTCGACGGGACGGTCGCAGCGGAAGACGTCAACGCGCAGGCGATCCGCGAAGCGCGCACGGCTGCAAAAGCGCGGATCGCCGGAAGCCGGACAACGTACGCTACGCTGCGGGTATTGTCATATGTGATGAAGCTCGACCTGCTGCTGTTTGGGCGGATCCGCTCCGGCCCATTCTTCGCCCTCCTGGTCAAACAGTGAGACGTCGGTCCGCGCGTCCGGATCGCGCCGGCTCATGAGAATTCTGTACGCCGCGTCTGATCAACGGATACCCGGCACGACCGGCGGCTCGATTCACGTCGCGTCGGTCGCCGAAGGGATGGCCCGGCTCGGTCATGACGTTCACGTCCTGATAACGCCCGCTGGCGCTCTCCCGCCGGGCACGGTCGATTGGATCTCGCTTCCGCCGCCGGCGAACCGCAAAGAATTGCGATGGGCCAACGCGAGCGCGGTCAAGGCAATCGCCAGGCGGCTCGAGCCGGATGTCGTCATCGAGCGGTATTACAACTTCGGTGGGGAGGGAATCGCGGCTGCGACGGAGACGGGGGCGCTCGCCGTGCTCGAGGTCAATGCTCCAGCCATCGATCATCCGGGCTCGGGCAAGCGGCTACTCGATCGCGCGCTCTTGTTCGAACCGATGCGAAGATGGCGCGAACGCATCGTCCGGAGATCGGACCTGATCGTCACCCCAAGTGCAGCCATCCTGCCGCCACAGACTCCGCGTGAGAAGGTCGTGGAGATCGAATGGGGCGCCGACACGGACCGCTTCCGTCCGGACGTCGGTGGATCGGTGCCCTTCGTCCGGCCGGCCGATACCGTCGCCGTTTTCGCCGGCGCGTTCCGCAACTGGCACGGCACGATCCACATCGTGACCGCCCTGCGTGAACTTCGCGCGCGCGGCCGGTCAGATATCGGCGCGGTATTCATCGGCGACGGTCCCGAGCTGCCGCGGGTGCGCGAGGCCGCCAACGGCCTTGCGGGTGTGATCTTCACCGGCTCGCTTCCGCACGATCGGATCCCTGCGTGTCTGTCGGCGTGCGACTTCGGCGTCGCGCCGTTTGACCCTGACACGCATCCGGCTCTTTCGCTTGGCTTCTACTGGTCGCCGTTGAAGATCTTCGAATACATGGCGTCGGGTCTGCCGGTAGTCGTTCCCGCGATCGATCGGATTGCCACGTTAGTCGGACACAATCGGGAAGGGCTCTTGTACGATACGGCGATTCGAACTGGCCTGCCGCATGCGTTCGAGGCGTTGACCGATCCGGCGCTGCGAAGCCGTCTCGGGCGCGCCGCTCGCGAACGCGCCGTCCGCGAATACAGCTGGGCGGCGCATTGCCGCACGCTCGAGGCGGCGATCACGCGGGCCTTGAACGCCGGAACCGCAGCCAGCCACCGGATGCACGTTGAATGAGGATCCTGTTGCCAACCGACGCATTTCCGCCGGTCTGCGGCGGAAGCGGCTGGAGCACGTACGAGCTGGCCCGCGGCCTGCGATCGCTCGGTCACACGGTCACCATCGTTCAGCCGCGTCCTCGGACCGTACGCAGCATCAGGGAAAAGAACTTCGATGGATTTCGTGTCCTTGAATTTGGCGCGCCGGCACCGCCGCTTCCGTACGTACGGAACTACTACAAAAACGAAAAGCTCTATGGTGAGCTGGCGTCGTTCTTGACCGACCTGATTGCCCGGGACGGCATCGACATCGTTCACGGTCAGCACGTCATGACATGCATCCCGAGCGTTCGCGCGGCGCAGCGATCCTCGATCCCCGCTGTGTGTACGGTTCGGGACTACTGGCCGGTCTGTTACTGGTCGGATCTGATCTACACGACGGCAGGCCCGGCGCTTTGCCCGGGCTGCTCGGCGGCGATGATGACGCGGTGCGTCCGGCCGCACGCGCCGGCGCTGTGGCCGATGGCGCTGCCGATGATCCCCTACATGCGCGCGAATCTCGCGCGGAAGCAGCGCGGCCTCGGCAACGCGACCGCGATCGTGGCCGTCAGTTCGACGATTGCCGCCGATCTTCGATCGCGCTCAGCCGAGCTCGCATCGGCACGCATGGAGATCATTCCCAACGCCGTCAACGTGCAGGCGCTGCGCGAATCCGCGTCCAGTTCCAGCGCGCCCATCGCTGGTCCGTACGCGCTCTATTTGGGAAAGCTCGCACCCAACAAAGGGACGTCGCACTTCATTCGGGTGATCGAGCGCGCCCGGCTCGATTGGCCGGTCGTGATCGCAGGCGATGGTCCCGATCGGGACGAGATCGCAAGAGAGGCCTCGCAATCGACACTCGACGTCCGGCTCGTTGGGTGGGTGGACCAGCGCGCGGCAACTGCCTGGATGGCACATGCCTCGATGCTGATCTTTCCCTCGCGCGGACCGGAATCGCTGAGCCGCGTCCTGATCGAGGCGAGCGCGCTGGGGGTCCCAATTGCCGCGATGAACACCGGCGGCACCCCCGACATCATCGTCGACGAAGAGAGCGGACTGCTCTCCAGCTCGTTCGAAGAACTCGCCGACGACGTGAGGCGTTTGCGGCAAGACGAGGCGCTTCGCGCCCGCCTTTCGGCCGGTGCGAGCCGTCGTGTGCTCGAGCATTTCGACACCTCCGTTGTTATCCCGAGAATCGAACGGCTCTACCGCGGCCTCCTGGAGCATCGTCGGTGACCAGCGCACGTCGCGTCGCCGTGGTTGCGCGGGCGGTGTTTCCGCTCCATGGTCTTGGCGGTCTGGAACGCAGCGTTTACGATCTCGTGCACTATCTCGCGCGCGCTGGAGTGCACGTGACGTTGATCACTCGGACGCCGGAGCGTGGCAGTCCCGCGCTGCACGAGCCCGGTGTCGTCGTCAAACACGTGCCGTATCGCACGTTCCCCTTCGCAGGACGGCGGGGCACGACGGTCATCGATCGGAGCACAGCCTATCCGCTCTTTGGAGAACGCGCCGGACGACTGGCATCGACGCTGGTCGCCGACGGCGTTGTCGACATCGTGCATGGATTTGGCGCAAGCGTGCTGGGATATGCCCGCCGCCGGCATCACTTGTCCGCGCCACTCGTTTTGAACCCGCAGGGTCTCGAGGAATTCGGCGCGACCGATCCGACGCGCGCACGGATGAAGCGCGCGGCCTACCTGCCACTACGACGAGCGGTGTTGCGGTGCGCGCGGGCCGCTGATTGCGTCATTGCCACGGACCGCGCGCTGGAGCCAGCCGTCATCACGCACCTGGACGTCGATCGCTCCAGGATCCGCGTCATTCCGAACGCACTCGATTTGCCGGCCATCGATCGGCTTGCGTCACCAAAGGACGGTGAACGAGTTCGCAAGGAGGCCGGCATCGATCGCGATGACCTCGTCCTGCTCAGCGTCGGCAGGCTCGAGCACAACAAGGGGTTTCACGTGCTCGCCGCCGCGCTGGGAGCCCTCGGCGATCACGTGTCGCAGTTCACACGTGGACGATGGAAGTGGGTGCTCCTGGGCGATGGGCCTTATCGAGGTTCGCTCGAGACGGCGACACGGGACGCGTCGATTTCGAGTCGTACCCACATGCTGGGGCGGGTCTCCGAGCGTGACCTGCACGCGTGGTACGAGGCCGCCGATCTGTTCGTCCATCCGTCGCTGTACGAAGGAAGCTCGCTGGTGACGCTCGAAGCGATGGCACACCGCCGGCCAGTGGTTGCGACAACCGCGGGTGGACTGCCCGACAAGGTGCGTCCCGGCGTCAACGGCTGGCTCGTCGCTCCAGGCCAGGCGTCTGCGCTCGCCGCCGCAATCAGCGGCGCGATCGGACAGGCGGATCGCTTTGCAGCCATGGGAGCCGCCGCGAGAACGATCGTCGAGCAGGAGTTTTCGTGGACAGTGGCAGGCGCCGCTGTGCTGCGACTCTATGACGACTTGCTTCGATGACCGTGTAGTAGAGTTACGAAAAACTGGGTTCTGCAGGGTTCTACGGGGTTCTGCGGGGTTCTACTGGGTTCGGTTCTTGGGTTCTACCGGGTTCGGTTCTGCTGGGTTCGGTTCTCGGGTTCTACCGGCTTGCGTTCCTGGGTTGTGTCGGCTTCGTTGTTGCTGCCCCGAACCTGATAGAACCTAGCAGAACCTAAGAACCAGAACCCAGCAGAACCCAAGAACCGAACCCGGTAGAACCCCGCAGAACCCCGTAGAACCTTGTAGAACCTAAAGGGAAATGCACTTTGGTCGAACGCGAGTGGCGTGAAGCAAGTGATCTGCGGACATCGCGGATCACGCTGGCTATCGTACTGGTCACGGCTGCGGTTCTCCGTTACTGGGGGATCGGCCGCGGCATCCCGTACGCTGTCCAGATCGATGAACCGGAGATCGTCGAGCGCGCATTCAACATGATGCGCTCCGGTTCCCTCCACCCCCACTTCTACGACTATCCGGGCCTTTCGCTCTACGTGCAGCTCGCGGTCTCGATTGCCCGGTTCATCGCCGGCGCGATCAGCGGTGAGTGGTACATGCTGAGTCAGGCAACGGGCGCCTCCTTCTATCTGTGGGGCCGCGCGATGACGGCGACCTTCGGCGTCGCCACGGTCCTGGTCGTGTACCACATCGGCATGCGGTGGGGCGCGCGTCATGCGCTGCTGGCCGCCGGATTGATGGCCGTGCTGCCGCTTCATGTTCGCTACTCGCATTTCGTGCTCACCGATACGCCGCTCACGTTCTTCGTCGCCTTGACGTTTCTGCTGTCGCTCGTCGCGCACGAACGGGGAACGCTCGGCGGGTTCGCCGCCGCGGGTGCCGCTGCCGGCCTGGCCGCCGCAACCAAGTACAACGGCGGCATCGCCTTGCTGATGCCGGTGATCGCATGTTGGATGACGCTACCGCTTCGGCCCGGTCGGGTGAAAACGATGCTGGCAACGGTGGCGGCATGCGCGGCCGCGTTCCTGGTGTTCGCGCCGTATACCGTTCTCGACCTCCCCGGATTTCTCGACAGTTTCGCCCGGCTGGCACACCAGTACCGCGCTGCCGTGATCGGGGAATCGCTCTGGGTTCTGTATTTCAAATATCTCGTGCGGCACGCCTTCGGCTGGCCGGCGATGCTGCTCGCGTTTGGCGGGATGGGGTTGGGCGTGGTGCGACTCGTCCGCGGGCCGGGACGAGTGCGCTGGATGCTCGCCGTCGTCTTTCCGATCGTGTATTACATCATGCTGACGACGCAGAATATCGTGTTCGCGCGTTATCTGCTGCCGCTGACGCCGTCGTTGTGCCTGCTCGCGGCCATCGGGGTCGTCTCGGGCGTCAGCTTGCTGCGCCGCTATGAGATCCCCCGCGCGCCTCGCACCGCGCTCATTGCCGGCCTGACAATCGCCGCGCTGTTGCCACCAGCGGTGATGTCGGTCGGATCGGATCGCGAGATGGCCCGCGGCAACACGATCGATCAGGCCTATTCCTGGATCGTCGGAAACATTCCCGCTGGAGCCTCGATCGCGCTCGAACGGCGTTCGCTCCTGCTGCCAACACAATATCGCGCCATGTACGTTCCGGACCTGAAGGGAAAGACCTACGATCAATGGCGCGACGCGGGCGTTGAGTACCTCGTTGCCAACTCGGAGTCGTACGGGGCAGCGTTCTCGCAGCCGCAGAAGTATCCGACCGAATACAGCGACTACATGCGGATCTTTACCCAGTCACACGAACTGCAGACGATATCCCCTTCGTCGACTACGCCGGGTCCGGAATTGCGGATCTTCAAAGTCGTTCCCTGACGCGCTGCTGCGCCATCGATGCCTGGCTGGTTGCAGCTTTTCGAAATCGCTCGGTTCGGTAGGCCGCTCGGTCTTTTTCTAACGCTGCTTGGTATCGGCTGGGGCTTGGCACGGCTGGTGGAGCGCCGAGTGCTCGCGAGAGCTGCCTCGGTCGCGAGAGCATTGCTCGCAATCGTTGCCACGGTTGCGCTGGCGGCCTTCGTTGCGATCGCTGCGTGGTACGCGCTCGACCATCGTTACTACGACTTCGCTGAGCCAACGATGCCGGCGGTCGCCTGGATGTTCGAGATCGGCAAGCCGCTCTATCCGCCGCCGAACGCACCAGAACGCTACGCGCACATCTATGGACCGATGGCGTTCATTCCTCATGCGGTCGCGATGCACGTCGCCGGTCCGGACCTTCGGACGGTGAAGTGGGTGAGCGCGAGCGCCGCGCTACTCGCGTCGATGACGCTGTTTGCCGTGCTTCGCTCGAGAACGAGCTGGCGACACGCAGTCATGTTTACCGGTCTGTGTGCGCTCTTGTGGCTGGTGTTTCGAAATACGGCTTTCTGGCCGCGGCCGGATTCCCTCGAACTCCTGTGCGTCTCGTTGGGCCTGTGGGGGGCCCTGAACGGATCGCCCGTCGGCTGCATGATACTCGGCGTGTGCTCAGGTGTCCTCTGGAACCTGAAGTTCACCGGACCGCTGTACAGCCTGCCCCTGTTCGTGATCCTGTTTGAGCGCGCTGGTGCTCGCCGCGTGACGCTCGCGACCGCAACCGCAATTGTGGTCTTCACGGTGCCCTTCCTCGTCTTCCCCAATGTGTCGTTCGGCAATTACGTGTCCTGGATCCGGCTGTCGGCGCGGAACGGGATCGTCTGGTCCGCTCTTCGCCTGAACGTCGAGTGGGCGTTGTTCCTGCTTGTTCCCGTAATCCTGGCGGGCCGCACTGTCGAGCGCTCGAAACGCCCGTACCTGTCGCCGGCCGTTCTTCTCGCACTGTGTCTTGCGATGTGCGTGGTCGTCGTACTCGCGTCCAAGCCTGGCGCAGGACCGTATCACCTGCTCCCGTTTGTGCCCGTCATCTGCTTTCTCACGGCAGTTCGGATTTCGTGGCGGGGAACTGTCGACGGCGAGCCGGGTATGGTTGTCCTTGTTTTGTTCGGGTTTGCGTTGACCGCCGCGTTGATTGCGGTCGCCCAGCAAGCGTCTTTCATCGCAACCGTTCGGCAGATTGACGCCGTCGGACCGCTCGCGGACATCACCGAATTCTCGAACCAGCACCCCGGCGACTCCATCGAGCTTGGGTATGCATCCGATGAGCGGATGACGTTCGTACGTCCGGCGATGGTGTTTCGCTCGGGGACGTACTTGCTCGATCAGCCCGCCATCCAGGAACATCAACTCGCCGGCATCACGATCCCCGACTCGACGGTGGCCGCGCTCCGGTCGTGCGCGGTCCGCTTCTGGCTGATTCCAAAAGCCGGGCCGCCGTTCAGTTCGAGCAATCGATATCCGCAAATGGCCGGGCGGAAGCTGTTCGACGATCGGTTTCGACGAGCCTTCTTCGAATCCTATCGACAGAGCGGATCGACACGGTTCTTCGACGTCTGGAGCTGCCGCGCCGACGAAGGACGATGAAGTGCTCATCGCCGCCCCAGTTCAGATGATGCCTATTTCGGCAGAACGTTCACGTTCGCCCGCCGGCGAAGGCCTGTCACCCAGTCGCGAATGGTCGCGTCGCGCCGTTCGGTGATGATCGCCCCCCTTACCGTTTCCCGCACATCGTCAAGCGGCATCACGGCGCCGTTCTTCGTGTACGCAACCTGATGGTCCCGGTAATATGCCAGGATCTCTTCGTCGGTTGGCTGCATCGACCCAAACCGCTGCAGCAGATAGGCCTCGATCCGCAGATCGTCGCGGACCTGCCGACGTAGCTGCTCGAGTGAGACTCCGGATTCGATCAGCGCCGAATCGAATCTGGCGCCGGTGCGGGTTCGGATCTCGGCCAGGTGGCGGTCCACGTCCGCCTCAGGCGGATCCGGCGGAGCATAACGATCGACCTCTGCCAGAACCAGCCTGCGGTCGATCAGCGCATCGAGCGCCCCCGGAACTGGATCGGCGGCCGTCGACGCCGGAACCATTCCGAGCCGCAATGCCATCGTGACATCGGACTGCAAGATGATCGCGCCATCGACGACCGCCAGGATGCGATCGATGATCTCCGCACGCGCGATCGACGCGCTCGACAGAAGGACGGCGAGTACGAGTGATGCGGCAACTCGATTCATATTCGCTCAATGACTGTCTGCATTTTTCACTGCTCGGGGGGCCCCAGCCCCGCTCGCTCTCGCTCGGCGGCTTCGCGCCTCGCTCGGGCCCCACCTCCGCGTTCGCTTCGGCGAGGTCTCGCCGGAGCCTTCGGCGTAGGCGGACCCAGGCGCTTTGCCTTTCCCTTCAGAAGGCCTGTCCAATACTGAAGTGAAATGCCCGCGGCGATTCCGGCTGACCACCGATCTCACGACGATCGAGCTTGAATCCCACGTCAAAACGGATCGGACCAATCGGCGACCGATAGCGAAGACCGAACCCAACGCTGCCGCGGAGCGCACTGAGATCCATCTCGGTGACGCGATCGAACACGTTGCCGCCATCCATGAACATGGCCGCGCCGACGTCGCGCCACACCGGCACACGCAGCTCGCCGTTCATCAGGATCAGCGCGTTGCCACCGCGCGGGAAGCCGGACGCGCTGATGGTGTTGGGTGCGCCAACGGTATCGAGCGCAAATCCGCGGATGGTCGTGTCGCCGCCGGCGAAGAACCGCTCACTGGCGGGGAGATCTTCGACAGTGACGGTGATCGGCTGGCCCTCGATATTGGTGGCCGGAACTTCACGGGGAAATCCGTCGGCCAGGCCGAGCGCGATGCGCGAGGCGAACACCACGCGTTTTTTCGCCGGGAGCCGTTTGAACCACATTCCCTGCACGTACGATTTCATGAACCCAACCTGACCGCCGAGCGCGCGGGCGGCAATCGTGCCTTCAGCGCTGCTGAACGTTCCACGCTCGGGATCCAGCACGTCATCCCGCGTGTCCCTCGAGATGCCGGCTGAGAACCCAGAAAGCCGGACCTGCGGAAACAGACGATCGATGCGTGCCTGATCCTCGAGGCTGAGTCGCTCGTCGAACGTTCTCGTCGTGCCGAATGAATAGCGGCCATAGGCGCGCAGCCCCGGGCCCAGGCGGCGAGCCACCTCCGCATTCACTCCCTTGCGCGCAAAGTTGAACGAAGAACGCCGGCCCTGCTCGGCGACGGCCGTGAACGAGATGTCCGAACTGCCGCCAATGGCTCGCGGCTCGCTATAGGTCCCGACCACGCGATATTCGGTAAAGCCAAATGGGTTGGTGTCGGGCGATCCTGGATTGGCATCGCTTGGACGCAGACTGAGACGCGTATACAGATCGACGTTCCGATTCTTCCCGCCAAGATTCCTGCGGCCGACGTCGAAGAATCCGCGCGGCGCAAACTCCAGCCGTTCCTCGGCCTGGCCTTCAGCTCCTTCGATCAGGACTTTGGTCGCCTCGACACCCCCACCGTAGCTGAAGGTCGTGGCGGACGCCTCCTCCACCGTGACGAGGACGTCGGTCGCGGCACTGCCATGGGACAGTTCTTCGACCCGGATACGCCGAAACAGTCCCAGCGCCCCGAGGCGTCGCTGGCTCTCGATCAAATCCTCGAGCCCGAGCGGTTTGCCTTCCTGCAGCAGCAGCTCACGCTTGATCACACGTTCGTCCGTTCGTGTATTGCCGATGATCAGAATGTGATCGACGATCGTCTGCTGCCCTTCGGTGACGCTGAAGTGCAGATCGGCGCGCGAACTGTCGGCCGATGGCGTCGGCCGCACCACCACGTTTGCCGACGCGAACCCGCGGTTGCGGTACTCGAGCAGCACGGCTTCCCGATCGGCGACGACCCGCGGCTCGTAGTACGGCGCCCCGCGCGACGAGGTGACGACGCTCCGCAGCTGATCGGATGGTACGTGCGCGTTGCCCTCGAAGGTGATGTCGCCGATCAGAGTCAGTGGCCCTTCCACGATTGTGATCACCGGCTGCACTCGAGCGAGCGCGGCCGGCTCGGTTCCCGAACCGGCGTCGTCGACCGCCGCCGCGACTTTCGCCTGGGCGTAGCCCAATCGCTGGTACTGGCCAGCAATCGCGTTCACGGCGGCGGTCAGGTTCGCCTCGGTGAAGATGTCATTGGCCTGCAGTTTGGCCAGCGGCGATCGAAATTGGTCGAGCCCCACCGCCTGATTACCGCGAATCTCGACGCCGCGCTCGCTGACGCGATACTGCGGTCCACGATGGACCGTGAACACGATTCGCAGGGTGCCGTCCTTCTCCTCCCGCGAAGCCGTCGCTTCAGCCTTCCAGTGCCCCTGTTGATTGAGGTAGGTGCGAATCCGCTGGATCGCGTCTTCGATGAGGTCCTCGTCAACGGACGCCTCCCGAGCGATCGGCACCAGCTCGGAGCGTTTCTCTTTGGGCAGCGGATCGCCCTCGAAGTCGATCGTGACCACCGGGCCGACGCTCAACGTCACCGTCAAATCGACGCGGCTCAAATCCGTGGACGGCCGCGCCTGGTATGAGCCGGCCGCGAGGTAGTGGGATTTGTGGCGCAGCCGCTGCACGTACTTGGCCAGCGCATCGGTAATCTCGAGCGGTCGATACGGACTCGAAGGGACGGCGCCAATCTGACGGAGGAATCCCTCGCGGCCGCTTGGAGGCGTGCCTTCCACCGCGACGGTTCCAATCACCGCGCGAGGTCCCGGTGTCACATCGAACTCCAACAAGGTCCGATCGGGATCGTGGCGCTCGGTCGCATTCGGAACAACCCTGGCAGCGAGATACCCGTGATCGTGATAGTGCTGCTCGATGAATCGCGCGATCTCCTGAGCGCGACCCGGCGACGGCGAGGCGCCGAAGCGACTGGTCACGCCATCGCGCAGCGCGTCCTCCGAGAGCGACAACGACGGAATCCCACGGAACTCCACACGCTGGACGTTATGGAGAGGGATCAGGTTGTAGCGAAGCGTGACGCCGCCCGGCGCCGCTGTCGCCTCGACCTGCACGTCCTGAAAACGGCCAAGCCCGAAGATGTGGGTAATGGATTCGCGGACCTGCGACATCGACAATGCGTCGCCAACGTGCGTCTCGACGAGGCCGGCGATCATCGGGTCGACGATCGGCCGGCCCTCAGCCACCAGTTGCACGTCCATGATCCGCTGACCCACGTATGAGGCAGCGGATGACTGCGCGCGCGCGGGTGCGACGAAAAGGGCCGCGGCCAGAGCGGTGGCCGTCGCCATCAACCCCAGGATTCTCATCACCGCCGATGCTGCACTCGGAAATCGATGGAAAAGGTGCCGCCGTTCTCCGTGAGCACCCAACCGAGACGATCGTTCTGGTCGTACTCAAGCACGAGAATCTGCGTCGCGCTCGGCGTCGTTCCCAGCGGACGTGCGTAGGTCACGTACGCTCGGCTCGACAGCCGCTTGCCGAGGATGACGCGCGCCGACGGGGTCAGGGTGTCGGTCTCGGAACTGCCGATGCTCGGAGCGATCTGGAGGTCGACCCCAAGCGTCTGGTTGACGGCGCGGTTGACCGGCGCCGACAGGCTGCCGGTCAGGAGCCGGGCGGTGGCGGCCCTCATGAGATCTTCTTCCGAGCGCGTCGACGCTGTGGGATTCAACGTCCGCAACTCAGCGTTCTGGAGATCCTGCGCTGACGTCTCCCCGAGGAGCAGCAGCAGGATTCCGACTGACGAGAGCGGCGGATCCGAGTTGAGGTTCATCGACATTCTCGACGCGGTCCCGGTGAAACCGAGCGTCACTCGATAGGCAAGGCTTTGCCCGGCCACCCGCACGCGCGTCTCCGCCTCGATATCGAAGTACGGTTCGATGCGCGCCGGGTTGGCAAACCCGATCGTCCCGCGTGTGATCAGGTAGCGGTTGCCTTCGAAGATGACGTCGCCATGATCGATTTGCGCGCTGCCGAAAAGCAGCGGGCGATCGTAGGTACCGCGCAGCTGCAGGTCCGCGCTCGCGACCATGCGCGCCACGTTGTTCTCGACCCGAAGCGACGATGGGGCGTCGATCTGTACGTCGAAACGGATCGGCAGCGTCGTCGTTGGCGCGGCCCCCGCAAGCGGTGCGCCCCCGGTGGTCAAGTTGAACAAATCTGCATTCGGCTCGAAGCGTTTCGAATAGAGGGCATCGTGGACCGTCACCGTGCCGCGCAGGAGCGGCGAGGACGGCAACCCGAGCAGCGCCAGATCGGCATCGATATTGGAGACGAAGCCCTCCGGATACCGAATGCGCATCTGCTGTCCGGTGGCCGTGAGATTCAATTCACCGGGTGCAAACCCGTTCAACGCGACGCGTCCGCCAAAGGTGACGTCTCCGCCGGCAAGTCGTGCTCGCACGTTGTCGAGGCGGATGCCCGCCGCATCGAACGAGATCTGGCCGTTGATCGCTTCGAGCGAATGCGGCAGCGACAGCTGTCGCACGCGCCCGTTGGCAATCGTCGCACTGCCGGAGAACACGGGCTTGGCCAGCGGACCCTCGACGGTCGCCTTCAGCGTTGCCGCGCCCGAGCTTCTGATGTCGCGATAAAAGCCCTGCAGGATGCCGAGGTTCGCATCGCCCGAGGCGGTCACCGACATGGTCGATTCATGCAGGTTGACGTTCCCATCGACATCGAGCCGCGTCCCTTCGCCAAACAACCGCAACTGAGTGATGTCGAGCACGTGATGATCGAGCGTGAGCTCGATCGGACGATACGATTGGCTCGCCGGATCGAGATTGCTGACCCGGTAGTCGAACAGTTTCAGCTCGACCTGTTCAATCCGGCTGTCGACCACCAGGTGATCGACATCGGCCAGCTCGCCCACCACCCTGATCGTTCCGCCGGCGATCGCGCTGGTGAACGGCGACATCCGGGGCTCGAAGAACCGCAAATACGGATCGAGGGACGTGTTCGAGAAGCGCAGCGTCATCTCGGCGTCCATCTGATCGTTGAGCGCAACGCGACCGGAACCAGACATCACCAGCCGAGGCGAGGCGGCCTCGAGTTCGGCGGTCAAGAGTTCTCCGCGCAGCGACAGCCGGCCCGTCAGCTGGCCGATGCCTTCTTCAGCGGCGAACAGATCGTCGACCCGGGCGCGCACATCGTACCGCGGCGCCGCGAATGTGCCGGTCCCATTGGCGGTGAATTGCAGCAGTCCGGAGAGCGGGGCACGCGGAAAGGCGACGGTCTTCAGCGACTCGACCGGAACCTTGGTGCCGTCAGCGTTGAACGAATACGTCCCATCCCACCCGACCCATGCCGCCCCGGTGACCGCGCCGGTACTCTTGTGAATCTCAATGCCATCGAGTCGCACGCCCGATCCTTCGAAACGAAGCGCGGCGGAGGCAGTGTCAAACGTTTCGCCATAGGCGGTGCCGTTGTCGATGATCAAGCGGCCGAACCCGAACGGCGTCTCGTACTTGCCGTACAAGTGGTATTCGCCGGAGGCGAGTCCGGTGATCGGATACTCATCCAGCTCGAACGCATGTCGTAGATCCGCGAGCCGGCGACGGGTCATAAAGATACGGGCGTTGATTTCCTCGCCGTTGTCTCGCCGTGGATAACCCAGCGAGAACAGGCCATCAGCCCGGATTTCTGATTCTCCGTCGGTGAGGATACTCTCGCTGACGTTCGCGTAGCTGTTCTCGATCACGACCTTCGCGGTGCCGCGCCCCCACAGCGTGTCCCACGCACGCATGCGCTCGCCGCTGAAGGTCCCCTCCACTCGTGGCCGCGTGAAGCTGTTCAGCATGACGCCGTCGAACTGCCCCGACCCGCCAATCGGTACTGCTCCGGTCGGCGATCCGAAAGCGGTCATGATGCCGGCCAGCACGCGATCGCTTTCGAGCCAATCGAGGCTGGTCACGTGAAACGGAATCCGCGAATTCTCGCCGTACGCGGTGCGACCTTCGAACTCGACGTACGTCTTCGGCGTCGCCACCGCGCTCGGCCCGATCGTGATCCACTGCGGGTCGAGCGCATACGCCACGTGACCTTCGATCGGAAGATACCCGACTGACGCGCGGGGATTGAACGGACCGGCCTCTTCAGGAAGCGCGGCCTGCTGTGCCACCAGGTCGGGATCGAGCGCGCGCGTCATCGGTGTGACGCCCGTCGGCGGCGCGGCGGAAAACTCGCCGTCGCCGCGTCGGTCGCGCCACTTCCCCAGCTCCCATTCGAGATGGCTGCGTCCGGTCAGTCGCCCTCCCAGCCGGATTCCTTGAACTTCCAGAAAATCGGTGAGTTGCGGCAGATCGACCTCGCGATACGCCACATCCCAGACTGCGCGCGCCGGAATGTCCGGCTCATTGAGCGGCAACAGTCGGTAATCGAACTTCGCTGACCCGCCGTAGAGCGCGCTCGTCGCGTTGGTGACCTCGAGTCGATCGGGAACCCAAAGAACCGAACCGTGAAGATTGGGGAATCGCCACGCATTCACTCCGGCCATCGGGCTGTCGAACGTGCCCTTCAATTCCCGGCCACCGCTGAACAGATGAAATGTCCCCTGAAACTTTCCCTGACCGGACGCCGCGAACGTGTATTGGTGGAAATAGATGTTCTTCTGCGTCGGAAAATCGATCGTCGACGTGATGCGATAGATCTGCTCGGGCCAGTGCGCGAAATCAATCGAGCCGGTCAGCTGCGTCTTCGCGCCATCGCTCACGAGGTCGATCCCGCTGAAGGTGAGGTTCGGACCATCGAGCGAGAATCGCGATCGCATGTTGGCGTGAAACGGCTCGTACTTCAGGATCGTGATGGTCGAATCCGTGAACGAGGCGGCGCCGCGATAGACAGGGTCGGCAATGCCGCGCGTGACCGACACGCGTAACCCGGTCGAGTGGACACCCCAGGGTGCGCCGTGATCTTCGAACACAAATGAGCCGCGCGAGGCGAGCACGTTCCTCACCGTCGTGGTAAACCGCTTCGGGCCATTCGACTTCGAGTCCGGCGTGAGCTTCGGGAAATTGTGACGGCCGTGAGGAAATGCCGGACTCGACGGCCAGGTTTCGACGACCATGTCCCAATCGGTCATCTCGACCGATTCCACAATCAGCTGCCGCGTGAAGATCGTCCACCATGGCAGGATCACTTCGATCTTCCTGGCCTTCAGGAATGGACGATCGGTGGGCTCCAGCCCCTCGATCACGAGATCTTCCACCACGAACACGCCCGGCGTGATCTTCGCCGACAGCCGCCCGATGTGCATCGGACGATGCATGTACTTCGAGCCCTCGCGTTCGGCACGCTCGCGCAGCGACGGCCCCAGATCGACGGTGAAGAACGTCGCGATCGCGCCGGCCGCCACCGCCACGATGAGCGCCAGTAAGGCAAGCGGCACGCGGCGCCAGCGGCGACCCTTCCGGATCGGCGGCTCCGATTGCGGCGTCGTCTCCGACGGCTCGTCGGGCTGCTGGGTTTCGTGCATGAGGTCGATACGTTTTATTCGACAAGTACGAGCATTCGGCCGGCTTCGACCGGGTCGCCGGCTGCGACCGCAATCTCTTTGATGCGGCCCGCCTTCGGCGCTCGCAGCTCGTTCTCCATTTTCATCGCCTCGACCACGACGATTGGCTGCCGGGCAACGACCTCGTCGCCAATCGCGACGAGCAGCCGCACGACACGTCCTGGCATCGGCGCCACGACTTTCTGTTCGCCGCGTGCATGTGCCCCGCCGTCGGCGCCGGCGCCCCGCGGCCGCCGGCCGTTGACGACCGCCGTGACCGATCGTCCATCGAGGCTGACAAGCACTTCGCCGGGTGCGCCCGCCGGAGCAACCTGAATCTCGCGGCTGGCGCCGTCGACGCCGTCGAAGAGCAGCGACAATCCAAAACTGCCGACGCGGATCGCGTCGACGAGATGGACGCGACCGTTGACGACGATTCGATATTTCCCGGCTGCGGCGCGTTCGATGGAGATCAAGCGGCCGCGGCCGTTGACTTCGACGTCGAACGTCATCCGCGCAGCGCCTCGCGCCGTGCCGCTCGCTTCCAGTCGGTCGACGCGCCGGCGGCCACCGGACCAGCGGTGCCGGCCGTTGCGCGCAGGTACGCGTCGAGCGCGGTCGCGATCGACGCAACCTCCTCGTCGGCCTCGGTCAGCTCGCTGAACGACTCCCCTTTCCGCTCGATCAGCAGTCGATCGAGATACGTGGTGTCGTACCGGCCTGCCGCATAGGCGGGCTGCTGCATCAGCCAGAGAAAGAACGGAATCGTCGTCTTGATCCCGAGCACCTGGTATTCGCGAAGCGCCCGCGACATCCGTTCGATCGCGTCGTGCCGAGAGGCCCCCCAGGCGACCAGCTTCGCGATCATCGAGTCGTAGAAGACCGGCACCGTGTACCCGGCGCTGACGCCCCCGTCGTCGCGTATCCCCGGCCCTGACGCCGGGCGAAGGCCGCGGATCAGCCCCGGGGCAGGCATGAACCCAAGATCCGGGTCCTCGGCGTAGATCCGGCACTCAATCGCGTGTCCTTGAGCCATCAACGCGCGCTCCGGCTCGATATCGAGCCGTTCGCCGCGCGCGATCCGTATCTGCCACTGCACCAGATCCGTGTGGGTCACCATTTCAGTGACCGGATGCTCGACCTGGAGCTGCGTATTCATCTCGAGGAAGTAGAACGAACCATCTTCGTCGAGCAGAAATTCGATCGTGCCCGCATTCGTATACTTCACGCTGCGAGCGACCGCGGCCGCAGACGCGGCGATGCGCTGCCGCAGTCCCTGCGAGACCGCGATCGACGGCGACTCCTCAACCACCTTCTGATGGCGCCGCTGAATCGAGCATTCTCGTTCCACAAACGGGATCACCGAGCCAAAGTGATCGCCGAGCAGCTGAATCTCGATATGCCGAGGACGAACGAGACGGCGCTCCAGATACACTGAGGCGTCGCCGAACGCCGAACGAGCTTCCGACCGTGCGGTTCGAATCGCCGACGCGAGCAGCGAGCGATCGTCAACCGTTCGCATCCCCTTGCCGCCGCCGCCCGCGACCGCCTTGACGACGAGCGGAAAGCCGATCCCGTCCGCAATTCTCGCGATCTCTTCCTCGGACGCGTGGTCGTCGAGCGGTTGGCCGGTTCCAGGCACAACCGGCACGCCGGCGGCAATCGCCGCCGCCCGCGCGGCGGTCTTGCTGCCCATGAGGGCGATCGCCTCGGGAGATGGGCCAATGAACGTCAGCTGCGCATCGAGACATGCGCTGGCAAACGCCGCATTCTCTGCGAGGAATCCATAGCCGGGGTGAACGGCGTCGGCCCCTGTTTTTCTGGCAGCATCGATGATGGCGTCGATGCGGAGATAACTCTTCGACGCCTCGCTCGGACCGATGTGGACAGCTTGATCCGCCTCGCGGACGTGCCGCGCCCCGCGATCGCAGTCTGAATAGACAGCTACCGTCCGCAGCCCCATTTCACGACACGCCCGGATGATCCGGACGGCGATCTCGCCGCGGTTGGCAATGAGGATTTTCATGAAACGACGTCAGGCAGGGGCTGGCCGAACCGCTTGGACCCGCTCGGGCATTCGACACAATTGTAACACTGAGGCATCGGAGGTTTACGGAGGAAACGGGGTTCAAAACGAAGGAACGGGGTGAACGAAGACGAACGGAGGGAATGGTCGGTTACCCGCCCGCGGGTGAGAGCGGCGGATCCCCAAACCGGATCCCGCATCCCGGCAGCTGCGTCTGTCAGAGCGGAATATTTCCGTGCTTCTTCGGCGGATTCTTGTCGCGCTTGGTGTCGAGGATCGCGAGCGCGGCGATCAGCTTCGCGCGTGTCTGACGGGGACGAATCACTTCGTCGATGAACCCGCGCGAGGCGGCAATGTACGGGTTGGCGAACTTTTCCTTGAACTCTGCGACGCGGCGCGCGCGAGCAGACTCCTTGTCGGTCGCGGAATCGATCTCCCGCTTGTAAAGGATGTTGACCGCACCTTCTGGTCCCATCACGGCGATCTCGGCGGTCGGCCATGCGAAATTGACGTCGGTGCGGATGTGTTTGCTCGCCATCACGCAATACGCGCCGCCGTAGGCTTTTCTCGTGATGACCGTGAGTTTCGGAACCGTGGCCTCGGCAAACGCGAAGAGCAGCTTGGCCCCGTGGCGGATGATGCCGCCATATTCCTGGCGCGTACCGGGCAGGAAGCCGGGCACATCTTCAAATGTCACGAGTGGAATATTGAACGCATCGCAGAAACGCACGAAGCGCGCTCCCTTGACTGACGCATCGATATCGAGCGTGCCGGCGAGGTGCGCCGGCTGGTTCGCAACGATGCCAACCGGCCGTCCGGCCAGCCGCGCGAAGCCAACGATCAGGTTGCGTGCGTAATGACGATGCACCTCGAGGAACGCCCCATCGTCGAACACTGACTGCACGAGGTCGTGCATGTCGTACGGCTGGTTGGGAGACTCGGGCACGAGCCGGTCCAATGCCTCGTCTTCCCGATCGATCGGATCGCCATTCTCGCGGCGCGGCGGATCGTCGACATTGTTGCCGGGCAGGTAGCCGAGCAGGTCGCGAATCAGGCGCAGGCACTCGCGATCGTCGGGCACCGCGAAATGCGCCACGCCGCTGGTGGCGTTGTGGGTCATCGCGCCGCCGAGTTCTTCCTTGCTCACCTCTTCGTGGGTCACGGTCTTGATCACATCCGGTCCGGTCACGAACATGTAGCTCGTGCCTTCGACCATGATGTTGAAATCGGTGATGGCCGGTGAATAGACCGCGCCGCCCGCGCACGGCCCCATGATTGCGGAGATCTGAGGAATCACCCCGGATGCGAGCGTGTTGCGAAGAAAGATATCGGCGTAGCCGCCGAGCGACAACACGCCTTCCTGGATTCGCGCACCGCCCGAATCGTTGAGGCCGACGACCGGCGCGCCCATCTTGATCGCGAGATCCATGATCTTCACGATCTTGGCAGCGTTGGTTTCGGAGAGCGATCCGCCAAAGACCGTGAAGTCCTGCGCGAACGCGTAGACGGGGCGCCCATCCACGCGTCCGACGCCGGCGACGACTCCGTCGCCAGGGACAATCTGCTCCTCCATCCCGAAGTCGCGGCAGCGGTGCGTGACGAGCTTGTCGACCTCTTCGAAGGTCGCCGGATCGAAGAGGAATTCGATCCGCTCTCGTGCGGTCAGCTTCCCGGCTTCGTGTTGCTTACGCAGCCGATCGTCGCCGCC
>JBPYFA010000300.1:0-18168 GCA_051986585.1 Vicinamibacterales bacterium | reverse complement strand
CATCGTCGACCAGCTGGCGCCGGTTCTCGATCGCTGCGATCTTCTCCTGGGTCGACGCGAGGCTGTCGCGCAGACGATCCATCTCGCTGGTGGCTCGGGCGATCTCCGCCCGGCGCTCGGCGATGGCTTCCAGATCCGCCTGGCTCTTCTGTCCAAGGGCGTGCACGCCCTCGATGCCGCGGCGAACGGCTTCGACCACCTGCTCGCGCTCCGCGATGCCCTGGATCTTTCGGTCCGTGTCTTCGGACAAGCGATGGAGCTCGTTCATTCGCTCGTCGACTTGAGCCAACGCATGCTCGGCGTCCTCGAGCTGCGAGCGCCGCTGTTCGAGTTTCTTCCACAGTGCATCGAGGCGATTGAATTGATCGTCGGCCGCTTCGATTTGCGCGAATGTATCGCGCTGCTGTCTCTGAATCTGCGCCAGCTCAGCAACCAGCTGCTCTCGGAGCGCACCCGCTCGATCCAGTTCCTGGTGGACACCTTGAACGGTCGCCAGCCGCTGGGTCGCTTCGAGCGCGAGCGCACGCGACGTTTCCGCCAATCCCTCGAGCCGTCGATCCTGCGCGGCGAGCGTGTCATCGTCTCGCTGCAGCGCCTGCAGCGACGCGCGGACGCGTTCGACGTCCTGTTGCAGTGTGGCGACGCGGGCGATGGCCGGCTCCAGTTCCGTTCGGGCGGTGTTGACGACGGCGAGCTTTTGCTGCGCATCCGTCACCTGCGCACCGAGGCCTTGGCACAGCACGTTGAGGCTCTCCAGTTCCGCCCGGGCCGCGAGCTGCTCGCTCAAACGTCGATCGACGTCGCTGCTGAGATCGGTCAACCCATTCAGCCGCGCTTCGAGTTCCTCGACGACCTTCGTTCTTGGCTCGAGCGCCGTCAGTCTCCCGGCGAGATCCTCGACCGCATCCGCGACGCTCTGGGTTTTCGACGCGCTGGCTTCAGCGGCGCCGATCTGGTTCGTCAACGCATCGATCTTCGATTCGATCTGCGAAGCCTGGCCCATGAAGCTGCCGGCCCGGTCGAGGAAGACTTCGATCTCGCGCTTGTCGGTGCGAAGCTTGTCGAGCAGCGTCGTCGTTTGTTCGTAGGTCGTGTGCACCGTCTGGATCTCGGTCTTCAAGGTGTCGAGATCCTTGCGGTGCTCCGCCAGACTGTCGAACTGCCACTGCGTGCGCTTGGCCGTTGCCTCGAGGCCGTCCAGACGCTCCTCGAGCGCGGCGAGCGATCCCTGCTTCTTCTCCAGCGACTCGGCCGATGCCGACAGATCCTGCACCGTCGTCGCGAGGCTCTGGATACGCTCGAAGAGCTGTCCCAGTTCCTGTTCTCGCGCGGTTACGGTCTCGACTCGGGTCTCGGCCGCAGCAATGCCGGCTTGCACGAGCCGCAGCCGTTCCTGGACCGTCTCGATTTCCTGCTTGTTGACCACGAGCTGATCGAGGCTCCGTTGAACGGTTTGCACTAGCGTCTGCGCATCGCGGTCCTGCCGAGACACCTCATGGCGGAAGTTCTCGCGGCTACGCGAGGCTTCCTCGAGTGTCGCGTTGGTCGCCGCCTGCATACGTTCGAGCGACGCGAGCGCCTCTTCGACGCGTGCGGCCCGCTTGTTTCCCTCGTCCAGCTTCTTGAGCTGAACTTCCATGTCCCAGACCATTTCATGGACGCGGCGTGACTCGACGAGCGCATGCTCGACGACCGACTGCTGGTTCTCGAGCGCCTTCACCTTCGCGCCCACATGCTCGGACAGGGCGTTCAACGTCCGCATCTGCGCGTCGGTCTCCTTCCCGAGCGCGCTGATCTGTGAAAGCGGTTCGAGCTTGCGATGCAGTTCGGCGACCGCCTCGGTCGCCTTGGTGGCATGGCCGCGCGCTTTGAGTGCGGCATCGCGACCGGTTTCGGCATCCTGGGCAAGCGTGGCAATCCCGGTTCGAAGCTGGTCGAGGTCGCCCTTCAGCCCGGCCTGCTGATCAAACAGGGGCTGGAATTCCTTCCTGAGCCGCGGCAACCGTTCCTCGAGCTCCTGAAAGGCAATCCGTTCCTGCTTCAGCCCTGCGAGGCTGTCGGTGGCACCCTTGCTCAGCGACACCAGCTGCTCCATCCCCGCGCGATGTTCTTCGACCTGCGCTTCGCGCGCGAGCGCCTGCTGGACCCGCTCCTCCAGCGTGACGACGCGCGATTCCACGGCTTGCGTTTGCCGACGAACGTTCTCCAGATCGTCGACGCGCGCGGCAAGGCTCTCGAGCCGCTGGGCAATGTCGGTCGCCCGCCGATCGTTCTCCTCGAGCGACGCATTGACTCGAGGCATCTGATCGATGTGCGCCTGGGCGATGGTGACGAGGGCCTCCAGCGCACCCCGCACATCCTGTGCGCGCGCGATCTGGGCGTCGAGATCTTCGGCGACCGCCGTGTCGCCCCCGTTCATCAGCTTCCGGAACAGTGCCATGGTGGGAGTCCTCTGACAGATGTGTCAGCCGTTTTTCAACTTCTGCGCAGTGAACGGCCAGCCAGCCTGCCTTTTGGTGGAGCAGTTCGTTGGAGCCCGCGTGACGATCCGCGAGCGGTGCAAGCGGTGTTCCGATGAAGAGGGAGAACTGACGGCTGCGCGGGTCAGCACATGCGTGTGCCGATTGGCGCACCCGCGCCCCGTCCCTGCCTGCGACAAGGAACAGCGGAGAAAATCTCCAACAGTCCACCGTTCAAGGCTTTACTGAGCGAAGAATCTGGGGCGACGCACGCCAGGGGGTTCTTGCCCTACTCTGCCCGCAGGGCCACGGCCGGGTCGATTCGGGCCGCGCGACTCGCCGGCAGATAACTGGCCGCGAGCGCGACGACGGCGAGCACGGCGATCGACGCGATCAGCGTGGTCGGATCGTTCGAACGCACACGGAAAAGGAGCGACGATGCCGTCTGTCCACCGGCGATCGCGAGCGCCGCACCGGCACCAACGCCGATCATCAGAAGGATTGCCGTCTCGCGGAGGATAAGACGAAGAATGTCGCGGCCGCGTGCACCGAGCGCTATCCGTACGCCGATCTCTGTGGAGCGCCGTGTCACCGAGTACGCGACCAACCCGTAAAGCCCGACCATCGTCAACACCGCGGCGAGCGCACCGAACCCGGCCGACAATGCCGCGAGCAGCCGCTCCTGCACCAGCGTGTCCCGGATCATCGTCGGGACAACCGTATAGCCAACCGTGATGCGCGGATCGATGGTCGCCAACGCCGCGGTAATCGCCGATGTCGTGGCCGTTGGCGGCAAGGACGAGCGAAGCATCAGCTGAGTGTCGGCCTGCGGGTCATCCTGCGAGTCGGCGTAGTACATAGTCGGGTAGGGATCGTCTTTAAGCGCCGCATAAGCAGAGTTCTTCACCACGCCGACGACTTCGTACGACTTCGCCGGGTGCCTCGGAGTCGGCTCACGCGTGATACGCTGCCCCACCGCAGCAACCGCGCCGCCGAGATGTGCCGCGAATGCTTCGTTCACGACCACGACCGGCGTCGCGTCGCGCGTGTCGCGAGAGTCGACATCGCGGCCGGAAACCAACGGAATTCCCAGCATCTGGAAGTAGCCGCTACCGACAAAGTTCACCAGCGTATTGAACTTTGCGCTGCTGTTGGCCTCGGGCCAGACGTCGTTCCCGCCGGAGTCGCCGCTGATCGGCACGACGGCGACCGGCGCCGCGCCCTGCACGCCCGGAATTGCGCGCACGCGCTCTAGAATCAATTTCTGGTGGGCGTCGAGTGCTTCGGTCGGCAGCCGCATGGGGGCCGAATCGATGTCGGCGACCAATAAACCTTCCGCCCGGAAGCCAGGGTCGACGTTGAGCACGTTGCGCAGCGTGCGCGTGAAGAGCAGCGATCCGAAGAGCAACGACACCGAGAGGGCAATCTGAACGACGACGAGACCGCGGCGAAGCGCGACCGACTCCTTCCCGGCGGATGCGCCGCGACTCGTCGCACGCATCACGCTCGCTGCGGAGACACGCGTCGCGCGAATCGCAGGAGCCAGACCGAACAACAAACACGTGGCGACGGCCAAGAGCGCAGCAAATCCAAGGACGCGCCAGTCGACCATCAGCGGCAGCGTGATCGTGCTGCCGGTCGTCTGGAGTGCCGTGACCAGCCAGCGTCCCATCGCACCAGCCAGCGCGACTGCGCCGGCGGTGCCGATCGTGACCAGCAGAAGGCTCTCCGTCAGCAGCTGGCGAACGACCCGTCCGCGCGATGCGCCGAGGCCCAGACGCACCGAAATCTCACGTTCGCGCGCGGTGGCGCGCGCCAGCAGCAAGTTCGCGAGATTGGCGCACGCGATCACGAGAACCAGGCCCGCAATGCCCAGCAGCAGCCAGAGCGGCGACGCGTACGCCTCACGCAGTTGCGAGAGGCCATGGCCACCCGGGACCGCGATGAATTTCATCGCCAGATACTTGTTGACGCTGACCGCGGGATAGCCGGCGGGCAACGTCGAACGAAAAAGGTCCGGAGAAATTGCGGTGAGATGCGAGGTCGCGCGATCGAGCGTCCACCCCGGCTTGAGGCGGCCGAACGCCATCAACCACCAGGTCGTGCCGGATTCGGAGCGGCCCTTCCCGTTGAGGCTGAGGACGGCCTCCGCGCAAAGCGGCAACGCCACATCGAACGAGCGGCCGACCTCGAGGCCGTGAAATTCGGGCGCCGAGACGCCGATGATCTCGATCGGACGATTGCGCAAATTGATCGTGCGACCGACGATCGAGCTGTCACCTCCGTAGGCGCGCTGCCAGAACCCGTAGCCGAGTACCGCACGAGGTGCACAGCCTGGGAGATCGTCTTCGGACGACAGCAGCCGTCCCTGAGCCGGGCGCAATCCGAGGAGGTTGAAGAACTCACCGCTCACCCAGAGCCCGTCGGCCCGTCGAACTTCCCCGCCGTTCGCGAGATTGAAGTTCGCGCGCGACCAGGCGAACAGGTTGAATGCCTGCTGCCGCGCCTGCAGTTCGCGCCAGATCGGTTGCGTCATCGATACATGTGGTGTCTGGAACGAGCCGCGGGCACCGTCGAGGGACGCGAGTCGCACTTCGACCAGGTAACCGGGATCCGCGATCGGCAACGGACGCAGGCGCACGGCATCGACAACCTCGAACAGCGCGGTATTTGCGCCGATGCCGAAGGTCAGGGAGAGGATAGCAACGACAGCAAAGCCCGGATTGCGACGGAACACTCGCATCGCATAGCGCACGTCCTGGGCAAGGTGCTCGAGCCAGCGGCGGCCCCACACGTCGTGCGTCGCTTCCTGGATTTGCGACAGGTTGCCCAATTGGCGGCGCGCCGCGGCAGCCGCATGCTCCGGCGACTCGCCGGCGGCCACGCGATCCGCGATCGCCATCTCGAGATGTGCCTTCAGTTCGTCTTTGAGCTCGGCATCGCGGTTGGTCATGATTCGCTCGTCTTCGGCTTCGATAGAATGCCGGCCATGGCGTCGACCATCGTCTGCCAGCGAGACCGCTCCGAGACCAGCTGCCGGCGGCCGGCGGCCGTCAGCCGATAGACGCGCGTGCGCTGCTTGTTCGCCGACAGCTTCCACGTCGCCGAGATCCATCCCTGCTTCTCGAGCCGATGCAACGCCGGGTAGAGCGAGCCGGTGTCGACCTGCAGCACGTCGCTCGATCCAGCCTGAATCGCCTGGGCGATGCCGTAGCCGTGCTGTGGCCCCCACTGAAGCGTCTGCAGAATCAGCAAGTCGAGCGTACCTTGAAGTAATTCGATCCGGTTCTGATAGCGTTCGCGTTTGCCCATGTATGTAGGCAGCCTACACCCGTGGATGGAGAATGTCTACACCCATGTCACTGATCACCGATGATCGAAGTTAGAACTGGACAAAACCGGTCTAACGATGTAGAACGTCTACATCCTATGCCGCGCTTCAGACGCCACGTCACCGATGCCGAGATCGACGAGGAGCTGCGCACTCACCTGACGCTGGCGATCGAGGATCGCATCGCCCGCGGCCAGAGCCCGGACGAGGCCCGCCGCTCGGCGTTGCTCGAATTCGGCAACCTCCGGGTGAAGCACGAGGATGTGCGCAGCGTCTGGACATGGACGGCGATCGAGCAGCTGCTCGCGGACATTCGATCCGGGTTTCAGATTCTGACCCGCTCGCCCGGAATCAGCCTGACGGCGATGGCGCTGATCGCACTGGTCATCGGCGGTAACACGACCATCTTCTCGATCGTCCATGGGCTGTTGACCAAGCCCGCACCGTCGATTACCGCGCGTGGCCTCGTCTCACTCGGTTGGGCGGTCGATCGCCAGCCCGTTCACCCGGTCGAGAGCTACGCCAATTACGTCGATGTCGCCGCCCAGTCCCGCACCCTGCGTCCACTCCTCGGGTTTCAATTCGAGCGATTCACCCTGACCGCTCGCGATGGCAGCTACGCCATTCACGGCGCCGCAGTTTCACCCAACTACTTCGACACGCTTGGGCTTGGGCTCGTGCGCGGACGCGCCTTTACCGACGACGAGGGCCGCGGCTCCGCGCTGACCGCTGTGATCAGCCATCGCATCTGGAGTGAGCACTTTGAGCAGCGCGACGACGTGATCGGCCAGGCGATTGTGCTGAACGGGCAACCGGCAACCATCGTCGGCGTCGCGCCCTCCGGCTTTCAGGGAGTCTGGCTCGCCGAGCGATCGGATGTATGGGTGCCGATCGTCGCGTACGCCCGCGTTCGTGGCGCTGGCCGTGGGCTCCAGGACCGGACATGGGGAGCAATCGCGATGCTGGGTCGTCTCGCGCCAGGCGCCTCCATCAGCGACGCACGATCGGAGCTTGCCACGATCGCGGCACGGCTGGAGTCGGCGTATCCCGAATCGAATAAGGCCAAGACCATCGTTCCGTATCCGTACTCGGTCACCGCGGCTGGCGACAGCATGCTCGCGCAGCGCGGTATGCAGTTTCTGGCCATCTTCCAGATCATCACGGCGCTCACGCTGTTCATTGTCTGCGCCAACGTCGCCAACCTGATGCTCGCGCGCGCGGTGGTGCGGCAGCGGGAGATGGCCGTCCGTCAGTCTTTCGGCGCCTCGCGCCTGCGTGTCGTCCGCCTGGTGCTTGCCGAGGGCATCGCGATCGCGACCGGTGCATGGGGGCTTGCGTGTCTCTTCGCCTGGGGCCTCGGCCGGGTGGTCGCGGCCCTGCTTCCACCGGCGAACGGCGCGCCGATGACCCTCGACTTCACGCCGGACTGGAAGGTGGTCGCATACGCCATGGCGCTTGCCGCAGCCGGCACGATCGCGTTCACGATTGGGCCTGCGATCCGAACCTGGCGCCAGGACTTGCTGCCATTTCTCAAGGCTGGCGAACAAGGGGTCGTTCAAGGACGGTCGCGACTCGCCAACGGACTCGTCGTCTTGCAGCTCGCGTTCGCGGTGCTGCTCCTCGCCAGCGCCGGCCTTGCGTACCGATCGCTGTCGCTCGTCAACTCGCTCGATCTCGGTTTCAATCCCGCAGCGATTCTGCTCGTGACCATCAATTCGGAAGGCGTTCCTGAAGGCGCACGCTCGACTTTGATCGACCGGATGCGCGACCGGCTCGCCGGCGAGTCCGGCGTCACCAGCGTCAGCGACGCACGCGTCCCACCCAAGGAGTACTGGTCCACCGAGCCGGTCCGCATCGCCGGTGCGCAGCAGCCCATCGTCGTCGAGCGCAACACCGTCGGGCCTGAGTATCTGCAGGTGCTCGGCGTGACGCCGAGGTTCGGGCGCGAACTGACCAGAGACGATCGCAGTCGAATCACTACGGCTGCTGTCATCAACGAGAACCTCGCACAGACTTTGTGGCCCGGTGAGACGGCGGTCGGACGGACGTTGCTCGTCGGTACGCAGCGTCAGCCCGTCGAAGTCGTCGGCATCGCGCCCAACGCTTTCTACAGCGGCTTTCGCCGTGAGGAACGTCCGTATTTCATCTTTCTGCCGCGGCGAGCCGATGAACGCGCAGGCGGGGAGACAACCTTCTACGTGCGCTACAGCGGGCCTGTCGACACCGTGGCGCCTGCCGTCGGCCGCGCGTTGGCCGAGGTCGACTCGCGCGCACCGATCGTCTACATGCGCACCATGCAGACGCAGCTCGCCGAGATTACGTCAGTCGTACGGATCATGACCACCATGCTCTCGCTCTTCGCGGCTGCGTCGCTCCTGATTGCCATGCTGGGCCAGTACGCCGTCCTCGCGTTTACCATGAAGCGGCGCACGCGAGACTTCGGCGTCAGGATGGCGCTCGGCGCCTCCGCCAGGCAGATCCTCCGGTCGGTTATTCGGGAAGGACTACGGTTGACGGTGGCAGGTCTGGTGATCGGATCGGCACTCAGTCTGTTGTCGGGCCGGGCGCTGCAGAGTGTGCTCTTCGGTGTCCGGTCGACTGATCCGATGACCTACGCCGGCGTCGTCGCCGTGCTCGCGACCGCTTCGCTGATCGCCTGCTGGATACCGGGCTGGCGCGCCTCTCGCGTCGACCCGATGGCGGCGTTGCGGCAGGAGTAGGTCCCAGCTACCAGCTGCCAGTTTCCAGCTTCCAGTTCCCAGCTTCCAGCTGGCGTGACGCGCTCCTGGTACTCTTGGCACTTCTAGCACGCCTGGCGCTCCCAGCACCCCTGGCACCCTTGGCACCCTTGGCACCCCCTGGCACCCTTGGCACCCCCTGGCACCCCTGGCACCCTTGGCACCCGTGGCACCCCTGGCACCCTAGTTAGTCGAGTAAACCAAATTCTTCTTCCCCTGCAGCCACTGATCCATCCAGCCGACGATGTGCTGGAGGCGTTCGACGCGATGCTTCGGCTCGCCCGAGCGCGAGAGTTCGTGGCTCTCGCGAGGAAAGCGTACCATCACGGTCGGGATCTTTCGGTACTTCAGCGCCCGGAACATCATCTCTCCGCCGTCAGCTGGCGGCGTCCGGTAATCCTGGTCGCCGAGTACGAACATCGTCGGCGTCGTCACGTTCGCGACGTGGGTGATGGGTGATCGAGCGGCAAAGTCCTGAGGATCTTCCCATGGTGCTTTGTGGAACCAGGTCGGCTTCGAGAGCCAGAAGTCGGCGGTGAACCAGAAGCCGTACCAGTCGGCAATATCACGCTGTGCCACGGCAGCTTTGAACCGTTGCGTCTGGGTGATCGTCCAGTTCGTGAGCAGGCCGCCGCCGCTGCCGCCGGTCACGCCCATGCGACTTGCATCGACGTAACCTCTCTTCACGAGTTCGTCGACGCCGGCCATCAAATCTTTGTAGTCGTCACCGGGATAGTGATACTGGATGACGTTGCCGAACTCCTGCCCGTACGACGTGCTACCGCGGGGATTTGTGAACAGGACGACGTAGCCCTTCGCCGCCATCCATTGGAACTCGTGCGTGTAGACATCGCCGTACGCTGCATGCGGTCCGCCGTGGATCTCCAGGATCAGCGGATACTTCTTCCCGGAATCAAAATCTGGTGGCTTGAGAATCCAGCCCTGAATGTTCCGGCCATCGAAGCTCTTGTACCAAATCTCCTCGGGCTCGCTCTGCTGGATATCGCTGAACAACTCCTGGTTGACGTGTGTAATCTGGCGAGGCTTCGCGGCGATCATGAAGAGATCGGCGATGTTGGTCTGAGTTGAAATCGTGGCCGCGATCGTCGAGCCGTCCGGCGTAGCGGTAAACGCGCCAACCGCATGCTTTCCGTCCGTCACCGCGTCGACTTTACCGGTCGCGATCGTGACGCGCTTCAGGTTGGCGCTGCCGTGTTCGGCCGAGATGACGATGAGCGACGCGGCATCCTTCGACCAGACGATGCTGTGGCCAGCGCCACCTCGTGGCGGTGCCTGATCTCCGCCGATCCCGCTGGCGATGTCGAAGTCGTACGCTTCGGTCAGATTGCGCGGCGTGCTGCCCGGTGCCGCGTCGACGACGAACAGATCTGGCTGGCTATACGAACGAAGTGGGTTGCCGTTCGGGGATCCGACAAACGCGATCCGGCGTCCGTCAGGCGAGAGGCGTGGCGCGTTGATGGTGCCGTCGATGCTTGCGACCTTCGTGATTGTTCCACCGGCAGCCGGAACGCTATACAGATCGGAGTCGGCAGGCTCGTAATAGGCCTCGAGCACGCGGGTGGAGACGAAGTAGATCTTCGAACCGTCCGGCGCCCACTCGATTTCGCGCTCGTCGTACTCGCCGTCGGTGACCTGTTTCGTCTGCGGCTTGTCGGCGCCGTTCGTCGCGGCCACCGTGAAGATGTGTGTGTGCCGCGCCGCATCGACGTAGGTGGGATTGCCGTTCGACCGGTACACCGCGCGTGTGATCACCTGGACGTCGCTTTTCGGCTCCTGTTCCTTCCCGTCTTTCTTATCCGGCTCATCGCCCCCGACCGGCGCCGTGAACGCCACGGTCTTTCCATCGGGTGACCACTCGATCGAGCTCACGCCCTTCGTGTCTTGAGTGAGCGGGTACGCCTCTCCTCCGCTCATGTCGAGCACGTAGACCTGTCCGGGCTGGGGCTTGCCATCTTTCTCGACCGAACGCACGAATGCCACTCGCCGGCCGTCAGGCGACCAGCGTGGCGTCGTGTCTCGTACGTTTGATGTCAATCGCCGCGGCGGCTCGGTGCCGCTGGTGGCGACCGTGAACAGGGAGGTCTCGTATCGGTTCTCTTTCTCGTTGGCCGTCACCCGTACGAACGCGACATTCGAGCCGTCAGGTGCAATCTGCGGGTCCGCAATCCAGGTGAACTTCAGCAGATCTTTTTCGGTGATGAACCGCTTCTCTGCCGCGCGAGGCAGGGTAACGAGCAACAGAAGCGTGAGGGCGACCAAGTGACGCGTGCGCATGCGAACTCCTTCCGGGCCTGGCGATATTAGCGCGTCAGGCGGATGCGCAAACAGAGGGAATTGTCATACCTGTGCTAGCCTAAGCCGCACCATCACCATAGGGACCGCGGGCAGCGTCGGGGCTTGCACGCTGGACGGCAACTGGACGAAGGGAAAACCATGCCGCAGAAGATCACTGTCGACGAGTTGAAGGCCGCCGTGAGCCCGTCTGTGATACAGCAGCTCTCCTCCGAGACCCAGCACCCCGGCATCGCCCAGCAGATCGTAGACGACACCGCGCGATACTACGGCGAACGCAAGAAGTGGTTTGACGGTAGTCAAGACAAGAAGGTGGTCGTCCAGCAATTCGAAAGAATTCTCAATGCAGAAATCCTCAAGGCGGAGCCTTGCAGAGGCCGCATCGGTGCGCTCGCGGGTTTACACAAAGCGGGAGAACTCGAGACGCTGCTCGACGACGATAAGAACGTGGCGCAGCCGTCGTCTTACGGCGCGGGCGATGGTGACGACGACTTGACGCTGGCTGCGAAATGGGTCTGCTCGAGCTCGAACACCATCAAGGGGAGCGGCGGTGCACCAGGGATCCGAGCCATTATCGAGACCGAACTGACCTCGAAGCGTCCGCTTTCGATCGACCAGGTCGATCGTCTGTGGCGAACACTGATTCCCTCGCCAAATCCCACCGTCCGGCAGATCAACGAAAACCCGGCCATTGCACTCCTGTGCGACAAACTCGGCCACGTGAAGTTGGAGAATGCGGTCACGATGAAGTTGGGCGCCCCGGATTCAATCGGGAAGGCCCTCTATCTGATGGCCACCGCCATACGCGCCCACGGATACCCCGACGGAAACGGCCGAATCGCACGAGTGTTGTATGCGATTTCGTTGCTGCGAGGGCTTCCCGCTGCTCCTTCGTTGCCGGCTGCGCCAGCAGCCAAGGGAGGGTGGGTTCAGGAAGGATACGGCCGCTACAAGAAGGTTGCTCCGCAAGCGACCGCGGTCGTGAAGCCCCGCTTTCGCGCGCCGACAGCGCCGTGCGCGACGGCTCTCGTAAAGATGTGACGGAAGTACGATCTCTGAATCCCGGACGCGCGCCAGCATGCTGCGAGTCCAGGATTCAGGAATCAGCGACCCTCATTCCGGTATGGGAAAGCAGTGATAGCGCACCACGGACCCGGTCCAGTGCGACTGCCCGCATTCTGCCAGCATCCTCGACATGTCTTCCGTCGTGACGCCCCTCGCGAATATGTAGTCATATTCGAAGCCGTCCTCGTACGCGAAGTGGGCCGCGATCGACCACGTCGGCGGCGCCGCCGAAGCCTCTGAGACCTGGAAGATCAGCGAGGCGAGCGCGATCGCGAATACGCTGGGGAACAGCAGCTTCTTGACGGCTTTCAACGTTGTGACTCTTGACATCGTTTTCTCCTTCACAAGAGAAATCGAAAACGAGTAACGAGAGACGTCACGCGGTTTCTTGGGTGCCGGGGGTGCCGGGGGTGCCAGGGGTGCCAGGGGTGCCAGGGGTGCGCCGACGTCGAATGAATCGCAGCACCTTCATCGTCAGCAGAACCGCGCACGTGGTCAGCACGATCGCCGTACCGGCGATGTGATCGACGAAGAAGCCGAATACCCGAAGCACGCGCATCGGCCCATCCGCCATCATGCCCGTGCCGGGGCTCACATTCTGAAGATAGATAGCGGCGTCAAAATCGCGTGCCAGGACCGTCGACCGGGTCCATCGCCCTTCCATTCGTGACCGTTGAGGCACAAGCCATCCCGCGGACGCGTCATTGGTCGGCAGCGTGGAGAGGTCGATGAAATACGAGCGTACGCTTACCGAGGCCAACAGCCGCTCTACTCCGACCTTGTTGATTGACGGTAGACGATGAACCGAGAGCGGCGCGACGTCCAGAAATCGTCCGCCGCCCGCGAACAGGCCGATGCTGTAGACCGATCGTCCAATCCTCTCGCGGATGTGTTGCCCCATTGACGGAATTCGGTCGCCGAACGAGTTGTAGGACACGTGGCTGTGGTGGGCCCACAGAACGATCTTATGACTCGCGGAAACCGCGTCGCGCAGGAACAATGCGTTCTCCGCGTTCAGCTCGTCGCGTGTCATCTGCCAGGTCGATGCGTGTTCGCACAAGACGACGTGGTCTCGCAGGTTGTCCGGAATCATCCGAAGCGTGGCCAGGTGCACGGATGGCCGCTCGCGCTTCACGGCGGGAGCGATGTACTCGATCCATCGCTGAAGCGCATCGATCGCGGTCAGCGCCGGCTGTTTGGCTGCACCAAGGCCAACCGAACTGCCAATCGAGCACTCGACGATGGGCGCAAGGGCGGCCGAGAGTTCGCGTCTCGTGACCGCGAGGTCTGGCGGAGGGGGCCCAAAAGCTTCGAACGCATCGAACAGCGCTTCGAGCACCGAGCGGGTCATGCCAAACTCGGCTGACGCGCCAGTCTGCACGTCGAAACTCGAGAGATACAGTGGCGCGGCTGTGTCGCGAGATGCGTCGACATACGCCATCAGTTCCCGCATCTCGGCGGTGTTCCAGAGCTTGAACCACGCGAGTTGCTGTGCCCGTTCGACGCGGCGTGCAACCGGGTCGGTCGATCGATAGAGATACTCCTGCGCGAGCCAGGCCTGAGTCAGCGAACCTTCGAGCGCGAGAACGTCAAAGCCGAGGGCTTCGTGAAGGTATTGAACCAACCGAAGTCGCGCGCGTGGAAACTCAGCCGTGACATGAATCGACTCCCCGAGTTCGACGATCGAAGCGTCTCCAACGGCTTCGTTCAGGAAGCCAAATGAACTCCTGGCGTAGGGAGCGCCGAAATCAATCGGAACGGCGGCTTGGACGAGCTGCGCTCGATCGGTCTGCCGGGGAGAGGAAGATAGCGGGAAGCTCGAGATCGTTACGTCCGCCGCGGCGGCGACGATGACAATGAGTGCCAGCCTCTTGAGCGAGCGCACAGGCGAGATAGACGGAAGTTGGCGAACGCAGGTTCTACCGTCCCGGCCCGGCAGGCGCGCTTTCCTCACGTGAGCGGTCCTTGATTAGGGAACAGCCACCTCATTAGCGGCCGCCTCGTCCTGCAGACGACTGCACAGATCGACGACCCGCTGCAGAATCGCGGGATGGTCCGCGATCCGCCCGGCGTCTCCCTTGATCGAGATCGCCGCGACGCGCGTGCCGTCGGACGCACGGAGGCTGGCGCTGCCAATCGCGAAGAATCCATGGCCGAGGCCCAAATCGGTCATCGGCGCGATAAATATCCGGGCGTCGCGCACGATCGTCACGCACAGCGTGCCAAACGTATCGTCGAGCGATGCAGGGTTGGCACGCACCGCCGTCGCATGCGCCCATGCCGGAAGCAGCCCTGCCGTCTGCATCCCGGCCCGGACCGGGCTCGTGCGCGCGCGCGCCGCTGCAATCAGGCGGTTGAATTCGCGTGCAAAATCGGTGAACCCTCCCCAGGGATCTTCCCCCCGCTCGTAGTCCGAGGGGCGGAGCGACACGACGTCGACGTCCCGCTCGTATCCGCCAGACGCCGCGACATCGACGGTCGAGGCAATCCGGACCCCCTTGAACTCCGGTTCCCGTGCGAGAAGCCACGCGAGCAACGTGCCGATGGTAATCTCTCCGCCAATCTCTCCTGCGTGGCGCGTATTCAGCACCCGGCGTAGCGTGAACACCGGTGACAGATCGACGAACGTGAGCAGTTGATCGACCTCGCGCTCCCCCGGCGCGTGACAGGCGTGCGCCTCGACGAAGGCACGCCCCTGAGCGGCAGGGGGAAACGACACCGTTTCTGCCGTCCCCCATGCCTGCTCCAGCCGTTGCAGCAGATCCTGCACGGGGACGCCGTCGAGCCCGACATGATGGACATTGACCCAGAAGTCGACAGCGTCGACATTCGCGTTGGTGCGGGCCACCCACGACATATATCCGAATCCGAGTGTGCGGCGCGTCGCGAACGATGGCGGAAAGAATCGTTCGGCCGGCGTGGACAGATCGCGCGGTTCAAACGAAAGAGAGCAAGCCGATACGACACGGCGCGCATACTCGAGGGCAGCACTATCCGTGATTGCGGCGTGGAGCTCATTCCAGAGGCGGCGCGGCCGCTCGACCTCTGGAAGCTGCGACGTCCGGTTATACGCGGCCACGACTGCACCGTGCACGCGTTCCTGTGCGTCGTGCGAGGGCGCCGGAGGGCCACCCACGGCGAGATGCGGATGGATCGAGCGCAGTGATCCATCGGCAGCAAAGTCGAGCACGACGATATCGACGAAAGCGATTCGCCGTCTGATGGTGACGGGCCTGCGCCAGTCGAGCGAGAAATGGGCGTCCGGTTCACGCGCGAGAAACGACAGCAGCCCGCGGGCAGTTCTCGTCTCGAGCGATTGCGGGTGCGCCGAATCGCAGTCCGGCACTCGAAGGCCGAACGCCGACAGCGTGAAGCGAGTCGATTCCGATCGCAGCAGGACGCCGACGGTGCGACGCCAGCCTTCGGGCGCGCGGCGCAAGCCCATGGCGATTGTCGCTTTGCCGATCAAGACGGAGGCAACGGCCGCAATGTTTGCGCCGGTCCGGACGAGAAAACCTGGGGACTCTTTCTGGATTACCCGATTATAATACGCTGAGCCTCCCAACTGACCGACGCTCAGTCGACGCTCTCCTCAACGGTTAATGTCCCTCACGACGATCCAGCACTATCGGCTGGAAGAGATGATCGGCCGCGGCGGCATGGGCGAAGTGTATCGGGCCTTCGATGCGCGCCTGCAGCGTCCTGTCGCGATCAAGTTGATGCGCGAGACTGCGGGCGAGGCTGGAGTCCTGGTCCATCGATTCCTCCGCGAAGCGCGCGCCGCCTCCGCTCTCAATCACCCCAACATCGTCGTCGTCCACGACATCGGCGAGACGCCCGAAGGACGCCACTTCATCGTCCAGGAGTTCATCAACGGCGAGACCCTGCGCGCGAAGATGGCAGCCGACATTTCTGTCGAATCGGTCATTGATATCGGACGCCAGGTTGCGCGGGCACTGGCCGCGGCTCACGCGGCGGGGATCGTGCATCGCGACATCAAACCCGAGAACGTGATGATTCGCGCCGATGGCTACGCCAAAGTGCTCGACTTCGGCCTCGCGCGCGTCTCTGAAGTCGGAACGCCGAACATGACGACGCACGCCGCGGAGACGACTCCTGGAGTGCTACTCGGCACGACGGCCTACATGTCGCCCGAACAGGCACGAGGTGAGCCAGCGGGCGCACCAGCGGACATATTCGCGCTCGGGATCACGCTGTACGAGATGGCAGCAGGTCAGCGTCCGTTCGTTGCACCGTCGATGCCCGCGGTGCTGGCCGCAATCCTGCTCGAACAGCCGGTCAGTTTGTGTCGACTCAAGCCGTCGATCCCTTCCGGGTTTGACGATCTCGTCCAGCAGATGCTCGCCAAGAATCCCGACGCCAGGCCGACAGCCGTCGAGGTCGAGGAGCAGTTGCGCGCGCTGGCCGTGGGCGACCCGCGCACGACCTCGCCGGCGCGTAGTCCGGTGATCGAGGCGCGCCGCACCGTGGGCCGGGAAGCCGAGCGCGAGAGAATGCGCACGGTCTACAACCAGGTGCGCGAGGGGCGCGGACGGATTCTGACGGTGCTGGGTGAGCCGGGCATTGGCAAGACGATCCTGATCGAAGACTTCCTCGCGGAGCTCGCGGTGCTGCCCGAGCGGCCGTTCGTCGTTCGCGGCCGCTGTTCGGAGCGGCTCGCCGGTGCCGAGGCCTAT
Source organism: Vicinamibacterales bacterium (assembly GCA_051986585.1). GTDB lineage: Bacteria > Acidobacteriota > Vicinamibacteria > Vicinamibacterales > 2-12-FULL-66-21 > JALZOC01. Next base: position 1,565 of record JBPYFA010000300.1, on the reverse strand, counting down.
CTCCCGATGCTCGAGGCGCTGGAGAACCTGCTGCATCGGTCCTCGTGGAGTTCGGTGCATACCCTGATCAAGACCGTCGCGCCAACGTGGTACGTGCAGGTCGCGCACGTCGCAGCGAGCCAGGACTCCATCGCGCGGATGCGGGAGGAAGCGCAGGCGGTCTCGCAGGAGCGGATGAAGCGGGAGCTTGGTACCCTCCTGCAGGAGGCGTCGAGACAGCGGCCGTTCGTGCTGTTTCTTGACGATCTGCACTGGGCGGACGTTTCCACGATCGACATGCTCAACTACCTGGCCGGCCGGTTCGACCAGATGCGCCTGCTCATACTTGCCACCTATCGACCCGCCGACATGACGCTGGCACAGCATCCGTTTCTCGGCATTCGCGACGAGCTTGCCGCGCATGGCGCGCTCGACGAGATTCCGCTCGGGTTTCTCGATCGCCGCGATGTGGAACGCTACCTCGCCGTGATGTTTCCGCAACATCGTTTTCCCAACTCGCTTGCCGAACAGATTCACACCAAGACTGAAGGCAGCCCTCTCTTCATGGCGGATGTCGTTCGCTACTTGCGTGACTCGGGCGCCATCGTCGAACACGACAATGGCTGGGTGCTCGCGCGCAGCGAATCCGATGCGTTCCGCGAACTGCCGGCCTCGATCCGCAGCATGATCGCGAGGAAGATCGAACGCCTGGACGAGACCGACCGAAAGCTGCTGGTCGCGGCGAGCGTTCAGGGACACGAGTTCGATTCAACCGTGGTGGCTGAAGCGGTCGAGATGGATCCCGCTGAGGTCGAGGAGAGACTCGACGCGCTCGAACAGGTGCACGTGTTCGTCAAACGCATCAAGGAGCACGAATTTCCGGATCTGGCGCTGTCGCTCCAGTATCAATTCGTCCACGTGCTCTATCAGAACGCGCTCTACGGATCGCTCCAGCCGACGCGCCGCGCCATGCTCAGCGGACGGGTCGCGCGATCGCTCGTGGCGCACTACCGCGACGAACATGCGAGCATCGCGGGGCGTCTCGGTGCGCTGTTCGAGGTGGCGCGTGAATTCGGCCAGAGCGCTCGATATTTCCTCGACGGTGCCCGTCATGCAGTCGGCCTGTTCGCGTTCCGTGAGGCGCTGTCGCTGGCCGAGCGAGGACTCACCGTGCTGCGTGGAATGCCGGAGGGCCCGGAGCGCATCCAGCATGAGTTGGGGCTGCAGATGGTCAAGGGCCTGGCATTGAGAATGGCGAAGGGTTGGGCCAGTCCTGAGATCGAGCCCGTGTTCGCTCGCGCGCGCGAGTTGTGCCATCAGCTTGGGGACGCCCCGGAGTTGTTCCCGGTGCTCTGGTCGGTCACGCTGTTTCACGCGATCAAGGGCGATCTCCGCGAGTACCGCGCCCGTGCCGACGACCTGATGGCGGAAGCCGAGCGAACAGGCAATCCGGCGTTCCTGATGGCGGCGCACCACCTGCTCGGCGTCTGCCTCGAGTTTGAAGGGGACATGGCGCGATCGAGCCGCATCCTCGACCGCGGGCGAGAGCTGCACGATCCCGAACAGCATCGCGCCTACACGGCGAT
>JBPYFA010000299.1:0-8605 GCA_051986585.1 Vicinamibacterales bacterium | reverse complement strand
GTCAAAATTCGCCGTCTCTGCCGGAGTGCTTGGCGTCGCAACGACGAGGCATCTGAATCAGACCTTGACGACGGCCGACCTGCTAGCCGCGTCGGTGATCGAAGGGTTCAACGCCGGAGATGTCTTCGCGAACCTGATCGCTGCGAGACCGCCCGCGCCGAGCGTGCACGTGTTCCGGACACGGGCAGCAATCTTTGGCCACAACGCGCCGCGCTGGGATTCGCTGCCCGTCAGCCAACGTGTGGGGGAGTGGAATCCGGCTCCCGATGGACCGTCGGTACTCGATGGTGCCTACAAAGGGCGCAAGGACACTTGGGCGGAAGGGGTCCTGAATCCGTATGGTCTCGAGCCGAACAACAGCCCCGTCGTGTTCCTCGACCAGAGCTATCCCGCCATCACCAGTCAGTCGTGGTCGGTCCTCAAAAGCGGTACCCAGCATGCCGCATACAGCGTTGCCAACGCGTTCGACACATCGCGTGCTGATTTTGCGATCAGCGGAAAGGTCACGCGGCTCACTTTGAACACGGCCGCGGGCCTCGACAAGTTCGGCATCCGGGAAACGACCGTTCTGGCGCAGAGCGAGGAGCTTCCGCTCGCGCGCGTGCCGATCCTCGTACCGGTCTCGGGGATCGCGATTGACCTGGATGGGTTTGTCGAGAATTTGTTCGTCGGCCAGAAGCTGATCGTGTCGGGCGAGCTGGATCGCATGCGGGGTGTCCGCCAATCGGAGGTCGTGAGCGTAGTCGACGTGCGCCACTCGCTCGAAGCCGAGGGCTTTACCTCGATCACGGTCACACCGCTGTCCAACGCTTACGTCCGGCAGACAGTCGTGATCTATGGCAACGTGGCCCTCGCCACGCACGGGCAGACGGTTGAAGAGCCACTCGGCAGCGGCGACGCCAGCCAGGAGCACCAGCGATTCGTCCTCAAGCAGCTGCCACTTACCTACACGAAGAGCTCAGGGCCGACCGGCGCAGAGTCGACGCTCGAAATGCGAGTGAACGACGTGCGCTGGCATGAAGTGGACACGCTCTACGGCCACGACGGCAGCGAACGTGTGTTCGTCACCCGGATCGAAGATGACGGCACGACCAGCGCCGAATTTGGAGACAACCGACTCGGGGCACGGCTCCCGACTGGCCGCCAGAATGTGCGAGCGAAGTACCGGAGGGGCATCGGACTCGACGGCCTGGTCAAGGCGGGGCAGCTCTCGCTGCTTCTCACGCGCCCGTTGGGTGTGAAGGGCGTGATGAACCCGATTGCTGCCGAAGGAGCAGCCGCGCGCGAGACGCTCGCAGATGCGCGCGAGAACGCTCCCCTGACAGTGTTGACGCTCGATCGCGTCGTGTCGCTCCGTGACTACGAGGATTTCGCGCGTGCGTTTGCGGGCGTGGCAAAGGCCCAGGCCGCGTGGGTGTGGACCGGGCACACACGGCAGATTCTCGTAACGGTTGCGGGCCCGAGCGGGGAAGAGATCCGCGCTGGCGGCGACACCTACATGCACTTGCTCGAGGCGCTGGCTACGTACGGCGATCCGTTCGCGCGCGTGCGAGTGGCTTCCTATCGGCCTGCGCTCTTCCGCATTCGCGCGAAGGTGAAAATTGACGCCGACTTCATCAGCGCGAAGGTTCTGAACGCCATCGAGAGCTCGTTGCGACTGCAGTTTGGATTTTCGGCCCGTGCGTTCGGCCAGCCCGTCGCCCTCAGCGAAGTCGTGGCAGCCATCCAGTCAGTTGCGGGCGTTGTCGCGGTCGACCTGGACGCGTTGTACCGGACGGAAATGTCACCGTCACCAGAGTCGAGGTTACTGGCGTCTGGTCCCGCCGTTGCGGCCGACGGTTCTCTTCTGGCCGCCGAGCTCCTTACGCTCGCGGCGGATCCACTTGAACTGGATGTGATGCCATGAGCCTGGCGTCTAGACTGTACGAACTACTCCCGGCCATTCACCGCATCCGCGATCTCGCCCAGGGCCGTCCGCTCGAGGAACTGTTTCAGGTTCTCGGCGAGCCCGTCTCATTCCTCGAGGACAACCTGGAGCAGTTGTACGACGATCAGTTCATCGAAACCTGTGCCGAGTGGGTTTCGCCGTACATCGGCGATCTCGTCGGCTACCGGTCGCTTCACGGTGTTGCGCCGGGAATCGGGAGTCCGCGGGCCGAAGTCGCCCATACCATCGAGTACCGCCGCCGCAAGGGCACGGCGTCGATGCTCGAGCAGCTCGCCCGTGATGTCACGGGCTGGGATGCCCGCGTCGTCGAGTTCTTCGAATGGGTCGGCTGGAACCAGTACGTCAATCACACGCGGATCACGCCACCGCGAGGCGGAACACTGGGGCTCCGCGATCATGAAGCATGCGCGTTGGTGAGGCACGCGTCAGGTGCGTTCGATTCGTCGGCGCATACGATCGATGTGCGACGAATCCCGACTCGCGCCGGACGGTACGGCGTTCCCAACATCGGATTGTTCCTGTGGCGTCTTCATGCCTATCCGATCCGGCACGCGGACGCGCGAAAGATCGCAAAAGGTCGATTCACATTCAGCCCGCTCGGCTTTGACGCGCCCCTTTTCAACGTTCCACAAGTGGAGGAGGAGATCACGCACCTGGCGGAGGAAGTGAACGTCCCGGGGGTGATCCGTCGCCGTGCACTGTTCGACGAGCTCGAATCCCATCGCGTGGCTCACCTGGCCGGCACCGCTCACACAAGCCGCTACGTCGGGTCCGAGCCGGTACTCGGCGTGGAGATCGACGGTGTCCGCGTGCCGGCGGAGGAGATCGCTGTCTGCAATCTCGAGGCGTGGCAACCTGCGCCGACGAAGCGCACCTACAAGCTTCCAGACGGCACGAAGGCGGACCAGCAGATCTCTGTGGCGATCGATCCGCAGCTGGGGCGCGTGACGCTGCGCGCCGGACATGCCGCCAAGCAGGTCGCGGTGAATTACGCGTATGGATTCAGTCACGAAATGGGCGCGGGTCCGTACGATCGCCTCGAGTCGGTTGCTCCTTCACTCCTCGGCGTGGACTTTCAGATAGCGGTGTCGCGCGACGTCCCGCCGATGGCTGGCGAAGTATGCGCAACGGTGGGCGAGGCGATCGATGCCTGGAACGACCGAGTGGCGGCAGCAGAACAACCGCCAGCGGGCATCATCGCGATCCTCGACAGCCGCACCTACCAGGAGAACCTCACCGGGGCACGGCGGATCAGAATTCCGGCTGGCAGCCGGCTGCTGATTGCCGCAGGCGACTGGCCCGAGGAACCCGTCGCTGGTCTGCCTGGCGTGACGCGACGAGTGATGGGCCACTTGTCACCAGAGAACATACGACCGCACCTCAGGGGCGACATCGCCGTCGTCGGCATGCCTCAGACCGGCGACCTCGCGCCTGGCACGTTGATCCTCAACGGGCTCCTCATAGAAGGCGACGTGACCGTGCTAAGCGGGAATCTCGGAAAGCTGGAGCTCGTTCACAGCACCGTGTTGCCGGCGGCGAAGTCAATGGTTGTCCGCGCCGGTGCGACCCGCGACACGCGGAATGACGCCCTGACCATTTCAATCGATCGCAGCATCTGCGGCGCAATTACTTGTCCGCCCATCCCGGGCGCCGTCCGCATCAGCAACAGCATTCTGACGAGCGGCATCGACGCCGACGACGCTGCGCTCGTGCTCTCAGCGCCGGGGGCAGATGTCAGTGTGGAGGCCAGCACGGTTTTTGGATCCATGACGTCGAAGAGCCTCCAAGGCAGCAACAGCATCTTCACGGGTCGTGTCGAAGCGGCGCGCCGGCAAGTCGGGTGCATCCGCTACTCATTTCTTCCACTCGAGTCCGTGGTGCCACGTCGCTATCGTTGCCAGCCGGACCTCGAGCTGTCGAGGCGGATTGACGAATCGGAGCGGAGCACCGGAGTGCCGCTCAGCGCGGCGGATCGCGCGACGCTGCTGGCCGGCACCGTGGCGGAGATTCGGCCGGTTTTCACGGCGACGCGTTACGGCACCCCCTCGTTCGCGCAACTCGCCGAGCGCTGTTCAATGACCCTGCGCACAGGCGCCGACGACGAGTCGGAAATGGGTGCGTTTCATCAGCTGTATGGACCACAACGAGAGGCGAACTTACGCGTTCGCCTCGACGAATACCTCCGGGTCGGCCTCGAGGCCGGTCTGTTCTACGTCTCTTGAGCCGCAGCGAAGGAAGGCCTCATGAGTGGCGACTACAGCCGCGAGCGATTCGACCACCGGAACGATTTCTCCGGAATCCTGCAACAGCAGGGCAAGGTGCTGCTGGATGCGAACGCGAATGAGCTCGTTCGCATCTACGATCGCCGCACGCGCGCGCAGACTACGGACACCTTCGGACGGGCCGTCGTTCCCAGGCAGACGCCGGAGGGATTCAAGATCGACATCGTCGGCACCGAACTGACTATCGGACCGGGTCGCATTTATGTCGACGGGCTGCTGGCAGAAAACCACGGCGCGTCGCCCCTGGCGTTCGATCCCGCGCTTTGTGAAGACCACGGGCTCGCGGCGCTAGCGTATGCCGATCAGCCGTACCTCCCCGATGCGATGAATACGGCTCGGCCTCCGGGCGAGGGCGGGCCGCATCTGGTGTACCTGGTCGTACATGAACGTGAGCTCACCTATCTTGAACGCCCGGCCCTCCTCGAATCCGCAATTGGACTCGATACGGTGACTGCGCTCCAGACCGTGTGGCAAGTGCGCGTGCTGCCGAACGTTGGTGCCGGTGTGACCTGTGCAACGCCGGACGATCAGATTCCCGGCTGGACTGCCCTGACCCGTCCCTCTGCCGGCCGTCTCACCACCGGTGCGGTTGCCATGGTTGAACCTCAGAGCCCGTGCGAGCTCGAGTCGAGCGGTGGGTATCGAGGCCTCGAGAATCAGTTGTATCGGATCGAGATTCACGACGGTGGAAAGGTCGGAACTGCGACGTTCAAATGGTCGCGCGATAACGGCAGTGTTGCCACCAACGTGCTGTCGATTAAAGGCCCGCGACTCACTGTGGCGCGAACCGGACTCGACGCCGTTCTTCGGTTCAGCGTCGGCGACTGGGTGGAGATCATCGACGAAGTACGCGAGCTGACCGGGCGTCCGGGTGAGATTCGCCGCGTGCACGACGTTGTCGACGAAACGCAGGTCATCGAGCTCGACTCGGTGCTCCCTGCCGCGGAGTTCGCTGACGGCGATGTGGCGGAAGCGCGCCGCCTGCGTATCCGCAGGTGGGACCAGAAAGGCAGAGTGCGCGACATCGACGGCAAGACGGTCGTGCAACTCGACGCGGCTGGCAGCGCCGGCGTGATCCCTGTGCTCCCGACCGGAACGAAGGTGCAGCTCGAACACGGCGTATGGGCTATGTTCGACGTGTCAGCGCCTGATGGGGAGTTCAGGACGGGCGACTACTGGACCGTCGCTGCGCGGATTGCGACGGCGTCCGTGGAGGCCCTCACCACAGCGCCGCCGCGAGGCATTCACCGGCACTACTGCAGGCTCGCCGTCGTCACCTTTCCGGCGACCGCCGCTGATTGTCGAACCTTATGGCCACCCGAGGCGGCGGCAGAGACCGGCTGCGCGTGCACGGTCTGCGTATCACCTGCGCAGCACGCGAACCAGCGTCCGTCGCTGCAGGCCGCGATCGATGAGGTGACGCGCGCAGGCGGTGGGACGATCTGTCTCGATGTCGGCGAGTACCACCTCCGTGATCCGCTTCGGCTCGACAAGGCACGATCGATTCGTATCACGGGCAAAGGAACGAGTTCGGTGCTGATGGCCGAAACGGGGGGGTTGCAGATCCTCAACGGTTCCGACGATGTCGCGCTCGACAATTTCGCAGTGGTCAGCCGCGGCGGTGCCGATCTGGGTGCGGCGCTTTCGATCTTCAGCTCGTCCCATGTTCGTCTCGAACATCTCCGGCTTCGCGTCGAGAACCCGCTGTGGTCGGCCATCGCCCTCGGCGGCGCACTGCAGGGGACTACGATTCGCGACAACATCCTCGAAGCCGCGGACGGCATCCGTTCGGTGAACGATCCGTTTGCCTTCAACGTCGCGTTCGCGGGGACGGGTCTCTCGGACTTTCGGGTCGAAGACAACGAATTCAACTGCTCGAATGCCGGAGTCCGGCTGGACGGCGTAAGCGTTCACCAGTTCGTGTCGCGGATTGCCACGAACCGATTCAGCGGCTGCAGGCAAGCCGGCATCGTCGTTACCGGAGCCACGGCGCCCGGCTTTGCCGTGGAGGTTAGCGGCAACGAGTGCGCCGTGCTGGGCGACGGCATTGTCGCAGGGCTCGACGGAGTCTATGTGCATGGCAACAACATCCATGTGGGTCACGAGCGGCCGCTCGATCGACAGCGTGGAATTGTCATGACGAGAACCGCCGTCGGCAATGGACTGGGCGACGGACGCATCGTCGACAACAGGGTCGCAGGCTTCGTTCAAGGGATCGCTGTCGACGTGCCGTTCGCGTCGCTGACGATCGCGCGCAACCGCATCGGCTCGTGTCAGATCGGTGTCCTCGTCGCCCCGGAGCGCATGGGTACACTGGTCATCGCCGAGAACCAGATCAGCGATATCGTCGAGATTGGCATGCGGGTCCGGAGCCAGGATACGAGTCGCGTCAGCGCGCTGGGCAACGCGGTCGACAGATACCAGCGCGGACCCGGCGTGCTGCTCGAGTGTCCGCGGAGCGACTGCATCGTCGCTGAGAACCAGGTGCAACCGGCTACACCAGTCGACGCTCCGGGAATCCTCGTTATTGGTCGCACCGCTGCGGCAAACGCCAACCGGCTGATAGGTCGAGGCCTGCGCCTCGAGATCACGGTGGACCCTGTGCCGCAGCCGCTGGCAACCGTCCTCGGCAACATCACAGGCGGCGAGATTGTCCTGAACGGCAGCCCGCTCACGGCTCCTTGGCCGCCGTTCAATCATCGATTCGTCGTGTAACACGATCGAGCGGAGACCGGTGATGACGCCGAAGCGAACGACTCGACGCCGAAAGGCGATCCGAAAAGCGCGGACCAGAAATCCGACGCCAAATCGAGTGGACACGCCGCTCGTCCTGGGCATTCACGCGTTGCATCGATCGGTCCAGGAGCGCTCGAACACGAGTCCAAACCCATACACGCTCCGCGCGTTCGCCGCTTCACTTTCACAGCTGGAGAACGAGTATCGTCGGGCGGCGCGAATCGTGAGTGCCGAGATCGCGACCCAACCAACGCGTCCGCTGGCCGGCCGAAGCGGCACCTCCCGGTCCAGGGCGCGCACTTCGCAAACGGTTCTCCGAGCGCTGATCGAATCGGCCGCACTGGCTTCCGGAGATGTGGTGTACGTCGTTGGATGCGAGGATGGAGTACTTGCGATCGCACTGGCGAAGAGGCGCGGACTCACCGTCGTCGGGATGGACACCGATGAGCATGCGCTCGAGATCGCAAGGGCACGTGGGCGCGAATCGCGTGTCGGCAGGCGCGTGCGCTTCGTGCGTGGAGATGTGATGCACGTCAGCCTCCGGCGTGCGACCGTGGTCATCCTTCAGCATGTATCGGTTGGAGCGCAGACGTTGACACGCCAATTGCTGGATCGGCTGCGACCCGGTACGAGAATCGTGTCGCACACTGTCGATCTGGGCCACTGGGTAACACGTGAGTCGCGCTCCATCGATGGCCGGCGCGTGCGCTGTTGGACAGTTCCTTCGCGCGGCGGGTGAATCGCGCGCGTGGCATTCGCGACGGTTCGCCCGATTTGAATCTTGCAGTGGCGAGCCGGCGTTTCTCGTTCAGACGGGATGACCCTGCGCGTCGGTTTGGAGTGACTGCGTCGAGAACATGTTCATGAAGGCTGACGCGGTGCCGTCCGAGTGGATAGCGATCGTCAGACCATCCTGCCAGATCCCATCCGTTGCCCACCATTGCGAACCGGCCGGGTCGCCCTGATTCAGATGAATGTCATGGAGCCCGGGCGGTCGACCACCATTCGCCGGGTAGGACTCGCCAAAGATCACCACACGTGGCGCATCGGCGATCATCGCTTCGAGGTCGGTGAGCGCCTGGACGTCAGTGCCCGTCTTCCACGGAGGTGTCTTGTCGACGACACGGACCCGGCGAGCCAGGAGTCGTATCTGCGGCTGCCTGGTGATGGCCTGCGGGCGATCTCTCAAAACTTCCCACGATTCCCGAAGCCGCTTCCACCACGGCACCGGACCATCAACGTAATCTGGAATGAAGACCATGTCGCGCAGCCTGAGATCGCGCGGGTAGTCGACCGCCCCGGAGCTGTCGTTTGACGCAAGTGAGTGGAAGCCGTCAGCCAGGGTGAACACCGGCTGCCACTCGCTTACCCGGAGCGGAACGACACGCCACCGGACGCTGACGCCTGGCCGTTCGGAGTCGACGTCGATCGCGGTGTTGTACAGCTGTCCGGGTGTCTGCACATCGATGTGCCCATGGTAGAAGCGACCGAAGTTGTCCGGCGCATCGCGGTGGTAGCCGGCTTTGGTCCCGAGAAGCACGCCGTAGTGAGCGAGTGACATCAGGCAACTCGAATGAAGGTCGCAATCTTAGCTCAGTTTCGTCCGAGGAGGATCAGCTTCGACGAGACCCCGGTACCT
>JBPYFA010000298.1:0-5662 GCA_051986585.1 Vicinamibacterales bacterium | reverse complement strand
GCCCCTGGACCCCGCGCCCGCCACGTCGGTGGTCGCACTTATGCCAGCAAGCTGACGCTTGCTGGCGAGCGCCAAGCCACCATCGCAAGATCGAGGCTTGACAAAGGGTCATTCCATATCAGCGATTCACCGATTCGCGATTCGGGGATCAGCCATTCACGATTCGCGATTCGGGGATCAGCCATTCACGATTAGCGATTCGGGGATCAGCGATTCGCGATTAGCGATTCACCGATTCGCGATTCGGGGATGAGCGATTCACGATTAGCGATTCGGGATCAGCGATTAGGGATTAGGGATTCGATGCCTTCACCAATCGCCCATGGCCTTGCAGGTGCGCTATTTGGCTGGACCGTGGCACCGGCGCCGAAGGACGATCGACGTGGCGCGGCGCGCCGGCTAGCCACCTATGCCGCCGCAGGCATGGCCGCGGATCTCGACCTGCTCGTCGGCGCGCACAGCGGTCCGACACATGGCATCGGTGCGGCGCTGATTGTCGGAGCGGTAGCCTGGGTGATTCTCCGGCGCATCGGTGCTCGCCAAAGCGGGAGCCTGGCGTGTGCGACGACGATCGCCTACGCGTCGCACACGCTGCTCGACTGGCTGGGGACTGACTCCTCACCGCCGATCGGCATCATGGCGCTATGGCCATTCAGCCGGCAGTATTTCGAATCGCCCTGGCACATCTTCATGGCCATCTCGCGGCGATATTGGCTCCCGGAGTTCTGGGCGTTCAACGCGCTGGCGCTCGCGCGCGAGCTGGCGATCCTGCTGCCGTTCGCCGCGCTCGTCCTGGTGGCGCGCCGTCGCCCGGACGCGCCTACCGTCGCTTGAGCAGCATTTCCAGCCCCGCCTTGTCGACGGCGCGGAGCACGGCTTCCTCGGGCGTCACCAGCCCCTTTTTCACCAGCTCGGCGAGGGCGTCGTTCAACGAGACCATGCCCTGAGCGCGGCCGACCTGCATCATCGATGGGATCTGGAACGTCTTGCCCTCGCGGATCAGATTGCTGATCGCGCCGTTGGTGAGCAGCACCTCGAGCGCGGCGACACGTCCCCCGCCGACTTTCCGACACAGCGTCTGCGCGATGACGCCGCGTAGCGACTCCGACAGCATCACCCGGATCTGCGCCTGTCGGTCGGCGGGGAACTGGTCGATCACGCGATCCACCGTCGAAGCGGCCGTCGTCGTATGCAGGGTGCCGAACACGAGATGGCCGGTTTCCGCGGTCTCGATCGCGATCGCAATCGTTTCCAGGTCGCGCAGTTCGCCGACGAGCAGCACGTCGGGATCTTCGCGCAGCGCCGCGCGCAGCGCGTCCTTGAACGATCGCGTGTGGTTGTGCACCTCGCGTTGGTTAATCAGGCACTTCTGGTTCTGGTGCACGAATTCAATCGGATCTTCAATCGTGATGATGTGATCGGTTCGGTTGCGATTGATGTAGTCGATCATCGCGCAGAGCGTGGTCGACTTGCCCGAACCGGTCGGCCCGGTCACCAGCACGAGTCCCTTGGTCAGCTTGCAGAGATCGAGCACGTGCGGCGATAGCCCAAGCTGTTCCGCCGTCAGGATCTTCGACGGGATGACGCGGAAGACTGCGCCGACGCCCTGTCGATCCATGAACACGTTGGCGCGGAATCGGGCCAGGCCGGCGATCTCGTAGGCGAAGTCGGTGTCGTGGCGCGCCTCGAATTCCGCCTGATTGACGGCGGGCATGATCTCTTTGAGGAGCGTCAGAATCATGTCGGACGAAAGCGCTCCGGCCTCTTCGTGGAGCCGGCGCATCTCGCCGTCTTTCCGGACGAGCGGCGCGACCGACGCACTCATGTGCAGGTCGGACGCCCTGAGCTCGCACATCCGACGGAACATCGCATTGATGGCCGGCTCGCGCCGCAAGATTGGCGCCGCGCCGCCGGCCGTTTCTTCGGTCGTCGAGCGCGCGACGAGATCAGGGGCGTCGAGCGTGGCCGTGAATTTGTCTTGTGTGTTGTCGGTAGCCGTGGTCAGCATCGAGACAGCCCTATCGCAAGGGGTATGCCCGAGAAATGCTCGAATTTTTCGAGGTTTCTCGCGATCTTGCGAGCGCTTCGCCTGTTTTTTGTTCCGTTCTCGAACACCGGGCGCGGGTTTTCGTGATTGGGATGTCACTCGGGCAAACGCGGTTATGCTCGTGGCCGATGCGTACGCGAAGGGTGTCTGTCCTCCTGGTGTCGGGAGCGTTGGTTGCTCTCATGCCGATGGCTGGCGCGACGGCATCGGCACCGCAGACGAAGCGTCCGTCGTACATCGACGTTATCGAGCTGTATCGGCGGGGTGATGACAATCTCGCGCTGAAACAGCTGGCGATGCTCACCGATAGTGAGATCAAGACCGGCCGTCGCGCGGTGCTCCAGGGGGGAGCCGCGAGAATTCGAGCGGCGACGGTCCTGCATACTGTGCAGGCGTTCGCGGCTCGCGCCCATGATGACGTATTCGGGTTCCAGTACCACTTCAGGTTCGCGCATGGCTATGCCGACACGCTCGCGGCGCGCGAACGTCAGGTGCCGCCGTTCGTTCGGACCTGGCAACTGTTCGTCCTGGCGTCGTATCACGGTCAGAAGGGAGTACAGGCGGCGAGGGACTTTGCCCGAGGTGTCCGTGACCCGCACGGTGATAGCGCGTTGTTACTGTTGGCGCTTGGTGCGACTGAGGAAATGGGTTGGTCGCTCCACCAGGAAGAAGACCCGCCACCCAACGTTGATGGTGACTTGAAAGACGCTGAGCGATATTACCGCCAGGCGCTCATTATTTCGCCGGAACTCGTCGAGGCGCGGGTTCGACTCGGGCGTGTCCTCGCGCTTCATAAAGATGATGATGAATCGCTGAAGGTATTCGAACAGATTGGCGATGGGATCGAGGCGCCCTATCAATACCTCGCGCGACTGTTCGAGGGCGAGCTGTTCGAACGGACCGGGAAGCTGAAAGAGGCGGAGCAGCAGTATCTGTCGGCGGTGACGCTCATCTCGTACTCCCAATCGGCGTTCATGGCGCTCGCCCATGTTCGCCACGCGCAAGGTGCGCGAGTCCAATCGGCGCAGGACGTACGCGTGACGACCGGCGCCAGGGGCGTTCACGATTCCGCGGATCCTTGGTTCTGGTACGCGCGTGGCACGGCGTGGCGCGGCCCCGTCTACCTCGATGACCTGCTCAAAATGATTGCGCCATGACCCGGACGCACGCGTCGCTCGTTGTTCTCATCTCGCTGACCGCGGTTTTCAGGATTCCGGCGACTGCTCAACAGTTCAGATCCGGGACGCTCGGCGTGCGCGTGGACGTGCTGGTGACCAATGGTCAACAACTCGTGCGCGGCCTCGATGCGCGCGATTTCGAGCTCCGGGATAACGGCGTCGTCCAATCAGTGACGGAAGTCGAAATCGAACGGATTCCGCTGAACCTGATCCTGGTGTTTGATACCAGCACCAGCGTGGCCGGCCAGCGGATGCACTTTCTGCTGCAGGCGAGCGACGCATTGCTCGATCAATTGCGAGCCCAGGATCGAGTCGCGCTTTTGTCGTTTGCGTCGCGCGTTCGTCTTCTTGCGCCGCTGACACCGAGCCGTGACCAGATTCGCGGCGCACTCTCGACCCTCGAAGCGAAGGGCGCGACATCCTTACGCGATGCCGCGTTTGCGGGGCTCGCGCTCAGGGAGGACGATCCAGGCCGCACGCTGGTTCTGATCTTCAGCGACGGCGAAGACACCTCGAGCTGGCTGAAAATGCCTGCGGTGATCGAGTCCGCGAAACGAACCGATGCGGTGGTGTATGCCGTCGCTCTCGCGGAGCGTCGGCCGTCGCTGTTGGCCGGCAACGGCGAATACGCGGGGAAGTTTCTGGACAATCTCACCGAAGAGTCCGGCGGCCGCGTGATTTTTGCGACCTCGAGCTCCGACCTTCGCGACACTTTCACGCGAGCGCTGGCGGAGTTTCGCGATCGGTACGTCCTGTCTTACAGCCCTTCCGGTGTATCCAGTACTGGCTGGCATCGGCTGGAGGTGAAACTCAAGAGCAAGGCGGGGAAAGTGACGGCGCGAAGAGGATACTTTGCTGAGTAGCAGTTACCAGCTTCCAGCTTCCGGTTTCCAGCTTCAGACAGGGTATTCGTAAAATCCGCGCCCGCTCTTCTTGCCAAGCTGACCAGCCGCGACCATCCGACGGAGGAGCGGGCAGGGTCGGTATTTCGGGTCGCCAAGGCCGTCGTGAAGCACGTTCATGATCGCCAGGCACACGTCCAAGCCGATGAAGTCAGCGAGCGTGAGCGGTCCCATCGGATGGTTCATCCCGAGCTTCATGACCGCGTCAATCGCCTGGACCGTGCCGACGCCTTCCATGACCGCGAAGATCGCTTCGTTGATCATCGGCATCAGGACGCGGTTGGCGATGAATCCTGGGTAGTCGGCGGCTTCGATTCCTGTCTTCCCGAGTTCCATGCAGAGTTCGGCCGCCGTCAGCATCGACTCGGCCGATGTCGCCTGACCGCGGATCAACTCGACCAGCGCCATCAGCGGCACCGGGTTCATGAAGTGCATCCCGAGCACCTTATCAGGTCGTTTCGTCGCCGCGCCAAGCGTGGTGATGGAAATCGAAGAAGTATTGGAGGACAGGATCACGTGCGGCCGGGTGAGCGTGTCGAGTCGCGAGAACAGCGCGCGCTTCGTGTCCTCGTGCTCGACGATCGCTTCGACGATGTAGTCGGCGTTGCCGAGCGCGTCGATGCTGGTCCCCATCGTGAGCCGGGCCAGCGTGGCATCGCGCTCGTCCCTGGTCAGCTTGCTCTTTTCGACAAACTTGTCGAGGCTCTTTTCGATCGATGACCGCGCGGTATCGAGCGCCGGCGCGGCCAGGTCTACGAGCTGTACTTCGAATCCTTTTTGAGCGAAGACCTGGGCGATGCCGTTGCCCATGGTGCCCGCGCCAATTACTCCTACGCGTTTGATGTTGAGCATGTAGTGGAAGAGAGTACCAGAAAACGCGACCCCACTCGACGACGACGCCAGCTCGACTGAAGCCAAGCATTCGGAGCATTGGCGTATCAGTTCTTGGTTTTGGGTTTTATGTTCTTAGTGGTCGTTCGTGGTTTGTCGCTCGTGGTTGGGCGCGAACGACAACTCAAAACCACAAACCGAAACCAATAACCCAAAACCAAGAACTTAGAACTGACGGCGACAAGAAACGCGAGTCGCTGAAAGTGTGATATACACTTGCTCCTGTAGACAAACTACAAGACAGACTGAAGGAGCCGTCGTGATCACCGACATTCGCCTTGCGCTCCGCACCTTGCCTCGAATGCCTGGCTTTTCGTTGGCGTTCATCCTGACGCTCGGGTTGGGCATTGGCGCCAACACCGCCATCTTCAGCGTCATCAACGGGGTGCTGCTGCGGCCGCTTCCCTACCCGGAAGCCGATCGCATCATGCACCTGCGCCAGGCGCAGGTGGCCGCTGGAATCGACGACACCGGCTTCTCGTTCGCCGAGGTCGCAGACTATCGTCGTCAGGCGACCACGATCGATCAGTTCATCGAATTCGGCGACTGGACGTTCAACGTGCTCGGACGCGGCGACGCGCACCGCGCCACGGGCGGTCTCGTCACGGCGAATTTCCTGCCGATGCTCGGCGCGCAGCCGCTGC
>JBPYFA010000297.1:0-49834 GCA_051986585.1 Vicinamibacterales bacterium | reverse complement strand
GGTGCTCAGCGCGCACACGTCGCCGCACGTCTATTCGGTGTATGAAGTGAATTTCGGCCGCGTCGCCGTATTGCGGGAGAAGAAGAAGGCGGACTACGAAGCAGGCGGCGCGCGCTTGACCTATACCGCGTTCATTGCCAAGGTGGCGATTGACGCGCTGCGGCAGTTTCCGATCGTCAATGCCTCGCTCGACGGCGACAACATCATCTACAAGAAGGACATCAATCTCGGGATCGCCGTCGCGCTCGATAACGGACTGATTGTTCCGGTGATCAGGAACGCTGACGAGAAAAACCTGCTTGGTCTGAGCCGCGCGATCAACGATCTCGCCAATCGCGCGCGCGTCAAGAAACTGAATCCAGAGGAAGTGCAGGCCGGCACATTCACGATCACGAACCCGGGAATCTTCGGCGCGTTGTATGGGATGCCGCTCATCAATCAGCCGCAAGTCGCGATTCTTGGCGTCGGCAGCATCGATAAGCGTGCCGTCGTGATCGACGATGCGATCGCGATCCGGCCGGTGTGCCACATCACCCTGGGCCATGACCACCGCCTCGTGGACGGCGCCGACGCCGGCCGGTTCCTCGGGTTCGTGAAGGAACGCCTCGAAAATTTCGATGAGGCGTGGATGTAGGAAATGCTGAAGGTTGAATGCTGAATGATGAATGATATTGCGGATTGCTGATTGCTGATTGAAGAACCGTTCAATCCGCAATCCCCAATCAGCAATTAACCACTTCAGCATTCAGCATTCAACCTTCAGCATTTTCGTGTGCGCTCATATGTCTCGCATCGTCGAGGTCCACTGGCTCGGAACGATTCCCTACGCTGAAGGCATCGATCTGCAGAAGCGTCTCGTCGAGCAACGAAAGACTGACGCCATTCCGGATCAGCTTCTGCTTCTCGAACATCCCCCTGTTATCACGCTGGGCGTGAAGACGCGCGACGATCGCAGCCATATCGTCGCAAACGCGGAAACTCTCCGCGAAGAAGGGGTCGAAGTAGTGGAGTCAGGGAGAGGCGGAGACGTCACTTACCATGGCCCAGGTCAGCTGGTTGGCTACCCAATCATCGATCTAAAGCCCGATCGGTTGGACGTTCACCGTTACGTCCGGGACCTCGAGGAGATGATCATTCAAGCGGTGGCCACGTTCGGCATCGCGGCGCATCGGACGTCGCGGCTGACCGGGGTGTGGGTGGGGGACGAGAAACTGGCGGCGATCGGTGTGCGGATCGCGCGATGGGTGACCAGCCACGGCTTTGCCCTTAACGTTTCGACCAAGCTCGACCATTTCGGTCTGATTGTGCCGTGCGGCATTGCGGATAAGGGCGTCACATCGCTGGAGCGGCTGACGGGCGAGCGGCTTCCGCTCGAGTCGGTCATTCCCGCAATCTGTGACGCGTTCGGTACTGTTTTCGCCCGCGATCTGATCCCAGCCTCATCAGTAAACTCCACGAAGTCAACTTCTTAACGGATTAATTTCAAAATCGGAATAAGCCGCGGCCATCCGGTGTTCTGCTACTTACGGAGGCCCCAGATGCGTCAGCCGGCGGAGCAAGAACTCATCGGCCGGATGCAGGCGGGGGACAGCACGGCCGTCACCGATCTTGCCTCGACGTACGGACCGCGAATCCACCAGCTTGCGTTCCGGTATCTCAAAAACTGGGAGGATGCCGAAGAGGTCACCCAGGACGTGTTACTGAAAGTGCACCGGAAGATTGACGCGTTCCGCGGCGACGCGGCGCTGTCTTCCTGGATTTATCGGATTACCTTTAACACCGCGATGTCGCGGCTGCGGAACGGCCGGTTCAGCCGTCCGCATGAAGTTCGCAGGCCGGACGACGGCAACGATCAGTCGGGAAACGATCCCGCTGACTGGTCATCGCTTGCCGACGATCAGGTGATGCGGGCGGAACTGCGGAATCGCCTGATCAAGGCGCTGACGCACCTGCCGGAGGTCTATCGCGTGCCGGTGATCCTTCGCGACATCCAGGGATTGTCGACCGAAGAGGCGAGCGCGATTCTCCGCGTGAAGCCGCAGACGCTGAAGTCCCGTTTGCATCGCGGCCGCCTGATCCTTCGCCAGCACCTTGGCGCGTTCGCCGGCGGACTCGCCCTTCACGCGCGCGAATCCACACACTGAATCCCTGATCCCTAATCGCTGATCCCGAATCGCTGATCCAAGAATCGCTGATCCCGAATCGCGAATCCAAGAATCGCAGAGTCTCTCGGCGCTGAATCCGGCAGAGATTCGAGGATTCAATGATTCGGGGATTCGGGATTCGCGGATCAGGGATTCGGGATCACGGATTAGGGATTATGGATTCACGAGCCCGTTCTCCAATCTAGTCCTCTCCTGTCTCGTTAGCACTGGTTCCACGACGCGCCGTACGCCGTCTTCGCCAAGCTCCACCGCCATCGAGGCCACTCGTCCGCGCGGCAGGCTCACGAAGCACGACAGGCGCTGCCTGGAGCCAAGCACAATGGCTTCGGTCACGCGAGTCGTCGCCGACGCGAGAGCGTAGTGCCCAGGCGGCCACAAGCTGGCAATCCTTGAATTGAGCGCCGCGATCGTGTGAGCCGGAAGGTGCGCAGAGAGTGGCTGCCCGGAGATGGTTGCCTCTTCCCAGGCCACCACGGCGTCTCGTGGCGGCACGCCGACGACGCTCAGGGCAATCGGGACGCCGGATGCGTCGATCGATAAGCCGGCAAGCGCGCGCAGACCGGACTCCAACGCGAGCGGAGCGGAGCCGACGATCCGGGAGTCGCGCACCCGAAGCTCGCCGAGCGTCCGAACCATCAACTCGCGCTGCGAGGCCCCCGCGAACACGATCGGTGCGGCCTGCTCGATGCCGATGAGCCGTCGCACCAGCGCGAGTCCGTCTTCGCCGGTGAATTCACCGTTGTCAGATGCACGATCGGCCACGATCAGCGCGGACGCGCCCGCGGCAGCCGCGACCGACCCGCCGGCGGAGACGATGGTGCTGAATCCTTCGACCGGTGACGACTGTCGGATGTCGAGCGCCTTGCCTTGAGCGATACGCTCCTCGGCGTCGATCAGCCGAATCTCGGGAATGCGATCCCGAATCGCGAGCGTTTGCGCGATCGTGCCGCCCAGGGTTCCGGCACCGATAATTGCGACGAAAGACATGTACAGCCGCTGTTGATTCTATCGGTGCGGCAATGGCAGGGTCGAATCGAAATTTCGCGGTCGGCTCGATTATGCTAGTGAGCGATGCCGGTATCAGCTCAAACCGCCGACCTCACGGGCCGGGTCGCGCTCGTCACCGGCGGGTCGCGAGGGATCGGATTGGCGATTGCGGCGGCGCTCATCGATGGCGGTGCCAGCGTGTCGATTACTGGCCGCACCGGCGCAACCCTCGACGAGGCGCGCACCCTGTTGTCTCGCGGCGACTCCGGACGTCACGATCGGATTCATACCTCCGTCGCCGATGTCCGTGATGCCGATGATGCGGCCGCAGCCGTTGACGCGGCGGCGGAGCAATTCGGAGGTCTCGATATCCTGGTGAACAATGCCGGCGTTGGGATTTTTCGAAACGTGGCAGATACCGACGTCGACTCCTGGCACGACGTCATCGAGACGAACCTCAGTGGGACCTTTTTCTGCTCTCACGCGGCGATTCCGCATCTGAAGAAGCGGGGCGGCGGCTGGATTATCAACATCAGCAGCCTTGCCGGCAAAAATCCCTTTGCGTCGGGTGCAGCGTATTGCGCGTCGAAAGCGGCGGTGAACGCGTTCAGCGAGGCACTGATGCAGGAGGTCCGTCAGGACAACATTCGCGTCAGCTACGTCCTGCCTGGCTCCGTGTCGACGGGTTTTGGACGGGGAGAGTCGGCCGGCGGCCCTGCGGCAGACTGGAAACTCGCGCCAGAGGACGTCGCCGAAGTGCTCGTCGATCTGATCCGTCATCCACCGCGGAGTCTTCCCAGCCGGGTCGAGCTGCGGCCCGCACGGCCCCCCAAGCGCTGAACACTTGACCTCGATCGCCCACTACAACGTCCTGGAGCGGCTCGGAGACAACGCCACCGGCGAGCTGTTTCGAGCGCGTGATACCAAGGTCGGCCGCACGGTCGCGTTGAAGTTCTTCTCGGCGGAGTTGTTTCCCGATGCTGCCACACGCGAGGCGTTCTTCAAGGATGCGCGTGCGGCGATGGCGCTGTCACACCCGAATATCGCGACGCTCTTTGACGTTGGCGAGTACGAGGGGGACTGCTATCTTGCCTACGAATTCGCGGCCGGGATCACGCTGCGCCAGGAGTGTGAAGGGCGCTCCGTCAATCCACGCCGGGTCGTCGAATTGACGGTGCAGATGGCCGACGCGCTGGCCGACGCCCACGGCCTTGGCATCCTGCACGGCGATCTTCGGCCGGACACGATCATCGTCACCCACAAAGGCAGCGCGAAGCTGCTCGAGTTTGGCATCGCCCGCTGGACGACTGGCGGCCGCATCCGGGCTGAAGCGGCGCGTGCGCCCCAGTCGCTCGGTCCGGAAACAGTATCGGTCGTCAGTTACATGTCCCCCGAGCAGGTAGTCGGTGGGGCTGTTGATGGTCGGACGGACGTGTTTTCTCTGGGAGTGATCGCGTACGAGATGTTGACCGGCCGGAATCCATTTGCAGCTGCGAACGCGGCGGACACGGCGGTGAACGTGATGGCGGCGAAGATCGCTCCGGCGCACGCGGTCTCGACAACGCTCGCCGATCTCGACTCGCTGATCATGAGATCCCTGTCGAAGGACATCGACCAACGGCCGCAGAGCGCCGCATCGTTCTCGGCGGAGCTTCGCGGTATCGGGGCGATCCTCGATGTCCGCGCAGGTGAGGCGAGCCCGTCGGAGCTCCTGCCGCTCGATGACGAGGGGGGCGGCACCGCAAAGTGGTGGCTCTGGGCAGCTGCCTTCGTCGCGATTGCGGGTCTGGCCTGGTGGTTCCTCAAATAATCGATGCGAGCACTTCACGGTCCACGTTTGCGCCCGAGAGGACCACTGCCGCTCGACGACCGCTGATCGGCAGCACGCCGCCGACGATGGCGGCGACGGCGGTCGCGCCTGCGGCTTCCGCGATCAGCCGCTCCTCCTTGATCACGCCGTTCATCGCGCGCCGCAGCTGATCTTCGGTCACCGTCGTCATTCGATCCACCATCCCCTGCACGATATCGAACGTCACCGTATCGGGATCGAGATTTCCGCTCAGACCGTCGGCGAGCGTCGGTTGAACGGCAATCGAGACGATATGCCCGAGAGCGAGTCCCTGGCGAAATGGGCACGACGCCTCGACCTCCACTCCAACGATCTCGGCCTGGCGTGGGAGCCCCTTGGCCGCTATGGCGATGCCGCTGACGAGTCCTCCGCCGCCGACAGGCACGACGATCGAATCCACCGCTGGCTCCTGCTCGAATATTTCGAGCGCGATCGTCCCGGCTCCCGCGATGACGTCCGGATGTGAGTATGGCGAAATGAATTCCGCCGCGCCGGTGGCCCCATGTGCCTTCGCTCTCGATTCCGCTTCGTCGTAATCGGCGCAGGCGATCAGGTCCGCCCCCATCTGCCGGATCGCGTCTTTCTTCGACCGTGGAGCACTGTCGGGGACGTAGACCGTCAGCGGCACTCCGGCGGTCCGAGCCGCGTAGGCGAGCGCCTTGCCGTGGTTGCCTGCGGAGGCGGTCACGAGCGGCCGCGTCGGGTTGCCGCGCGCGAGCACCGCATTCAGTGCGCCTCGCAGCTTGAACGAGAACGTCGGCTGCAGCGTCTCGATCTTGAGAAAGACGTCGGTACCGGCAAGGTCCGACAGCCAGGCGGAACGCCGGAGTGGAGTGCGCAGGACAAGGCCCTCGAGCCTGCGCGCCGCCGCGCGAACATCCTCGACGGTGATCAGGGCCGGCTCGGGCTCGCGGCGACGAGGATTTCGGCCAGCCGCGCCGCGAAGGCGGACCGAGCCATCACGTCATCGATTCCAGCCTGGCGCGCCGCGTCGATGAGGCCGGTGTGGACGTGCGAGACGAAGCCGAGCGTTCGGATTGCGGAGAGATCCGCATCCTGCTTCAACCGGGTGATCGTGTCGATCGGGTTGGCTTTGGCGCTGTTCAGATCGAAGATCAAGAGCGACGGTTTGAGATTCCGCGCCTGCTCCAGAATTTCCGGCGGCGTTCGGGCGAATACCAGGTCGACGCCGGCCTGTTTCGCGGTGGTTCGAATTTTCGAGCTGAAGAGGAGGTCGTCGACCGCGGCCAGAATCATCTGCAGATCATAGCGTAGTCGCTGAGCGCGCGGCTTCGGAGTTCAGCTTAGTTTCCAGCTTCCAGCTTCCAGCTTCCGGTTTAGTTCCCAGTTTCCAGTTTCCAGTTTTCCAGCTTCCAGTTTCCAGCTTAGTTCCCAGCTTCCAGTTTCCAGTTTCCAGTAGGTTCTACTTTCTGGGTTCTACGTCTGGGTTCTATGTTCTGGGTTCTAGGTTCGCGGTTCAAGCTCGATCGAACCGCGAGGCGCGAACTGCAAGGCGCGATGCGGCGGCAGTGGTTCTGCCGCGTAGAGCGTCCTCGTGTTCGCGACCGCCGAGGCAATGAATGTCACCACCAGGCCGACGATCCCGATCGCACCGCCGATGTCGAACAAGCGATAGTCGTGGCCCCACAGCCTGACGAGATCCGACTGCATCAATCGGATCGATCCCAACGCGAGCAGAATTCGCAGCTCGGTGGGACCGAACTTCCAGAACGAGATTTTGAACACTCCCACGGCGTGAGTCGCGAGGGCGATTTCGTTGAGCAGCAGGTAGTAGGCAACGAGAAATCCCGCACCGATCGCGAGACTGATGTGTCCGCCGAGAATGAGTCCGCCAAACACGAACAGCATGCACAACGCGTCCAGGACGTGATCGACGTAAAAGCCGTACCGCGGCCGCTCGTGATGCCGAACGCGCGCGAGCGTGCCATCAAGGCTGTCACCGAACCAGTTGAGGGCCAGTAGGACTATGGAAACCAGCAGCGCTGCCGGCGTTCCAACCCAATAGCACACGCCAGCGCCGAGCATCGCAACCCCGGCGAGCATCGTCAGATGATCGGAGTTGACCCACGCGGGCAGCCGCCCGGCCATCCAGATCAGGCACCGTTTCTCGATGGCTGCCAAAAGGCTATCGTGGACCCGCCGCGCTTCGGTATAGGGAGTGTTCGTCATCTTACCGAGGAATGCGAAAATGACGGGAGAAGGGGCTCACCGATTAACCAATTCCAGATTTCAGACATGCTTCTCGAGATCCGCGCGGTTCCGCCGTTTTTCAAGAACGGATTTGTTCTCGGGTGCGAGGACACCCGGGAGGGTGTGCTCATCGATCCAGGGGACGAGGTCGACGAATTGTTGGCGGCGGTCGAAGATCACGAGCTCACGATCCGATACATCCTGCTGACGCACGCCCACATCGACCACATTACGGGCGTCGCCGCGGCAAAGAAGGCGCTGGGCGCGCCCGTCGGCCTCCACAAGGCGGACCTGTTTCTCTACAAAGCCGTCCTGCAACAAGGGCAGATGTTTGGCCTTCGAGTTGACCCGCAGCCCGACATCGACTTTTTTTACGACGGCTCCGGACCATGGAGGTTCGGCAGCTACGGCGCCTGGGTGCATCACACGCCAGGACACTGCCCCGGTGGCGTCTGTCTGGCGGTCGGCCGCGAGACGCAGCGTGAGCGCACACTCTTTGTCGGCGATACGCTTTTTGCGGGCTCGATTGGGCGTGTCGATCTTCCGGGCGGCGATCTGGCGACGCTGTTGGATTCGATTCGAAGCGTTCTCTTCGCGTTTCCCGATGAAACTGTCGTCTATCCCGGTCACGGCGAGCCGACAACGGTGGGTGTCGAGAAGCGCACCAATCCGTTTCTTACGGGCGGGTAGAGACGACTATTCCTTGCTGATGACCAGCTCAACTCGGCCGACGCCGAGCCGGTCCCCCTCTTTCAGAGTGGATCGCTGGACGCGCTTGCCATTGACGAACGTGCCGTTTGTGCTCTCGAGGTCATCGACCTGAAGCTCGGTCGCCCCGGCGCTGAGTCGACAGTGAAGGCGCGACACGAGCGCCGCATCGACGATGAACTGGGCGCCAGTGGATCGCCCGATGGTCTTGATTGCGCCGGGAAGAATGCGGAAGGTGAAGGGGTCGGTAGTTTCGTCGGCGGTCCTGAGTATCCACATAGTGTTCGTTTTGTTGGTCAGGCAGCGCTGACCCGTGCATGTACCACGGCGCCGTCGCGCGTCAGCAGCGTTTCCTTCGTGATCTCGTCGTCGCTGTTGATTGGGAGGGGAGGTTGAGCTGCGCCGTTCTTGCCGAGAAGATGGGCAAGAAACGTCGTGATGTTCTTCGAGTACATCTGACTCGCGTGATATGGAACGAGCGCCGGTGGGTTCGATGGTCCGATAATCGTCACACCGCGATGCTCGACCAGCTCGTCCGGCTTGGTCAGCTCACAGTTGCCGCCGCGCTCAGCTGCGAGATCGACGACGACGGATCCAGGCGCCATCGCTTCGACCATTTCGGTCGTCAACAGGATCGGCGCCCGCTTGCCCGGGACGAGCGCGGTCGTGATCACCACGTCGCTGGCGGCCACCACTTTCAACATCATCTCGCGCTGCCGCTTGTAGAACGACTCGTCCTGCGCCTTTGCGTATCCGCCCTTGTCCTCGGAGTCCCCGGCCTCGAGCGGAAGCTCGACGAACCGCGCACCAAGACTCTGCACCTGCTCTTTGACCGCGGCGCGAACGTCGTAGGCTTCGACCTTTGCGCCCAGGCGTCGGGCGGTTGAGATGGCCTGCAGGCCGGCGACGCCGGCGCCCATGATGAACACGCGGGCCGGCGAGATCGTCCCCGCCGCCGTCATCAGCATCGGGAACATGCGCGGCAACGTCGTCGCGGCAAGGAGCACGCCTTTGTAGCCGGCAATGGTCGCCATTGACGACAGCGCATCCATGCTTTGCGCTCTCGTGATCCGAGGCATCAGCTCCATCGAAAAGAGATTGATGCCGGTGGGGGCGAGCTGGCGAATCGCTTGAGGATTGCCCAGCGGGTCGGCAAAACCGATCACCGTTTGTCCGCTTCGCAGAAGCGACGGATCGGCCGGCGTGGCTCGGACTTGAAGCACGATATCCGAGGTCTTGAACAGCTCGGGCCGCTGGACAACCGCTGCGCCTTGCGATCGATAACCTTCGTCCGGAAACCCGGCCGCTATTCCAGCGCCAGCTTCGACGGCAACCTCGAGGCCCGACTTTACGAGACCGGGAATCGCGGCGGGAATAACCGCGACACGCGTTTCGCCCGGCCACGTTTCTTTCGGGATGCCGACTCTCATGCTCCTCTGTCTCCGCGGTCTTTCAGTCGTCGCCCGCCCAACTCACCGGCCGACCATTTCACCAATTCCGATTGAGAGTGTAGTCGATCTTACTTCTTCAACCACTCCGCAATCGTCTTGGCAACGACTGGCGTCACCGTCTTGTCCGGAAGCGAACCGTACTCGGCGACGTCCCCGGTCTTGGCCGGCACGAGCAGGTGGTTGATCCCCGGCAGATGCACGACCTCGGGCGGCGGAGCTTTCTTGCGCGTGCGCGCGAGCGCCGCGAGCTGGTCGGCGTGATGCGGGAAGACTTGTTGATCCAGATCGCCCTGGATAATCAGAATTGGCTGCTCGATCCTCTGCATCACCTTCTGCGGGTCGAACATAAGCAGGCTCTTGAACCACGCCGAGTCGGCTTGTACGCGGAGGTCCGGCGGAATGGATTCCCATCCCGTATCGGTCATCACCGCCGACTGGATCTTCGTCTGCAAGTCGATCTTGGCTTTGCGCTCTTCGTCGGTCGCTTTGATGAGATCGAGCGCATGCTGCTGCTGTTCGAGCACGAGGTCAGATCCGCGAGTGCCGGGCGCGGCGATCAGGATCAACGAGGCGATCTGCTTTTCGCGTGCTGCCGCGAGCATTGCGACGGCGCCCCCTTCGCTGTGGCCAGCGACGGCGATCCGCTTGGGATCGACGTCGGGGCGCTTCGCCAACCATCTGACCGCGGTGACGAGGTCGTCGGCAAAGTCGCTGAGCGTCACCCGTTCACTTCGTCCCCCGCTCTGTCCAACACCGCGCTTATCGTAGCGAAGTACCAGGAATCCCTGGTCGGCGAGGCCTCGCGCAAGCTGCGCAAAGATTGGTACCCCGGCGACGACTTCATCGCGATCGACCGAACCCGAACCCGCGACCAGAACGACAGCCGGCAGGTGCAGCTTGGTGACCCCAGCGGGCACCGTGAGCGTGCCTGCCAGGCTGAACCCGGTGGCAGGAATGAGCACGTCCGAATCGTTCGGGTTCCTGACCGGTTCAGAGCGTACCGCCACGCTGGAGAGCTCGGAACGCAACACGCGCAATCCTGCGCTCGGGATCTCGAGACTGACCAGCCGCGCCCGGGAATCGATCGTGACCGTCGCATCCAGCGGGCGCCCGGGATTCTGAAAGACAAGCTCGTACCGCCGTGCCGCTATCAGTCCCGCCGGCGATGGAAGCTGTTCGGTCGTCACGTTCTTAACCGACACGGGGATTTCAGCCTGCGGCGCAACGTAGGCGCGGAGTTCGGTGCCCGGCTGTGACTGCGACAGTCGCGCTGCCAGGGCTTCGTAACCGGCAAAGAACTGGTTGGGAAGGACGATGGTGCGGGCCGATACCTGGTCGGTCTTCGATCCGGTCGTGCCGTTCTGCGTGATCTCGTTGATGGCAGTGGTGACCCCAAACGAGGTGTTCAGCGCCATCGGACGATTTCCTTGCGTCGCCTCGATGTGCAGCTCGAGCGGCTGCCAGTCGCTCGTATATTTCACCTCGAACCGGTTGACCGTCATGCTGAGCGGCGCCCCAAACTGCGCGGTCGACGAGATGACCCAGGTCGATCCAGCGCGCGCCAAACGGACGTGCTCGACGCCGACGCGGGTGCCTGTTAGAAAAACGGTGAACTCGACCTCTCCCTCACCGGGCGTCGCCGCCGTCTCCTGGGCCGCTGTCTGCGCGCCCGCACGCCAGGCGCCGGGGTAGACGGCTATCAACGTGGCGGCAAGCGCCACCGCAGTAAAATGTCGTACTGATTGCATCAATTCAGGATACCAGTACGCCGCACATGTCCTTACTGACGGAATATCACGCGCTTCGACACACCGCCGGCATCGTCGATCGGTCATCGCGGGGCCGGCTCGTTGTCGCCGGCGCCGATCGTCGAACCTACCTTCAGGGACTGCTGACCAACGACATCGCCGCGCTCACCGCCGGCACCGGCTGCTACAGTGCCTACTTGACGCCCCAGGGCCGGATGATCACCGACATGCGGGTGTTTGAGACCGGCAGCCACTTGCTCGTCGATCTCAACGGCTCTCTCGCGGAGACGACTGCAGCGCGATGGTCCCAGTTTGTGTTCAGCGAGGACGTGCAAATCGCGAACACGTCTCCGGCGACGGCACAGATCGGCGTTTACGGTCCCTCGGCGCTGTCGGTTGTCGCACGAGCGCTGGCCGGCGATCGTCCCGACCGATTGCGCGAGCTCGACGACACGATGCGATCTCTTTCGCTTTATGCGAATCGCACCTGGGATTTCGACGGCACGGCCGCCTGCGTGGTCGTAAGCGACGATATCGGTGTTCGCGGCTTCGACATCATCGTGGAGCTGCCGCGCAAGCAGGATCTGCTCGCGTCACTTGGACGTGCCGGCGGAATCGACGTGAGCGGTGAGTCCACAGAAGTGTGCCGGATCGAGGCGGGCCGGCCGCTCTTCGGCGTGGATATGAATGACGAAACGATTCCGCTGGAGGCGGGGATCGAAGATCGGGCGATTAGCCTGACCAAGGGATGTTACGTCGGGCAAGAGGTCATCATTCGCGTCCTGCATCGCGGCCATGGTCGCGTCGCCAGGCGGCTGGTCGGGATCGCGTTCGAGCAGGGCAGCCGGGTACCTGCTGCCGGCGATCGGATTGCAACGGCGGACCGCGACGTTGGCGCCATCACGAGCGCAATTGAATCGCCGGCGCTCGGCAGGCCGATCGCACTCGGTTATGTGCATCGCGATTACGTCGAGCCAGGGACGGTGGTCGTCGTGGACTCGCAGGCGGGAAAAGTCGAAGCGCTGCCGTTCGTGCCGATATCCACCGAACCAACTCGCGTCGCGGCGGAATAGCTATTAGTCGTCAGGAGACAGGCGATGAGTCGAATTTCACGAACACTGACGATCCTCTTGCTGGCCTGGGTCGTAAGCGGTGTTCCGGCCGTTCTCGGCAACGCGCCGGCGACGCTCTCGATTCAGGGCGCGCCATCTCTTGGCAGTACCGACGCACCAGTGGTCGTGATTGAATACTCCGATTTTCAGTGTCCGTACTGCGGCGCGTTTGCGCGTGAGACGTTCTCAGCGATCGAAGAGCAGTACATCAAGCCTGGCAAAGTCCGCTACGTCTACCGCAACTTTCCTTTGGACGAGTCGCATCCCAAAGCATTGAGGGCGGCCGAAGCGGCCGAATGCGCGAACCAGCAGGGAAAATTCTGGGACATGCATGCGCGGCTCTTCGCCAATCAACAAGCGCTCGATCCAGCCGATTTGACAGCTCACGCCGCTGCCCTTGGTTTGAATCCGGAGGCGTTTCAGAAATGCATGAGTGGGGCGGCCAGAGGGAAGATCAAACGCGACTTCAATGACGGCGTGAAGGCTGGTGTCGCTGGAACGCCGACCTTTCTAATCGGGTCGCTCGAGAAGGACAACAAGGTCCGTGTATTGAAAACGCTCAGCGGCATGCAGAGAACGGCATCGTTCACCGCGGCGCTCGACGAACTGTTGTCGGCTCCGAGTGGTGGACGAGATCTCCAGAGGTGAATGCCGCTGGCGGTTCTTCTCGTCCAAATCATCGTCATCGTATCGGCCGGCCGGATCACGGCGCTGGCGTTCCGGCGGCTCGGACAGACGGCGGTCATCGGCGAGATGTTCGCCGGAATTCTGCTGGGGCCATCGCTTCTCGGCCAGCTGTCGCCGTCGCTGGAAACTCGCCTGTTTCCGGCGGCTTCATTGCCTCCTCTTTATCTCATCAGCCAGCTCGGCGTCGTCCTCTTCATGTTCACTGTCGGCATGGACGTGGACGTCGAACGCCTTCGCCGCCGCGCCCGCGCGACGGTTTTCATCAGCAACGCGGGAATCATCGTGCCGTTTGCACTTGGTTTCGCGCTGTCGTTCTACCTTCACGATCGCTATGCGCCGGTCGGCGTTCCGTATCTGACGTTCGCGTTGTTCATCGGCATCGCGATGAGCATCACGGCGTTTCCGGTTCTCGCGCGGATTCTGGTGGAGCGGGGCCTGAAAGAAACGGATCTTGGCAACACCGCGATCGGCTGTGCCGCCATCGACGATGTCACGGCGTGGTGCTTGCTCGCGCTGGCGCTCGCAATTGGGCAGGGGAATGGCTTCCACGCGCCGCTGGTGGCCGTCACCTTGACGGCGGTTGTCGCATCGCTCGCACTGGTTGTCGTCAGGCCCCGAGCTGCCCGGTTATTCGGTCAGGCACGCGCAGGAACGGTTCCGCGGGGATCGCTGCTTCGCGCGCTTGTCTTTCTCTTCGCTCTCGCGCTGGCCACTGAAGCAATCGGCGTGCATGCGCTGTTTGGCGCCTTCATCGCCGGGGTGGCGGTGGCGGGCGCCGCGTCGTTGCGCGCGCCGGTGCGGGATGCCATCGAGCCGCTGACGTCGACGCTGCTACTGCCGTTGTTTTTTGCGTATGCGGGCTTGCGAACCGAGGTTGGTCAGCTGACAGCGGAGGCGTGGATCGCCTGCGGCCTGGTTCTTGTCGCCGCTGTTGCGGGAAAGTTCGGCGCGATTTCGGTTGCGGCGCGGTTCTACGGATTCGCGTGGCGCGATGCGATCGCACTCGGCGCGCTGATGAACACACGCGGCTTGATGGAGCTCGTCGTCCTGAACATCGGCTACGACCTGGGAATCCTCTCGCCGCAGATGTACACGATGATGGTGATCATGGCGCTGATGACGACGTGCATGGCGGGACCGGTGCTGGGGATGCTGGCGAGTCCAGCTGCCAGTTCCCGGTTTCCAGTTGCCAGTCCCCGGTAAGACTTACCGGAAACTGGAAACTGGAATGCGCCACCGCTTCGGCGAGACCGACTTCGCCGTGATCGTCAAGCGAAGTCTGACTGCTTATGCCAACGCTTCCGCCGACTTTGCGCCGTAGAACTCGTACCAGGGGTGGGCTGCCTTCAGACGATTGTTGACGTTCTGAATGTTCTTCACGCCTTCGTCCTCGAGCCACTTTCGAAATGCCGCGCCGCCTTGCTTTCCGTAGACCGCGATGCCGTCCTTCCAGGTCGCGCGGCCGCAGAGCACGCCGGAGAACTTCGTCCCTGCTTCGGCCGCGAGCTCGAGCGCCTCCGTAAACTCAGGATTGCTCACGCCAGCGGACAAATAAATGAACGGCTTGGTCGAGACTTCGGCCGCCCGTCGGAAGTGCTCCATCGCTTCTTTCTTCGAGTATGCGTGCTGTCCGCTCGAGACCTTTGCGCCCTCGACGAACTTCATGTTCACCGGGACCTCGACTTTCATCACGTCGACTCCGTAGCGATCCTTGGTGAACTCCTTCATCGCGCCGATGACGATTTCAGGTTTCTTCTTCGCATAGGCGAGGCCCTTTTCATCGGCCCCCTCTTCGTAGCCGACGAATTCGAGGAAGAAGGGAATGTCGTTGGCCCGGCACTCGTCTCCAATCCGCTCGACCCACGCCTGCTTGTGGTTGTTGATCGGAGCCGGATCGAACGGCGTGTAGTACAGAAGAATCTTCAAGCAGTCGGCGCCGGCTTCCTTGAGACGTCGAACCGACCAGTCGTCCAGCAAATCGGGAAGCCGGCCGGGCGTATTCGCGTCGTAGCCGGTCTTCTCGTAGGCGAGAAGGAGACCCGATCCTGCGGCTCGGCGCTTGCTCGCCGGCAGCCCCCATTCCGGATCGAGCAGAATCGCGCTCGCGTGCTTGGTCAGCACTTCGGTGACGAGAGTCTTGAACTCCTCCATCTCCTGATCGCTGACATCGGCCCCTTTCTCCTTGGCGAGCGATTTCTTCAGCGAGCCGCGCTGATCCATCGCTGCTGCCGCAATCACGCCGCGATCGTTCGATACCGCCTTCATTCCCGCAAGCTTGCCCGCTGTGATTTTCACGTTCGCTGTCTCCCGAAGCAATTCTGCGTCGCAGATGAAACCCTCATTTTACATCGATCAGTTGTGTCCGTGTTCATCAGCGGCTTCGCGTGTTCTCGGCTTTCGTGGCGTCGTGTCGAGAACGCCGCGCCGGACGTGGCGCCTCAACGACCGACCGACATTCAGCTCCCGGGCGCTATTATTCGCGGCTCGGTTGTGGGAACACGAAGTCCTCCACGACGGCAGCTGCAGCCGCTTGCTCGACGATCTGGGCGACGGGCAGCGTCGCCTCCGCGGCCTCGACGTCGCGGCTGCGTGCCTTGGTCGCGGGATGTCGCGGCGTAAACAGCGTGCAACAGTCCTGATCGGGGATGATCGAGATCGGATAAGTGCCGAGCCGTTGTGCTTCCGCCGTGATCTCGTCCTTGTCCAGGCCGATCAACGGCCGCAGCACGGGCATTGTCACCACGCTGTTGATTGACGCGAGATTCTCCAGTGTCTGCGACGCAACCTGGCCAACCACCTCGCCGGTGACGAGCGCCTGTGCCCGATGTGCCTGGCCGATGCGCTCGGCGATTCTCATCATCAGCCGTCGGTAGATCACGACGCGCATCGGCGGCGGCACACTGAGCGTGACCTGCTGCTGGATTTCTCCAAACGGCACGAGAAACAGCCGCGAGTGGAATTGATACCGCGCCAGCAGGCGCGCCAGCTCGCGCGCCTTCTCCTGCGAAGCGCGCGAGAGAATCGGATAGCTGTGAAAGTGCACGAGCAGCGCGCGACAGCCGCGTCGCATCAACCGCCAGGCGGCAACCGGAGAGTCGATGCCTCCAGACAACAGGCACGCGACGCGCCCGCTCACCCCGACCGGCATGCCTCCGGCTCCCAACTCCTTCCCGAAGTAGTAGAACGCATCGTTGGTCAGCGCTTCGACATGAATGGTCAATTCCGGATGATCAAGGTTGACCGTCCATCCCCTCGCCTCCTTGATCCGTCCGCCGACTTCACGCTCGATCTGCGGCGACGTGAGCGGGAATCGCTTGTCGGCGCGGCGGGCGGAGACTCTAAAGGTGCGCGGATCCGGTAATCCATTGAGATCCGCCAGAACCGCCGCGGCGATGGCGTCAACATCGAGCGGCGCGCGCCCCGCTTTCGCGAAATTTGCCACCCCGAAGACGCGCTGCAATCGTTCCCGAACAACCGGCCACTCGGCGCTGCCTTCGAGCACAAGCTCGATTCGCCCCATCAGCACGCGGACCTCTCGGACGCCGACATCCGCCGTCGCCCCCCGCAGATTGCGCGCCAGCCGCGCGATGAACCACGGGCGGTTATTACCCTTGAGGGCGATCTCCTGGTAATGAACCACTATCGAATTCATGTCAATTGCTGAATGCGGATTGTCGATTGCGGATTTCGTGATTGCAGACTGCTGATTGGGATTGCCGATTGTTGATTGGGATTGTCGATTGTTGATTGGGATTGCCGACTGTTGATTGATCGTGCATCGAACAATCAGCAATCGTCAATTTCAATCGTCAATCGTCAATTTCAATCCGCAATCGTCAATCTCAATGCGC
This sequence comes from Vicinamibacterales bacterium, assembly GCA_051986585.1. GTDB lineage: Bacteria > Acidobacteriota > Vicinamibacteria > Vicinamibacterales > 2-12-FULL-66-21 > JALZOC01. Next base: position 33,065 of record JBPYFA010000297.1, on the reverse strand, counting down.
AATCGTCAATCTCAATCCGCAATCGCCAATCCGGAAATCCGCAGTCATCAATCGCCACTCAGCAATTCTTGTGCGGCTGTGTGTCCGCTGACGACGGCGCTTTCGATTGTGCCTGGGAGTCCGGTGTCGAGCCAATCGCCGGCGAGGTAAAGTCCTTGAATGGCAGTTCGGGTCGGCGGGCGTGGCGGCTGATCCGGCGCCAGCGAGAAGGTCGCATTCTTTTCTCTGACCACAGTGGCGCGCAGCAGCCGGCTGTGCCGGGCGGCCGGCATCGCCTCCTCGACTTCGCGCGCCGCGAGAGCGGTCAACTGCTCGCGGCTCATCGACGTCAGCGCGGTGGCCCCGCTCGACACCAGCGACAGGTGCGAAGCCTTGCCGCCGAACGCGATTCGCTTGTCAAAGACCCACTGCATGTCGCGTCCCGGCAGCCCCACGAATGGTTCGTCCATGAGGACTTGGTCGTACCAGAGATTGACCGTGACGATCGGCATTGATTCCATCGCGTTCGCCGAGGCCAGTACTCCGGCGAGCTGAGTGGGGGGCGCCACGAAAAGCCGCGCGAGATCGAACCACGGTACCGCGGCGATCACGCGACTTGTCGCGATCCGCTCGCCCCGAATGTCCACACCGCTCACGCGTCCGCTTTCAACCGCGACTCTCGCGAGCGCATTCACGCGCACCTCGCCGCCTCGTTGTTCAATGAAACTGCGCGCCGGCTCCGCATACATTTCGTGCAGCGGTCTCGTCGGCAGGACGAGCGCTGAGTCCCGCGGGTCCGGCCCGAACATCTCCGCCAGGACGCGGATGAAAGGAGATGCGGAAGCGACCGCCGGCGATTGATTGAGTGCGGCAACGGCGAGCGGTTCCCACAACCAGCTTCGCAGCCGTCCATGTTGACCATGGGCCGTGAGCCATTCCGTGACGGTCCCTGCTGGATTGGCCGAAACGGCGCCGGTCTGCTTCAACTCTGCGCGGGCCCGGCGTAGTGGGGCGGCCAGTCTGAGCACCGAGAGCCTCTCACGCCATGGCAATGCGTCCCAACTCAGCACGCCGCCAAGCAAGTGGAATGGTGAGGGAAGCTTCGGGCATCGCAGCAGCGATCGGCGTCCATTTCGATCGACAAATGGGATGGCGAGCGAGGGCTGCACGTGGACGCGATCGAGCGCACCCACTCGTCCAAGAAACTCAAACGTGGCGCGATAGCAGCCGAAAAGGACGTGTTGCCCGTTGTCGACGAGTTCGCCCGTTTCGCGGTCGCGAAACGCTGTTGCACGCCCGCCGAGCCGGGCCCTCGCATCCGCGACGAGCACACGTTGCCCCCGTTCTGCGAGCACCGCCGCGGCACTGAGCCCGGCGAACCCGCCGCCGACGATCACGACGGGATCGGAAGGATCAGACTGCGAAGTGGGTGGTTTATCCGCGGCCATCACGCGCCGAGCGTTGTGCGTGCCCACGTGATGGCGGCGATGACGGCGCGCTGGGGCCGGGGAATCCGCACGACGCGGGAAAAGACATCGTAGTCGGCGCGTTCGATACGCCTCAGAATGGCGCGGTAAATCGCGCCCATGATCTCCGCGGCCGAAAGCCGGCGTCTATCCGCCGCCGGCAGCTCGGCGGCCGCCTTCGCGTAGTAGCTTCGGGCACGCTCCGCCTGTTGACGAAGCAGCGCCTTTACGTTGGGCGACCTTACACCATGACCTGCGGCGGCGCGCTCCCGCTCGAGATCCGCCTCGGAGCAGCGGTGCGCGCGCAGATCCTCCTGTGGAATGTAGACGCGTCCGCGCGAGAGGTCTTCCGGCACATCCCGGAGGATGTTGGTCAACTGAAGCGCAACCCCGAGGTCGGTCGCGTAGTGGCGCGAGCGCGGGTCGGCATATCCGAAGATCTCCACGCAGATCAGGCCGACCGCCGACGCGACTCGAATGCAGTACTGATAGAGCTCATCGAACGTTTCATAGCGTCGGGACCCGAGATCCATTTCAACACCCTCGATGAGCGCTTCAAAGGCAGAACGAGGGAGATTGAACTGCTGCACGAATGGAGCGAGGGCACGCCCCTGCGGCGTCGCTGGTGTCCCGCCGTTGAAAACCACTGCGAGTTCAGCTCGCCATCGTTCCACCTGCGATCGAGCACTCTCTCCTGTCCCTGCATAGTCCACCGCATCATCCACGGCGCGGCAGAAGTCCCACACCGCTACGATCGCTCGCCGCTTCTCGGCTGGGAGGACCAGGAACGAATAGTAGAAGTTCGTGTCGCGGGCCATGTCAGCGCGCGGCCTCAGCCTTTCTCCATTGCAGTGCCCGCCAGCAGAGTAGTGGCGCGTCCCTCGGGCCGAGTGTTGGACGATGATGAAGCATGTCGAATCCTGCGGCTTCGATGTTCTCGAGTATGTGCATGCCGCCGAGCCAGGTGAAGCGAAGCTCCCACCGAAGCCGGCCCTTCACTGCGTCGCACACTGGACGCCCGATGTCGAAGAGCTCACGCGTCTTGCGGACGGCTGCCTGCAGCGCCGTGCGCCACTCAGGTGTGAGTTCGCCGCGATCGAGGTCCGACTCGCGCGCGAAGGCGCTCGTCAGCTCCTCAGCCGGCAGGTACAAACGCCCGCGGCCCCAGTCGATGGCGAGATCCTGCCAGAAGTTCGTAAGCTGGAGCGCCGTGCACACCGCGTCGGACTGTGCATCGAGCGTCGCATCGTCGTATCCGGCGACGCGGAGGACGAGCCGGCCGACCGGGTTCGCCGACCGTCGGCAATAATCCAGTACCTCGCGCCATGTGCCATAGCGGGTCGTCACCACGTCCTGCCGGAATGCGCTCAGGAGATCGTGAAACAACGAGCGCGGCAACCGGTGCGTGCGTATCGTGTGCTCGAGCGCGATGAAGATCAAATCATCATTAGGGATAGTGGGGTCGTATCCGGCAGGAACCGCACGATCGAGCCGGGCGCCCCACTCGTCGAGAAGTCGGACGCGTTCGGCAGCGTCGGGCCCAGGCTCGTCGGCGAAGTCGTCGGCGCGCCGCGCGAACGCGTAGATCGCAGCAATGTGCGGCCGCATCGGTGCGGGAAGCAGGGTCGAGGCGACGGGAAAGTTTTCGTAATGCTCGCGCGCGATCCGCTCGCAGTATCTGTACGCGGCGTCGAGGTTACTGCCGGATCCCGATGGAACCGGCGCGCTTACCATTCGGCTTCAGCCGCCCCTGATCGCCGGTTGGCGGCCCGTCCCATGACGAAGAGCAGATCGGAGAGCCGATTGATGTAGATCAAGACGCCGGGCTCGACCGCGTCGGTGCCAAGCGAAACGACCGATCGCTCGGCACGGCGGCAGATCGTCCGCGCGACGTGCAGGGCCGCACCGCCGGTAGAGCCGCCAGGAAGAATGAACCGGCGAAGCGGCGGCAGTTCCGACTCCAGCCGATCGATCCATGCTTCGAGCCGGCGAACGTCGTCATCGCTGACCGCGGCCTTGGTCACACGTTCCGCTATCCGGTGGGCGGGGTCGGCCAGGCGCGCGCCGACGGCGAAGAGATCGCGCTGAATCCGGTCGAGCATTCCTGAAAGATCGGGATCGTTCATCGACGCCCGGGCAAATCCGAGCCACGCGTTCAGTTCATCGACATCGCCGTACGCGGCCACGCGCGGGTGGTTCTTCGAGACGCGCGTGCCATCGAACAGACCGGTATCGCCATCATCGCCGGTCCTGGTGTAGATTCTCACGTTCTCATTATGTACATGCAATCGATCGCCGTCGCGCATTCCTGAATGGGCGCCAGCACCCGCAAGCGCCCACAAAAAGCACGCTTCGCACTTCCACCGCCCGCCGGCCGACAGTGGTTTCGGCGCCGGCTGCTCGAATGGTACCGAAGGAACGGCCGCGATTTACCCTGGCGGCAAACGCGGGATCCCTATCGCATCCTGGTCTCGGAAGTCATGCTGCAGCAGACACAGGTGGATCGAGTCGTTCCGAAATATCACGAATGGATTGAGAAGTATCCGAATCTCGGCGCTCTCGCCGCCGCGCCCGAGGACGAGGTTTCGGAGACGTGGCGGCCGCTCGGCTACAACATCTGGCCGCGGCGATTGCATGCCATCGCGCGCGAATCGGTGACGCGGTATGGCGGCGAGCTTCCAGGCGACGAGGAGACGTTGCGCTCGTTTAAGGGCATTGGTGCCTACACCGCCGGGGCGGTGCTGAGCTTTGCATTCGGCCAGCGCGCGGCGATCCTGGACACGAACGTCGCCCGTGTGCTTTTTCGTGTCTTTGTCGGCGACGGCGATCCAAAGTCTCACGCGATGCGGCGCCACCTCTGGGAGATCTCCAGAACGGTGCTTCCAAGGCGGCACGTCTTCGACTTCAACCAGGCGCTGATGGATTTCGGCGCGACCCTGTGCACGGCGCGCAAGCCGCAATGCGGCAGCTGTCCCTTGCGGAGCGGTTGTGCCGCGTTTCCCTTCGATCGACCGTGACCGACTTGTCGCCGCTCTCGCTGCCGAGAATCGTCGTGACGGCAGCCGTCGTCGAAGAGAACGGCCGCTTCCTCGTCACGCGCCGTCCCGGTGGCGTACACCTCGAGGGTTACTGGGAGTTTCCTGGGGGCAAGTGCGAAGAAGGAGAGACGCACGCATCGTCGCTGTCGCGCGAGATGGGCGAGGAACTCGATGCGGAGATCGTCGTTGGCACAGAAGTCTTCTCGATCGCGCACACGTATCCCGACCGTGTGGTCGAGCTGCACTTCTTTGCCTGCACGTTAATCGGCGGCGTGCGCCCGATGCTTGGTCAGGAGATACGGTGGGTATCGCGAGAGGAACTCCGGCAATTGCCTTTTCCGCCGGCGGATGCAGAGCTGATAAGGAAACTTACTGTAAGTGCTGATTGCTGATTGCGGCGACTTTCAGTCAGCAATCAGCATTCAGCAATTTCAATGTTTCTTCAACGTTTCAATGCCACTGACCTTGCCGAGGCACGTGTCGCCGGAGTAGGGCACGATGATCGAATCAGTGCTGAGCGTGGCCGTTCCGGTCAGCGAGATCGCGCACGACGTCAAGCCAGGGGCGGTTGCGTTTCCGTTTGCCTTCCATTGAATGTTGGTCGGCGTCGTCATTGATCCTTCAGCGACGCCGGTAAACTTCAGGTCGCCGGGGCAGGTGGCAGTGAAGGATCCCTTCATCGATGATTGGGTCTGCTCGCTGACATTCCACTTGAAGTCGGTGCACGTGCTCGGCGTCGGAATCAGCGTTGATGAGGTCCAATTGCCGATCAGCGAGTTGTTGCCGGCGATCGAGGGATCGGTGAGTGAGCTTTTATGCTCCAGACTGGTGCAGCCACTTGCGATTGCCGCGGCGAGAGACAGCACGAGGAGAAGAGTGTTCTTCATTTGCGGTATCCACTGAACCGTGATTCGCAGTCCCCTCGGACAGACGGAGGGTAATCACGGAGTACTTATCGGACGTAAGAGCCCCAAGAATCAGGGTCGGAAGAGCGAGAATTATACCATCCTCATCCGTGCGCGATCGGGCGGGGTTTCGCGCCCGAGCTCAACCAGATGCGGCTGTTTTTGGCTGACGACAGCGAAATCCGAAATCAGCGCATTGGATGGGCGAGGCCGCGGTAAAAGTCCTCGAGCGCTTCGTGAGTGCTGCGGAACGCCAGCTGATCCCATGGAATCTCCGATCGTGAGAACAGACGCGCTTCGAGCGACTCCTCATCGATCCGCAATTCCCCGCTGATCACAGATGCCTTGTAGACGATCACGACGATAGGCCGTCCGGGGTACGAGTAGATATTGATCAGGCCGTCGAGGCGAACTTCCAGTCCCGCTTCCTCGCGGGCCTCGCGTCTCGCTGCAACGGTAACCTCCTCACCGCGATCGACGTAGCCACCTGGAAACACCCACAAGCCATAGCCGGGCTCGATCGCTCGCCGTACGAGGACGATCCGCTCATCTGGCATTTCGATCACGGTTCCAACCGCGACCTTCGGATCCAGATAGTGGATGTATCCACAGCGCGGGCAGACGGGCCGGAGCGGGTCGCCCGCTTTCAATTGACGGACGTCGAGAGCACTGCCACATGCAGGGCAGAACCGAAACGAAGGGTCACCGGGCGCCATCTGAGTCAACGAGTCCACTTTGTACTCGATTTCTCAGGGCGAGTCTCCAATTCCTGCGTGGCCAGTCGATCCGCGACCTGGTGCTGGCCGCATATAATTTGCTTATGTCGATTTTGAAGATCGCGCGCATGGGGCATCCGGTTCTGCGCGCGAAGGCGCGTCCGCTGCATCCCTCAGAAATCCGGACGCCGAAGGTTCAGCAGCTCATCGACGACATGTTCGAGACGATGAGGGAATACCAGGGTGTCGGACTTGCGGCGCCTCAGGTGCACGAAGGACTGCGGATCTTCGTCGCGGGTTTTCCGCCGCGCCAGGACGCGCCCGATGATGACGAGCGGGAAGACGGCGATGAAGTGCCGCTGATCACGCTGATTAACCCGGAAATAGAAATGTCGTCGCGCGACGTCGTCGAGGACTGGGAAGGATGCCTGAGCATTCCCGACATTCGCGGCCGCGTTCCGCGCGCGCGCCACATCGTCGTGCGTGCGTTCGATCGCACCGGCAAGAAGATCGAGATGCCCGCATCCGGTTTCACCGCACGCGTCATCCAGCACGAGACCGATCATCTCGACGGCGTCCTGTTCTTCGATCGGATGAAGAACTTCCAGTCGCTCACCTTTCTCGACGAGTTCGGCCGCTACTGGAGCGGACGCGGCGTGAAAGCGGAATGAATCGCTAATCGCTCATCGCTAATCGCGAATCCTTAATCCTCGAATCCTTAATCCTGAATCCTTAATCCTCGAATCCCTAATCCTCGAATCCCTGAATCCCTGAATCTCTCCCCTGAATCCCGGATCCCTGAATCAGTCCTCCTTGCGGTGGTGGCCTCGGTCATTCCAGTCCGAGCGGCGCAAGTACTTGATAAAGCCTCCCAGCATCTTGCCGAGTTCGTTTCCGGGTTCCACGAGGCGTTTCAGCTCTTCGTCGGAGATGCATTTGTTGAAGTAGGCCTGCTTCAGACGTGCAATGACTTCTGCCAGCGAGCCCTTCGAGTGGGTCAAGAAATTGGCGAATGCCCGGTCAGAGCCCTGCTCGAAACCTTCGACCATGTTGGCAGTGATCGAGTTGTTCGCGTCCGAAATCTGCTCGTGCAGGCGGCGATCTTTGCGAAGGCGGGGATTGTCGAGTGTTGCATTAACTGCAGTCCAGAACGCGACAGCCTTCGAGTAGATGGGCAATTCCTCGAGTTTGCGTGCCATGGCCACCGTTCGAGGCACGACTCATGCCGAAAGGCGCTCGGGGATTCGAGGATTCACCGATTCGAGGGTTCAGCGATTCGACGATTCAAGGATCAGCGATTCGACGATTCAAGGATCAGCGATTGGAGGATTCAGCGATTCGACGATTCAAGGATTCAACGATTAGCGATTCGGGATTAGCGATTCGGGATAAGCGATTAGGGATTAGGGATTGACCGTCTTCGCTCCAGCGCGCGTTCGGCACTGAGTCGCTCGAGTTCGACCTCGGAGTGATCGGCGAATTGCATCGCCGCAGCGAGCGCGCGGTGGCCGGCGCGTTCGGCGATCAATGTGTGCATGCGCTGGCAGACGCGGCGATAGGCGGGATGGCCCTGCGGTGCCGAGCGAAGCTCGATGACGTGCATCGCTTCGCGCGCGTTCATGTCCATGTAGAACCGGACGCGATAGGCCATCGACACGGCATAGGGCGCGACCGCTTGGAGTCCCGATGCGGTCAACGCTTCGTGCAGAGTCGCGGAGCGCTCCATGACTTCGTGCCAGTCATCTCCCGCTCCGGTCTCAATGATCGCCTCAGGCTGCACGAAGCCGTGGCGCGGTGTCAGCGGCTGCCACTCCAGTGTCAGCAGACGATGTCGCTGCAGATCGCGGAACGCGCCGTAATCGGTCAGCACGTCGAACCGATAACTGGTGCGCTCGAAGGCGCGGCCGGGGCGATGCCGGCGGTTCGTGCGGCTCCCGACGTAGGTGCGAAGAATCGAGAGGCGCTCGTCGGCCGAGAGGCGGCGGGCGATGTCGAGCAGCTGATCGTCCGGCAAATCCGAGACTGAGTAGAGCGCAGCGGCGACGACCTTGGTTTCCCCGTCGGGATCGAAATCCGTCAGCGTGACCTCGTTGCGCGGCTCTGGCTCGACCGCCGACAAGTCCGCCGCGATGTCCTCGAGCTCTCCGCGAATGCCGGCGAAGTACTCGCTCCATCGTCCGCCGCGTTCAGGCTGATCAACGCGGGTGAGAAAGGCCGGGATCACTTTCCGCAGTTCCGTCAGCATCTGGTCCGCGCAGGTCCGTACTTCGCTCAATGGGTTGGCCCGCATGCGCAGCAGCAGCCCTTCGAATGCCTGACCGGTCCCGAAGATGCCGACGTTGGACTGCGTTGCCGCCGGAAGCAAGCCGCGAAGCGTATCGAGCGCCTTTGCGCGGATCGCAGCACGATGGACCGCATCGGAATCGGCAGGCGATTTTGGATAGCGCGTCGCGAAGTGAGCTTGCATCGGCGCGATCCATTTCGCGTAGGCGGCGAAAGCCGCGTCCATGGTCGCGACGTATTTCTCACGCAGCCGGCCAGGCGGGATCTCGTCGGGAACGTGATAGCGCCAGCGATCGTCGAGCTTGTCCGTGTACGGAACGTACCGGGTGGACTGCTCCAGGTACGCCATCAGACGTCCCCATTCCAGCACCTTGGTCAGGACATTCGACACGTACTCGCAGGCGATATGCGCTCCGCCAAGCTGCGCGACCGAATCGTCGCCATACTCGTTGAACACACGCGCGTAAAGCCGCTCAGCGCGCTCGAGGCCAGCCGCGCCGGCTGATCCTTCGCTCGGGTTGGGGGCAGCGGAAACCTTCTCCGCGAACTCGTCGAGAAACAGACGACGGAGGCTCTTGGCCGATCGCGAGTAACGCGCAAACAGCGCGCCCTTGACCGTCTCCGGCAGATTGATCAGCGCGAAGACGTGGCTGTCGAGATTGGTGAAGTAAGGAGCGAGCCGCGCGCGCTCGTCAGCGGTGAACTCTTCGGGCACTCGCGGATTGTACAGCGGGTCGTCGCGACCGCGACGTCACACGCCTCAAGTGCCGCCAAATCCGATCGTGACGCTCTCGCCATCGACGATCACCGGCACTCGGCGCGCCCCCTTCGAATACCCGAGCATCCGCTCGAGATCCGCTGCGTTCTTCTTCACGTTCAGGTATTGAAAGGGGACCTTTGCCTGCGCGTAGTGATCGCGGGCGTTTTGCGTGTACGGGCAGCCATCCTTGCCGAAGATCAGGACCATGGATTCAGCCTACGCCGAGATCATACTATTTTCGAGCGTCGATGATTCTACTTCCCGCGAACAACGCGTCAGCTTGGACAGGTCCGACAGGGACGAATACGTTTCTCATGACCGGGCGATTGCCGGCCCTTGTCGATGCCGGGGTCGGCGACCCGAGGCATCTCGATAACGTTGAGTCGGCACTCCAAGGCCGACCACTTGCGCGCGTCCTGATCACGCACGGCCATCCCGATCACGTCGGCGGGCTCGAAGCCGTCCTTCGACGATGGCCATCAACGGAAGTGATCCGATTCGGCCACACCACCGACATCGTCGAGTGTGGCGACACCAGGGTGCGGATCATTCCGACGCCAGGGCACGCTCCCGATCACCTGTGTTTCCTTGATGAAGCCAGCCGCGATGTGTACTGCGGCGACCTGGTGCGGACGGGAGGATCGATTGTGATCCCGGCGAGCAAAGGCGGCAACCTGAGGCACTACCTCGATTCGCTCGAGAAGGTGCGCAACTTACGGCCGGCGCGCCTGCTTCCGGGTCATGGTCCGATCATCGAAGATCCCATCGCGGCGATCGGCCAATACATCGAGCACCGCGCACAACGCGAGGCCGAGATCGTCGCGGCGCTACGCGATGGCCTGATGACCCCCGAGCAGATTGTGTCGCGAATCTATGGACCGTTGAGTCCGATGCTGTTGACTGCCGCTGCCGACAGCGTTCTCGCTCACCTCGTCAAGCTGCACGATGAGCAACGAGCCTATGTTTCGGATGATGGATGGCGTCTGAGCTAGAGCTTCGCTTACGTCGAGATCATGCCGGAACGAAGCCTTTGGGAAGATCGGGAAGGCGCTGAGCGCGTTTCGCGGCCTTCGGCATCGCATCGCGGATCACCTGTTCGAGCTGTTCGAGGTAGGCGAGAAATCGCTCACGTCCGTCGGCGCTCAAGCGGCACAACGTCTGAGGACGTCGATTCTCGAAGCCCTTCCAGACTTCAACCAGCCCGGCTTCGCGCAGCACATCGAGGTGACGGCTCAGATTCCCGTCGGTCAGCGCGCAGAGCCGCTTCAACTCCGAGAACAGCAGCCCCTCGGGTCGGGTGACGAGCGACGTCATGATCCCGAGGCGCGCCTTTTCGTGCAGCACGCGCTCGAGGCCGTCGTACGCAAATCGCCCCTGATCGCCGCCTTTATCGACCTTCTTCTTCCCACTCATCGATGTCCTCGAATCGCGTCGCTGTATCACCGCTGTCGGCGCCGCGCCGTTCCAGGTTCCAGAACAGCACGAACGCGGCCAGCAGCTGTCCGATGCCAAACGTTCCGCCGACCCACCACGCGTGCGGCGGTTCAGCGCCGCGCGCCAACAGTCCGATCCCGGCCACGTAATAGAACATGGCCACCCATCCGCTCGCGCGCGGAAGGTACGGCCGCGACGCCAGGATGCCGATGCCGAAGCAGATCGCCCACAAGCCGGGGAGAAGCGGCACCAGCGCGACACTCAAGCGCACGAAGCTAATCGAAATCACCGCCCCGGCAACAAGGCTGGGCAGAAACTGGCCAACGACTTGGCGGGTGCGCCTGCGCTCGCTGTGTCCGTCGCGAACGTAGTTGTAAATGATCTCGCTCACGCCCACCAGCGCCGCGCAGGTCGCGATCCCGGTCCAATACAGGACGAACCCCGGCGGATCGGCGGCCGCGAGCCCCGGGGCCTGCGCCCAGGCTGCGATGATTCCGATCAGCCCCGATGCGGCGACCGGGACCGATCGGTATCCGCGATAGACCTCACCTTTCGCGAGCTGCTGATGGATGTCCGCCAGCTGCCCGAGCGCGCGCGAGAGATCCATGACTTATACTTTGCGATACAAAGATAACAATGTCAAAGGAATGAGGGGCGCAGGCGCTTTTCCTTTTCCTGGTTACCTTGTTACGATGAGCGGTTATGAAAGGCTACGTGAATTCGGATCTGGTGCTGAGCCCGCGAGATCTGGCGGCGCTTCTCGATGCCGACGCCGCGCCGAAGCCGCTGCTCCTCGACCTCCGTCCGCCTGAAGCGTACGCCGCTGGCCACATTCCGACCGCGATCCATCTCGACTTGTGGGGCGTGAGCCTCGTCGACACCGATCCCGCTCCCCTGAAGGCGTTCATGTGGATGATCGAACATGTGCTCGCGGTTCATGGTGTCGACGCCACTACTCCGGTCGTTGTCTACGATGAACAATCTGGCGTTCGCGCGGCCCGCGCATTCTGGTTCCTGGAGTACTTTGGCCATCCATCCGTCCGAGTGCTCGATGGTGGATTCACGGCGTGGATCGCCGCCGGTCTGCCCGTGACCCGCGAGGCCGCGCCGCCGCCGAAGAGCGAATGGACCGGACGCCGTGACGAGCGCACGCTGGCGACGTGGAAGGAGGTCAAGAACGCAATCGGCCGTGATGATTCGGTCATCGTCGACACGCGCAGCGATGCCGAGCACGAGGGAACACTGGTCAGGGCGCGCCGCGGCGGCGCCGTGCCAGGCGCGGTTCACATCGAGTGGACGCGCAATCTGTCGGAGTCCGGTGAATTCAAGAGTGCCGACGAACTGAAGAAGATGTACACCGATGCCGGCGTGACTCCGGACCGCGAGGTGATCACCTATTGCCAAGGCGGTTATCGTGCCGCCAACTCGTACCTTGCGCTGCGATTGCTGGGCTATCCGCGCGTCCGCATGTACATCGGATCGTGGAAGGAATGGGGGGATCGCGAGGATCTTCCGATCGAGCATCCCTCCGGTGCGTAACGTGTGAGCGATTTCTTGCCGAGACGGTCATGAATAACGTCATTGATTTCATCAACACCAATCGCGATCGCTACGTCGACGAACTGAAAACCTATCTCGCGATTCCAAGCATCAGCGCCCTGCCGCAACATGCCGACGACGTGAAGCGTTGTGCCGAGTGGACCGCCGACGAAATGCGGCGGATTGGTCTGCAGAACGTGAAGTTGATCGATACGCCGGGCTTTCCCGTTGTCTACGGTGACTGGCTCGGCGCAGAGGGCGCGCCAACGATCCTGTTCTACGGCCACTACGACGTGCAGCCGGTCGATCCGTTGAACCTGTGGGAATCGCCGCCGTTCGAGGCCACCGTCCGCGACGGCGAGATATACGCCCGGGGAGCGGCCGACGACAAGGGACAGGTGTTCATGCACTTCAAGGCGATCGAAGCGCACCTCAAACAGAACGGCCGCCTGCCGGTCAACATGAAGATCATTCTCGAAGGAGAAGAGGAGGTTGGATCGGCAAACCTCGACAACTTCGTCAAGTCGCACAAGGACGAACTGTCGGCCGACGTGGTCGTGATCTCCGATTCGCCGATGTTCGATCGCGGAATTCCATCCATCTGCTACGGGCTTCGTGGTCTCGTCTACTTCCAGATCGATCTGCGAGGAACGAAGAGCGACCTCCATTCAGGCTCATTCGGTGGCGCGGTGGCGAACCCGAACATGGTGCTCGCACAGATCCTGGCGCAAATGAAGGATCGCGGCGGCCGCATCAAGATCCCTGGCTTCTACGACGATGTGCGCGACCTGACCGAGGAGGAGCGCGGCCAGTGGAAACGGCTGCCGTTCAACGAAAAGCGCTATGCGAAAGAGTTGGGGGCGCCGAAGCTCTTCGGAGAAAGTGGCTATTCGACGCTCGAGCGAGTGTGGGCGCGCCCGACGTTCGAGGTGAACGGAATGCTGGGTGGTTTCACCGGCGAAGGCGCCAAGACGGTGATCCCCGCCGTCGCGATGGCAAAGGTCAGCATGCGGCTCGTGCCGAATCAAGATCCGGACAAGATCGCAAAGCTCTTTGAAGACTACGTCCGGAAAGTTGCGCCCAAGACCGTTGAGGTGAAGATCACTCGCATGCACGGCGGCAAACCGTGGATGACCGAATTCGACAATCCGTTCGTTCAGGCCGCGGGACGGGCGATCGAGAAGGGATTCGGGCAGACGCCCGTATTTAACCGCGAAGGCGGGTCGATTCCGGTCGTGGCCACCTTCCAGGAAATCCTCGGACTGCCGTCGGTCCTGTTCGGGGTCGGCTTGCCAGACGAGAACGCCCACGCGCCGAACGAAAAGCTCGATCTGGGCAACTTCCACGGGGGAATCATCGCGTCGGCTTATCTTTACGATGAGATAGGTAAGGGCGGTCATTGAGGGCGTTGGCGCCCGTTTTCGGTTTTCAGTTTTCTGTTTTGGGTTTTCAGTTTTCGGTTTTTTCCGGTTCGGGGCTGACTGTCATCGGGGTTGGACAACTCAAAAACACAAACCACAAACCACAAACCACAAACGGAAACCGAGAACCCAAAACGGAAAACCAAGAACAGACCTCTCAAATCAGCGATTAAACCCTGTGCGCTTTTGCTCTGTGCTTCGTTATCAGAGGTATGGAGACACAGTTCAACACCATAGCGAACGGCTCCGCCGCTGCAGTGGAGCCGATTCCGCGTATCTACTTGACAAGCCGGGAGATCGAGGTCGTTCAGTTGCTCGTCCAGGGGCATTCGAACGCGCAAATTGCCGCCACGCTCGGCATCCAGCTTCAGACCGTAAAGAACATGCTGTCAGGACTTTACGCGAAGCTTGGGGTTTCGACTCGGCTGCAGCTGGTCCTGCTCGCCCTTCGCACGGGCTTCATCGTTTCGTAGCCGGTGGGGCGGCCCTGTACGTTTGGCTGCCCCGCCACGTTATTACCGGCATGATGCTTCCAACACTCGCCGGTGAGCTTCCGAGGCCCCAAGCCCTCGAAGCAGTGCAAGGTTCGAACGGTGCGGCGGCGCGTCCTTCGCGCTTCTCACCCCGCGAGCAGCAGATTGTGGCGCTGCTCGCCAATGGATGCTCCAACCAGGAGATCGCCGATCGTCTGGGGCTGCGGCTCCAGACGGTGAAGAATCACCTCTCGCGTGTGTATCGCAAGTTCGGGGTGCCGAATCGCGTCCAGCTCGCAGTGCTGGTCCTGCATCAGGACCCGCTGCCATCGGCGTAGCTTGCGAGCGGGCACGGAGGTAACGGAGGGCACGGGACAGGATCAACACGGAGACACGGAGGCACGGAGTGTTTGCTTTTTCCAATGACCTCCGTGTCTCCGCATCTCCGTGTTAGAGCTTGTCCCGTGCTCTCCGTCACCTCCGTTGTCCGCCAGCTCACGACAATTCCACTTGACCACACGCGCGTGCGGTTCGTACCATCGCCGGCGTGCCAGACGCCGGTGTGGCGCGGGTACGGTTCGGCGCCGCGTTGCTTCTGTGTGCGTGCGTGTCGCTCATTGCGGATTGCTCTCGATCCGCCGGCCCGGCAAACAAGGCGGGCATCACGCCAACCTACGACACGAAGACCGGCCGCTTGACCGAGCTCGCCTTCGATTCCAATCACAACGGCAAAGTCGACACCTGGACTGAAATGGACGGCCGACGTGCCGTTCGAACCCGGATCGATCGCAACGAGGACGGCAAGATCGACCGGTGGGAGTATTACGACGACCAGTCGAAGCTCGTGAAAGTTGGCTTCTCGCGCGCTGACACGGGCAAGCCCGACGCCTGGGCGTTTCCTGGCGATGATGGAAAGACTCGACGAATCGAGATTTCTTCGTCTTTCGATGAGACCAAGATCGATCGATGGGAGCACTACGAGGCTGAGACGATCACCGCCGCCGAAGAAGACACCGACCACAATGGCCGGGTAGACAAGTGGGAAACCTACGAGGCTGGCATACTGAAGACGGCATCCTTCGACGAGAACGGCGACGGCAAACCTGACCGGCGTCTGACGTACGCCCGAGGAGTGCTTGCCGCCATCGACACAGATCCCGACGCTGCGGGGAATTTTCGAAAGCACGTTGTCGTTTCACCATAACGCGGCGCCCGAGCCCGCGCCCTTCGGGAGCAACAATCGGTGCTAAGGAACAGCTCTCTCCAGTATCCTTGTGTCTAGTCTCATGAACCTGAACTCCCGAATTTTCGTTGCCGGCAGCCGCGGGCTGGTCGGCTCAGCTATCGTTCGCCGGCTCGAGCGCGCCGGTGCGACCCGACTGCTCACCGCAACTCGCGATCAACTGGATCTTCGCGATCAGGCGGCCGTCAGCTACTGGTTTCGTGCGAATCGGCCCGACTACGTGTTTCTGGTTGCGGGAACCGTGGGTGGGATTTTCGCGAACTCGACTCGCCCCGCCGAGTTCATCTACGACAACATGCTGATTCACGCGACCGTGGTTCATGCGGCGCATCAATACGGCGTGAAGAAGCTCCTCTACCTCGGCAGTTCGTGTATCTATCCGCGGCTTGCACCGCAGCCGATGAAGGAAGAGCACCTGCTCACTGGGTTGCTCGAGCCGACCAACGAGCCGTATGCGATTGCCAAGATCGCCGGCATCAAACTGTGCGAGGCATATCGTCGCCAGTACGGGTCGAACTTCATCTCAGCGATGCCGACGAACCTGTACGGCCCCAACGACAACTTCGACCTGACGCAGTCCCACGTCCTGCCGGCGCTGATTCGGAAATTCCACGACGCGAAGATCGAGGGACGGCGCGAAATCGAGATCTGGGGAACAGGCACCCCGCGTCGTGAGTTTCTGCACGCAGACGATCTCGCCGATGCCTGTGTGTTCCTGATGGAGCGCTACGACGAGTTAGGCCATATCAATGTCGGCACCGGTGAGGATCTCTCTATTCGCGAGCTGGCGGAAACGCTCAGGGCGGTGATTCATCCTGCCGCGACGCTACGGTTCGACACCAGCAAGCCCGACGGACCGCCTCGAAAGCTGCTCGACGTGGGCCGGCTGCACGCGCTCGGGTGGACGCACCGGATCAGCCTGCACGAGGGGCTCACCTCTACCTACGAGTGGTTTCTCGAAAACCAGCATTCGCTTCGCACGTCAACGGTAGCAGCACAATAATGTTCGGCGGCTGATGTCGGCTGTTTCCGCTCGCGCCCATCGACTCGTTTTTCCGCCTTTCGATTTTCTCAATCAGAAAGCGGCCGCGCTGCGGGATGCTGGCCATCGTGTGATCAGCCTCGGGCAGGCGGTGCCCGGATTCCCGCCCCCGCCGGCCGCGCTCGAAGCCGCCGCCCGTGCGCTGGCTGATCCGGACGTCCACCGGTATTCATCCGATGCGGGTCTACTCAGCTTTCGTGAAGCGCTCTGCGATCGGTTCCGGGAGCACCTCGGCGTTCATGCGAACCCGGAAGATTTCATCATCACTGCCGGCGGCAACCAGGCATTCATGCTGGCGGTATTGACGACCGTCGATCCCGGCGATCAGGTCGTGCTGGCCAGCCCGTACTTTCTCAATCACGAGATGGCCGTTCGTGCGGCTGGCGCAATCCCGATCGAAGCACCGGTTTCCGCTTCCAGTGGCTTTGCCGCACGCTGGAATGACATCGAGCCGCATCTGACACCAGGGACGCGGGCCGTCGTTCTTTGCACCCCCAGCAATCCGACCGGCGCCGTCATCGCCCGAGAGGAGCTCGACCGGATCGTCTCGGAGCTATCGCGTCGGCAAATCACGCTGCTGTGCGACGAGACCTACATGCAATTTGTCTACGACGGCGCACACGCGAGCGCCGCCTCCATCGCCGGCTGGCGCGACAACGTTGTGGTGGTCGGCACATTCTCGAAGTCGTTTGCCATGACCGGGTGGCGCGTCGGGTATCTGCTTGCCGATCGACGAATCTGCGACGAGGCGATCAAAATCCAGGACGCGATGATCATCTGCGCGCCGGTGATTTCACAGAAGGCCGTCGAGGCGGCCGTCCGTGACGACTGGAACTACATCTCGCAGTTTGTGCCCGAGCTTCGACGACGGCGATCGGTGCTGGAGAGTGCGCTCTCGCGCAATCCTGTCGTCCGATGGCAGCCGACCGGCGGCGGCTTCTTCGCGTTCGCTCGTATCCTGACCGGCCAGCCTTCGGAGTCGCTCGCGGCGTCGCTTCTGGAACGCACGCATGTGGTCACGATTCCGGGAGCGTCATTCGGGCGGGCTGGAGAGGGGTTCCTTCGGCTGTCCTACGGCGCCGTCAGCGTCGAAGAGCTCTTGGAAGGATGTGAACGGATTGCACGCCTGCAATCCGGTGAAACTGCTGATCGCTGATCGCGGCTAATTGAAGCCTGCGACTCTTTTGCGGAGCGTCTTGACGTGCTCCCAAATCTGCGTCGCGTCATCCATCTCACCTTCGCGACCGGCATCCTCGCCGTCCGGCTCGCCCTCAGGTTCCGCGATCACGTCGTGCTCGACGGGTTCGGCGAGTTTCGGCGCGAGTCGGAGGTATTCCTCGAGATCGCGTAACGCCGCGGCAAAGTCCTGCAGGTGATACGCCAGCAGCCCGCGGTCGCGCAGCTCCGAAATCGCCGACGGGTCGATTCCGAGCAGCAGGCTGGAGATGACCCTCGCCTGTGGAAACGACTGCATCCTGACGTACAGCCGCTTCAGATTCACGAGCATGCGGACAACGATGTCGTGGCGGGTTGCCGGCTCGAGAAGCGACGCGTCGAATGCCGCCTCGTCACCCACATGCTGACGCAAGAGCTGCCGACAGTCGTATTCCGACAGCCGCGCGCCGCCATGGAACGGATCGATGATGCCGACCTCCGAACGGGCGTCGCCGGCGATTCCGTCTCGAATACGCAGCAGGAAGTGTCCAGGGAAGTTCACGCCGTCGACGTGCAGGCCTGCGCGGTGCGCGACCTCGAGGTAGACGACGGCCAGGCTGATGGGAATACCGGTGCGTCGATCCAGCACTTCATTGATGAAGCTGTTCCGCGGGTCGTCGTAGCGTTCGCGGTTCCCGACAAATCCCTGCTCGTCGTACAAGTACTCGTTGAACGCGCGAATTGGATCCGCGGCGGAATCGGTGACGCGCGTCGCCGCTTCGCGGCCCATGCGGTCGAGCCTGGCGAGGTAGGGCTTGGGATCGAGAGATGGATACTCAACTCTCGCGATCGCCAGCGCCGCAGGTGCGAGATCATCTCCGGGCGCGTTCATCGCCCTCTGCAATTCGGCGGCGACTTCCGAGGTCCGAGCGTTGAGGTGGAGAGAAAACGGCACGCTGAATTTTAGCGCCTCTTGCTGAACACGTCGACCAGGTCGGGAGTGAACTCCTCGAGTGACTCGATGATGTGGTCGGCGCCTGGCAAATGTTCGCGACCGTAGGTCGTCGTTATTCCGATACAAGCAAGCCCGGCAGACTTTGCCGACTCGATGCCCCACCGCGAGTCTTCAATCGCCATGCACTCAATCGGCGCGAATCCGTGGAGCCCCGCGGCCTTTCGATATGGGTCGGGCGCTGGCTTTCCTTCCGGCGTTTCGCCGGAAGCGACGATGAACCGGAAATGCTGGTGCAAATGCGCGCCGCGGAGTATTGCCTCGATTTCATGGCGAAGCGCCCCGGAGGCAATGCCGAGGGGGTAGCGCGATGCCATCAATTCGACGCAGGCGGCCGCACCCGGGTAGAGGATGCCCGCTGTCGCGATGTTCTCTTCCATCGTCGCATCGAAGACGGTCGTCTTCTCCTCGATCAACGCCTGGATTCCCTCGCTGTCCACGCGCAATCCGTGGCGTTCGAACAGTTGTGCGAACACCCCTTCGTCGTCGTACCCCAGGTAATTCGAGTAGTACTCATCGCGGGTGAGGTCGATGCCCAATCTCGATAGCACCGTTTGGTACGCACGCAGGTGAAGCGGTTCAGAGTCCGCGAGCACGCCGTCGAAATCGAAGACGATGGCTTTGATCACAGCTTCGTCAATGTCCCGCCGCGCTCATGCGCTCTCCGGCGCGGATTGGAATCGGGAGCCGGTTCTCTCGCGGCGGATAGGGGCAATCGTATTGGGGGTTGTAGTAGCAGAACGGATGAAACGCACGGTTGAAGTCGAGATCGTAGATGCCGGTCGGCGTCCGGTCAAGTTCGAGGTATCGACCTCCCGGATAGGTTTCA
The DNA here is from genome assembly GCA_051986585.1 of Vicinamibacterales bacterium. Lineage (GTDB taxonomy): Bacteria > Acidobacteriota > Vicinamibacteria > Vicinamibacterales > 2-12-FULL-66-21 > JALZOC01. The sequence goes on along the minus strand of JBPYFA010000297.1, from coordinate 13,770 downwards.
GTGCCGTTGGTGAGATCGCCGAACGGTACGAACAGGTGATTCACGTCCTGCTGACCGACTTCAACGAACGCCGTCAGCGTGAGCAGGCGCCCTTTCAACGTGAAAGACAATTGGCCCACCCGGTTGTGGGGCCGGCGTTCACCGCGGGATGTCGGGATCTCGATCACGTCCGACGTGCGATTGACGGTGAGGGACGCCGGGACGCGATACTCCGGTTCGATCGGAAAATAACTCAGCGGTGGAAACGAAGCGCGGCGATCGGCCGGAATCGGGGAATCCGGCGATCGCTGCATGAATGCGTCCTTCGTCGTCCGCCATTCGCTGATGCTGTCGACGTAGGAAACTTCCTTCGTGCAGGCCAGTGTCAGGAGTAAGAGAGCGGCGAGGAACCCGCGCCGCTGATTCGCGGTGACTGCGGACTGCGTCTGCTTCTTTTGGTTTGCGCTGGGGCCCCACCCCCAGCGCCCGCCAGCGCTCGCCCTCGGCTCGCGCCGCTGATTCGCGACGACAGCCTGCTTAGTCACCATCATCGATAAGGATAAGCCTTGCGCTCGATGATGTCGTCAGCGATCTGCCGGCGCCGTGCCACGGTGTTGATGGGCGCGGGTTTGAGCAGGCGCCGAAGCGCCGCCAAGAGTGTGCGCAGGTTGTCCCCGTCGGTCATTTCAGCAAGAGCCGTGCGGGCCGCAATCTCGACTCGTCCTGCCGCGTCCGCGATGTAGACCTCGGCCGCGGCGACGGCGGTCGACGCTGCCGGCATGCGCGACGCGCGGAGCAGCACGCTCTCGGCGGCGAACACATCGATGATGATGTCTGCGGCCAGCGTGAGCAACTCCTGTCGGTCCGTCAGCTTCTCACCGTAGGTCTGCATGGCTGAGCCGAGCACCATCAGTGCCACTTTCCGCAGTGACGCGACGGTCCGCTTCGCGTTTTCCAGCGGTTCGTCGGACGGCGGCTCGGCCGGCGACGGCGTCAGGATCTCCTCCTGCAGTTTCTTGGCTGCCGGAATCAGTGGCAGGCCGCCTTTGAGTGCCCGGCGAATCAACATGCCTGGAATCAGCAGCCGGTTGATCTCGTTGGTCCCCTCGAAGATGCGATTGACCCTGGCGTCGCGATACATCCGCTCGGCGGCGTAGTCGCGCACGAAGCCGTTGCCGCCGTGGATTTGCACGTTTTCGTCAACGGCGTAATCGATCATTTCGCTGCCCGCCACTTTGAGGATGCTTGCTTCGATGGCAAATTCTTCCAGCGCGGCGAGCACCGCGTCGCCGGTGGGCGTCGGGCCAGCTGCTTCGACCGCCTGATCGATCAGCGCTGCCGTGCGATACAGCATGCTCTCGACCGCGAACTCCCGGATCGCGATCTCGGCGAGCTTGTGCTTGATCGCGCCGAACGAGGCGATCGGCTGACCGAACTGCTTTCGCTGCGCGGCGTATTTCGCGGCCTCACTGACAATCGCGCGGGCACCTCCACTGCACATCGCTGCGAGCTTGAAGCGGCCGTAGTTGAGCACGTTGAAGGCGACCTTGTGTCCCTTCCCGATCTCGCCGAGCACATTTTCCGCCGGCACCCGCGCGTCCTGCAGGATCAACGGCGTCGTTGACGAGCCGTGGAGGCCCATCTTGTGTTCTTCTTTCCCGTTGCTCACACCCGGGAACGTTCGTTCGACGAGGAACGCGGTGAAAGCGTCCCCGCCATCGCCGACGACCTTGGCGAACACGATGAAGAGATCGGCGAACCCGCCGTTGGTGATCCACATCTTTTCGCCGCTGATGGTGAAGCTTCCATCCGGCTGTCGCGTGGCTCTCGCCTTGGCCCCGAGCGCGTCGGATCCCGATCCCGATTCGCTGAGCGCATACGCACCACCATCTCCCCGTTGATGAGGCGTCCGAGATACTTTTCCTTCTGTGCCTCGGTTCCAAAGCAAACCAACGGGGTGATCGCCAGGCCGGTCTGCGCCCCGAACGTGGTGGCAAACGACGCCGATCGACCGACCGCTTCGCCGACGATGATCGCCGCCACCTTGTCCAGGCCGACACCGCCGAGTGCCTCCGCGACGTCGGTGCCCAGCAATCCGAGCTCGCCGGCGCGCCGCACGAGCTCACGCGCCAGAGTCCAGTCCTTCTGCTCGAGTCGCTCCAGGCCGGCCATCACCTCATTGGCGACGAACTCCTCAGCGGTTTGCGCGATCAGCCGATGCTCGTCGGAAAGCGACTCCGGAGTGAACACCGAGTCTGCCGGTGTGTCTTCGATCAACCAGGAGCCGCCGCGCGCAGTTGTCAGTGTTGTCATCACGCACCTACATGCTTTCGAAGATTCCGGCGGCGCCCATTCCGCCGCCCACGCACATCGAAACCAGCCCGTATCTCGCCTTCCGCCGCCGCATCTCGTTGAGAAGTGTCGTCGTCAATTTCGCCCCGGTGCAGCCCAGCGGATGCCCGAGCGCGATCGCTCCTCCGTTGACGTTCAAACGATCCGGATCGATCGGCAGCTCGCGCAGGCACGCGATGACCTGGGCGGCGAACGCCTCGTTCAGCTCGACGAGATCCATCTGCTCCAGCGACAAGCCGGCCAGCTTCAGCACCTTGCGAATCGCCGGCACCGGGCCGATCCCGAACCGTTCGGGTTCCACGCCAGCCGTCGCGAACGCCACGAAGCGGCCGAGCGGTCGAAGCCCGAGTTCACGTGCACGGTCGAGCGACATGACGAGAACCGCCGCCGCGCCGTCGCTCGTCTGCGATGAGTTGCCGGCCGTCACCGTTCCCTTGACGTGGAATGCCGGGCGCAGCTTCGAGAGTGCTTCCATCGATGTATCCCGCCGCGGGCCTTCGTCGATTTTCAGCTCCGGCAACGGCACGAGTTCGTCGGCGAACCGGCCGGCATCGATCGCGGCAACGGCGCGCTGGTGCGAGCGAAGCGCAAAGCTGTCCTGTTCCTGGCGCGAGACCGAGGCTTCCCGCGCATGATTCTCGGCGACCAGCCCCGTGCTCAGATACACATCCGGATAGCTGTCGACCAGCGCCGGGTTGGGCGCGACCTTGTTGCCGCCCATCGGCACCAGGCTCATCGACTCGGTGCCGCCAGCGACGATGGTTGACGCGAAGCCGGCGATGATTCGTTCGGCGGCCGAGGCGATCGACTGCAGACCGGACGAACAGAACCTGTTGATGGTGACCGCGGAGGCCGACACGGGAATCCCAGCACGGAGGCTGGCTATTCGCGCGACGTTCAAGCCCTGTTCCGCTTCCGGCATCGCACAGCCGAACATCACGTCTTCGATCTCACCCGGATCGAGAGATGGCACGCGTCGCAAGAGATCTTTGATGACCACGGCGGCCATTTCGTCAGGCCGCGTCGTCCGCAGCGCGCCGTTCGGCGCTTTCCCGACCGGTGTGCGCACCGCAGCAACGATGACGGCTTCCTTCATGGTTCGTTACTCTGAAAATCGACCAGCAAATCCTCGAGCGCGTCGCCGACCTCCTGCGCCTTTCCTTCGAACAGGTGATTCGCGGCGTCGATGACGACCAGCTCTTTCGGTTCGTGGAGCTTTGCGTAGAACGCCCACATTCCTTCGAGCGGGCAGATGTCGTCAGCCTCTCCCTGCACGAAGAACTTCGGCTTGGTGCTTGCGAGCGTGTTCTCGAACGTGTAATCGTGACCGGAGATCGACGTCGCTACCGGCGGCGCGATCCCGACCAGCACTGAAACCCGCTCGTCGACCGCACCAACTTCCAAGGCGACCCAGGCGCCAAACGAGAATCCCGCCGCCCACAACGGCGCTCCCCGATACCGGTCAGCCATGTAGTCGAGCGCCGCGCGGAAATCCTCCTTTTCACCATCCCCCTGATCGAAGGATCCCTGACTGCGGCCGACGCCACGAAAATTGAATCGCAACACCGCACAGCCGATGCGCGTCAGTCCTTTCGCTCCGCGATAGACCGCTTTCGTATGCATCGTTCCGCCGAATTGCGGGTGCGGATGTGCGAATACGACGGCTGCCTTGATCGGACGGTCGTTTCCTTGCGGCCGGTCCGGTTCATCCAGCAGCGCTTCGAGCGAACCGGCGGGGCCGGCGAGATCAGTGACCGTTGCCATTGATGAATCCAGTGACGATATCGGCAAACTGCGCCGGATGTGTGAGCAGTCCGAGATGGCCCGATCGTTTCATCTGCACGTAGCGCGCTCCGGGAATCAGCTGGCGATATCGCCGGGTCACTTCCGCCGGAACGATCCGGTCGAGATCGTCCTCGCCGGTCACGATCAGCGTCGGTACTCGCACGCGCGCGCAGTCGGGCGTGAAATCCCGCTGCTGCTGCAGGGTGACGCGCGCGGCCACGAGAGGGGGCACGATCGGAGCGGCAACCACGCGCGCCGCGTGGCGCACGAAGAACGACAATCGCTCACGCGGTGTGTCGTACGCGGCGCGAATCTCCGGCCATAACCGGAGCGGCGCGCCGGCGACAAACGCGGGCGCGGACTGCCACGGACGAGCCACGTACCGTCGTTGCCGCGCATCGGGAATCCATCCTGGGGCGGGAGACGACGCGAACACCAGCGACGAAACGCGTTCGGGGCGGAGGGCCGCATATCGCAGCGCGATGAACCCTCCATACGACACGCCGCACAGTGCGGCTCGCTCGATCGCCGCCTGCTCGAATACGGTGTCGAGCTGCCGGACGAAGTTGTCGAACCCGAGTGCACGGTCGAACTTCATGCCCGAACCAATGTCGCCACACAACGTGTAGGACAATGCCCGGCAACGCTTGCCGAGTTCATCGAGCGTCGGCTTCATCCATTCCCACCGGCCCTGCACGCCGGGAATGACGATGAGTGGGGTTCCCTGTCCCTGGTCGAACACCGGCTAGTTCCTCAATGGCTTTCCGGTTTTCAATGTGTGCGCGATCCGTTCCTGCGTTTTGCGCTCACCACACAGGCTCAGGAACGCTTCACGCTCGAGATCGAGCAGTTGCTGTTCGGTCACCGCGGTCGCATGCGGCGCGTTGCCGCCGGCGAGAACCCACGCCAGCTTCCGGCCGATAATCGCGTCGTGATCGCTGATTCGTCCGCCACGCCACGCCAGGTGGATACCGAGCTTCAACGTGGCCAGCAGGCCACTGCCGCCGACGCGAATCGCGGTCCGAGGCTGCGGCCGGACGTACTCAGGAACACGGGCCAGCGCAGCGGCCTTGGCGTCTTCCTGCAGCCGATCGCGGTTCATGGACATGCCATCCGCGTCGCGCAGATAGCCCAGTCGTTTCGCGTCCGGGCCACTGGTTGAGACTTTCGCAAAACCGATCGTCTCGAACACGCGCTGGACCGCCGGCAGCGGATCGGCCGCGCGCGGCAGATCGTCCATCGCGCGGGCCAGCATTTCCTTCGTTCCGCCGCCCGCGGGAATCAGGCCGACGCCAACTTCGACCAGTCCGATGTACGCCTCGGCAGCGGCGTGCACGCGATCGGCATGAAGAGCAATCTCGCATCCACCGCCAAGCGTGAGACCGGCCGGGGCGACGACCACAGGCACATCCGCATACTTCAGCCCCATCGTCGCTCCCTGGAACGCGCGCACCATCATGTCGACCTCGTCCCAGTTGCCCTCCTGCGCCTCGAGCAGCAGGAGCATCAAGTTGGCGCCGGCGGAGAAGTTCACCGCGTCGTTGGCAACCACCAGCGCACGGTAATTCGCCGAGGCTTCCTTCACACCAGCCTGAAGCATCTGGATCGTGTCGCCTCCGATCGCGTTCATTTTCGAGTGGAACTCGACCGAGAGCACACCGTCGCCGAGATCGACAAGGCTGGCGCCGGCGTTCTTCTTCACGACCTTCTTTGGCGCCTTTGAAACGAGGCTCGCGGACCCGCGTCCGAGTTGCGCTAGTGTTTCGAACGGACCCAGTTCCCACCCGAATCCCCACCGCATCGCGTTGTCGATGTCGGCCCGATCGTGCGCGATCTGCGGCGCAATCCGCTCCGCGTACTCGATCGTTGGTATCAACGTCGCGCGAAGAAAGTGGCCGGCTTTATCGTTGCCATTCACGAGCGTCCGGATGCGGTCGCCGACGTCTTCGATGGTTCGCGCCGCGTCGAGTGAGGGCAAGCGCGGCGGCTGTTTCGGGCGGTACTCCATCGTCTTCGGATCGAGTGTCAGGATTTCACCGTCCGGTGCCTTCTTGTAGAAGCCTTGACCGGCTTTGGCTCCGACCCACCCGCGTTTGACCATGTCGGAGACGAGCGGCGGCAACTCGAAGAGCTGTCGATCGGATTCGGTCTCCAACCGCTCGGCGAGATTGCGAGAGACGTGTGCCAGCACGTCGATGCCGGCTATGTCCATGGTCCTGAACGTCGCACTCTTCGGCCTGCCAATTGCCGGCCCCGTAATCGCGTCGATTTCTTCGATCGTGTAGTCCCCGGTCGCGAGTGCGCGAAACACCTGCATCACGCCGAACAGTCCGAGATGGTTGGCGATGAAGTTCGGTGTGTCCTTGGCAATCACCACGCCTTTGCCGAGCCGGCGATCCGCGAATGCGGTCACAGCGGCGAGGACCGCAGGATCGGTCTTCGACGTCGGTATCACTTCGAGGAGGCGCAGGTATCGTGGCGGGTTGAAGAAGTGGGTGCCGAGAAAATGACTCTGGAACCCGGCCGATCGCCCCTCAGCCAGCGCTGCTATCGGGATTCCCGAAGTGTTGGAGCTGACAATCGCATCAGCGCGTCGATGCGACTCGAGCCGTTCGAACAGCTGCTGTTTGATGTCGAGCCGCTCGACGATGGCTTCGAGGATCCAGTCGCACCTGGAAACGTTCTTGAGATCCTCGTCGAATCCGCCGGTTCGTATCAGCGTATGTGTGGACGGCGTGAAGAACGGGTCGGGCTTGAGGGCACGGGCGCGTTCGAGTCCTTCCCGCGCGGCGTCCCTGGTCACGTCGAGGAGCAGCGCCGGAATGCCGGCGTTGGCGAAATGCGCCGCAATCTGCGCTCCCATCGTTCCGGCGCCCAGCACCGCGACCTCGCGAACGTGCCGCATCATCGTTCCAGCCCGCCCACAAAAAGACTCACCACATCGGCAGTTTGCGCGACCAGCGAGTAGTTTCTCCGGCTCAGGATCCAGTTCGTCGCCATCTCGTCGAGTACGCCAAAGAACATCTTGGCCGCCAGCGTCGGGCTGACGTCAGCGCGAAACGTTCCGTCAGCCTGTCCTTCGGCAATCACATCGCGAATGATGCCCAGGTACTGGCGCAGGTAGGTGGCCGAGAAGCGCTCCATGAATTTCGTCGATTGCCGCAGCTCGACCTGGAAGACGACGGCGAGATCGCGATCCCGTCCGAGCCGCTCGAAATGCATCCGTGCAATCTCGCGCAGGCGCTCGGCCGCGCCGGTCCGCCGGGCGACGCTCTCACGTCCAGCGGCGATCGCGTCGGTCATCGTGCGTTCGAAGATCGAAATCAGAAGATCGTCTTTCCCCCGGAAGTACAAGTAGACGGTGCCAGCGGCGACACCGGCGCAGCGCGCGACATCGGCGACCTGGGCGTTGAAGAAGCCGCGCGCCGCGAACGTCTCGATCGCCGCGCGCAGGATCGCATCGCGCTTGTCGGCTTTGTCGATGCGATCGGCGAGCGCCGGAGCCCGCCGCGAATTGCTCATGAATGAATGTTCATTCATTCGTGATCGATTGTCAATTCCGTCATCGACGACATCGCAGACACGAAGCCGGCCTCCATTCCGCCCCGTCGCGCTCGACGATGAGGCGTATTTGCCCGGTGTCACAGAAAATTCTTCGGCTTTGCGGCAGCGCTCGCGAGAAAGCAGCCGCCACTCGAGCCGAGCCGGAGTATACAGGTCGTATGCTCGACGAAACCCAGCAGCAGTCCCTCGTGACGCGGTTGAACCGGGTGGAAGGCCAGATCCGTGGCATTCGCCGGATGGTTCAGGAGCCGCGGCTCTGCGTCGAACTTCTGCAACAGCTGTCGGCGGCCGAGGCCGCACTGAACCGGATCAGCCTGGCGGTTTTCAAATTCCACGTCGAACGGTGCGTGCCCGACGGCATCGTCCAAGGCGATCCGGAGAAGACGCGACGATTGGCCGAGCTCGTCGACATCTTCGACCGTTTCGCCAAATAGATCCAACCTCAGACGCGATCCCCAGGTCCGCGCCGGTGGTGGCGTGCGTCCCGCTTGCGCTACACTCCAAAGTCGGAGTCTGATTGAAGACCGGCGCTGTACGCATGGGCTTCTCGACGCGCGCGACGAGGGGCCGGAGTCAAGGAGAGATCATGAAGGCACTTCGCATAGCGATTCCCATCCGCACGGCCATCGCGTTCGTCGCGGCAGCGTGGCTGGCGTCCCCGGTGATCGCGCAGACGCACGGGAACGCGCGGCTGGGCGGTAAGGTTGTCGACGAGCAGGGTAAGCCGATCGAAAACGTCCTCGTCACGGCGACGATGGCCGGACAGGGCGACAGCTTGTCAGGGAAGACCGACAAGAAGGGCGAGTGGCACATCAACGGTGCCGCCAACGGCGAATGGAAGGTCGAGATTTCCAAGGAAGGTCTTCAGACGGCGACCGAGACGGTCGAAGTCAAGGGTGACAAGGCGCCGCCCCTGAATGTCACGATGAAGGCGGGCGCAGCCGGGGCTAAGGCCGACCCGATGGTGGACATCAACGCGCAGCTGCAGACTGCAGCCGGCCTCGCGCAGGCCGGCAAGATTCCGGAGGCGCGCAAGATCTACGAAGACCTGCTGGCGAAGTATCCGAACATTTACCAGCTCGAAGGATTCATCGCGCGCACCTACGCGGCTGAAAACAACGTCCCCGCCGCGATGCAGCACCTCAAGGTCAATCTCGACAAAGAACCGAATAACGTCGACCTGAAGCTGTTTCAGGCAGAACTGCTGATGGAAAGCGGCGACAAGGCGGGTGCGAAGGCGATCCTCGATGGCATCGACATGAAGGACGTGAAGGACCCGTACACCTACATCAACCAAGCGATCAACCTGATCAACGATAAAAAAGGTCCTGAAGCCGTCGACCTGCTGACCAAGCTGATCGCCCAGTTCCCCACGACCAACGAGCTGTATTACTACCGCGGTCGCGCCTACGTCGCTTCCGACAAGCTCCCGGAAGCGAAGGCCGACCTCGAGAAGTTCGTCTCGCTGGCACCCAACGCGAAGGAAGCGGAAGACGCGAAGAAGATTCTGGACCAGATCAAGAAGTAGCACGGCCGTGAAGCGTCTCGTCACGGCCATAATCCTGGGGCTGCTGGCATCCGCGTGCGGATCCAGCAGTTCCTCCTCCTCGAATCCTCCACCCACCACCTCGACCAACCCTTGCACCACCGCGGCTGACGAAGCCGATCAGATCGAGTTGTCGCCCGAGGAGCAGGCCGCGGCCAGGGCGCTCAAAACCAACGTCGTCGACGGCAGCACGCGCTGGCGGGTTCTCGATGCGCTCTGGACGCATCGTGAGTACGCAGAGCGCAACGGGCGCACGCCTAACGAACGCCGTACGTTGACCCGGCGCAGCAACGCCGACGTCGGCGACATTGCCATCGTTCAGGACGAGGGGGACCTGATCCTTCCGCCGAACAGCTACGACCTTCGGAGCGTCGGCTTACGCTTCACCCGCAACGGGTCGGGCGGCTACAACGTGACGAAGATCGACGGTAATTTCAAAGCCACTCTGGGCACGCGCCTGACGCTTGGCGACGACGACAGCGCGTCGAGCGCGGTGCCGTTCTCGTTCTCCTTCTATGGCAAGCCCCAGCCGACCGCGTTCGTCAACTCCGACGGCAACATCACGTTCGAAGAGGCGGACAAGTCGAGCACCGAGCGCAACGTTGCGCGACTGCTCACCGGCCCGCCGCGGGTTGCGCCGTTCCTTTCGGATCTCGATCCCACCACCGGCAGCGGCCGCATTTACCTGAATGCGGCGTCCGATCAGTTCACCGTCACCTGGTGCAACGTGCGCGGGTTCGATACGACCCGGACCGTGACGCTGCAGGCATCGCTGCTTCCCAACGGCAACATCGAGATGATTTATGGCGCGACGATCAACGTCGGCGATGCGATTGTCGGCCTCTCGCCCGGCCGGACCGGGATCTTCAAGCCAGTGAACTTGAGCGACGCCGGCCCGACCGATGGCGGCAACGGCGCCGTGGGCGAGCGCTTTGCGCAGAACGCGCAGCTCGACGTGGTCGCGCTGACCGAAAAGTTCTACGCCTCGCATCCGGACAACTACGATCAGCTGGTTCTCTGGACCGACGCGCCGGTCATCACCGACGCGTTTGCGTATGAAACGACGGTCAAGAACGAAATCCGGGGAATCGGCGTCGACACCTACGACCTGACATCTGATTTCGGCAGCAGCGGCCGGCTGCGGAGCGTCGTCGTCATGGACTGGCTGGGGAAGTATCCCGACAATCCGACGCAGAAGTTTCTCGGCGAGAACAACACGCTCAGCGTGATGGGTCAGGAGTGCGGCCACCGCTGGCTGGCATTTCTGGAATTTCGCGATCACAACGGCCAGCGGTCGCAGGCGCTTCTCGGGCGCGATCTCGCGCACTGGAGTTTCTTCTTTGATTCCGACGCGTCGGTGATGGAGGGCAACGACATCCAGGATCTCGGTGGCGGCTCGTTCAAGACCGTCGGGGCGGTGCAGCGCTACAGCCTGCTCGACCAGTACGCGATGGGGCTCGTCACTGACGCGCAGGTGCCGCCGTTCTTCTACGTCGAAAGCCCGACCAACATGTCGGTGAATCGAACCGACGTCTCCGCCCCGGAAGTCGGCGTGACCTTCAATGGGACTCGGAGGGACGTGCTCATCCAGGACGTCATTGCCATTCTGGGTCCACGTACACCATCGGCCGCCGACTCCGCCCGCGTGCATCGACAGGCGTTCCTGTTCGTCGTCTCGGCCGGCAAGACCCCTGCATCAATCGACGTCGCGAAGGTCGACAACATCCGGCGCGCCTGGGAAGGATTCTTCCTGCAGGCTACCGACCAGCGGATGCAGGCGATTACGACCCTGCACTGAACGTTTTCGACGTTCCTGCCAGCATTTGTCAGTGCGCGTGGCGTCCACCCCCACGCGTTCTCGCCTGGCCGCGCTACGTACGCGGGCTTCATTCGTCGCCCCGCTCGGGCCGCGGCCTTTCCCTTTTATAATCCCTGCATGAAACAGTTCGTCGTTGCCATCCTCTTGGTGCTGGCGGCAGCACCATCCTCAATTCCCTTTGCCGCGCCTCAGGCCGATCAGCAGAAGAAACTGGAAGCCATCGAGCCGCTCGTGCGGCAGGCGATTGGCGAAAAGAAGCTGCCAGGCGCAGTCGTCGTGGTCGGTAGGGGCGATCGGATCCTGTATCAAAGGGCGGTTGGCAGTCGCGCGCTGGTTCCGTCTGTGGAGCCGATGACCGAGGACACGATCTTCGATCTTGCCTCCCTGACCAAGGTGGTTGCGACGACGACCAGCGTGATGCTCCTTCTGGAAGAGGGCAAGATCCGGCTATCGGATCGCGTGTCCACCTTCATTCCCGGTTTCGAGCGATACGGCAAGGCCGACATCACGATCCGTCATCTGATGACGCACATGTCGGGCCTTCGGCCTGACCTCGATCTGGCCGATGCCTGGAGCGGCTCGGAGACGGCGATCAACATGGCGATCGAAGAGGTTCCGACTTCCCCGCCTGGTGAACGTTTCGTCTACAGCGACATCAATTACTTCCTGTTGGGCGACATCGTGCGCCGCGTGAGCGGCGAGCCGCTGGATCGGTTTGCGCACGACCATATCTTCGCGCCTCTCGGGATGAAGGACACGATGTTCCTTCCGCCCGCGAACCTGCGACCGCGTATCGCTCCGACCGAAAGCTGCACGCCGCTTGGGTGGCCATGCGAAGGTCCCGCGATGGCGATGCTCCGGGGAGTGGTACACGATCCAACTGCAAGACGGATGGGCGGCGTGGCCGGCCACGCCGGTCTATTCAGCACCGCTGCCGATTTGACCATTTTCTGCCGCATGCTCCTCGATGGCGGCACCTACCGCGGCACGCGCATACTCTCTCCGCTGACCGTCGCGAAGATGACGACGCCCGCGACCGGCCCGTGGGACCGGAGCGTGCGCGGGCTTGGCTGGGACATCGACTCGGCCTATTCGTCGAATCGTGGCGAGCTGCTGCCGGTCGGATCCTTCGGCCACACGGGATTCACCGGCACGTCGCTCTGGATCGACCCGGTTACGAGCATGTTCGTGGTGTTTCTATCGAACCGCGTTCATCCTGACGGGAAAGGCGACGTCACGCCGCTCCGCGCCCGCGTGGCGACGATCGCGGCATCGTCGATCGAGGACGTCTCGCCAGCCGTGCGCACGTCATCGGCCTGGACCGGCCGCGATTTCGGTCCCTCGGGAACACCGCCTCCGCCGCCCCCGTTCAGTCCCGTGCTCAGCGGCATCGACGTCCTTCGCGCGAACAGCTTTGCCGCGCTGCAGGGCAAGCGAGTCGGACTCCTCACCAATCACACGGGCCGCGCGCGCGATGGCGCGACGACGATCGACCTGTTGCATGGCGCCAAGGGGCTGACGCTCGTCCGGCTGTTCAGCCCCGAGCACGGAATTCGCGGAATTCTCGATGCCAGCGTGCCGTCGGCCACCGATGAAAAGACCGGGCTCTCGATTCAGTCGCTCTACGGCGACACGCGAAGACCAAACGATGCGATGTTCCAGGGCATCGATACGATGGTGATCGATCTCCAGGACATCGGCACCCGTTTCTACACCTACATGACGACGACGGCGTACGTCCTGGAGGAAGCCGCGAAGCGCAAGGTGCCGGTCGTCATCCTCGATCGGCCAAATCCGATCGGCGGTTATCAGATCGAGGGGCCAACCCTCGACAAGGCGGCGTTGAGCTTTGTCGGGTATTTCCCGATGCCGATCAGGCACGGAATGACGCTCGGAGAGCTGGCGAAACTCTTCAACGGCGAAAACAGGATTGGCGCGGAGCTGACCGTGATTCCCGTTCGCAACTGGCGAAGGGAGCAGTGGTTCGATGCCACCGGCCTCCCCTGGATCAACCCGTCGCCGAACATGCGGAACCTGACTCAGGCGACGCTCTATCCGGGCATCGGCGCGATCGAGAGCACCAACATTTCGGTCGGCCGCGGCACCGACACGCCGTTTGAACAAGTCGGCGCTCCCTGGATTGACGGCGTCGCATTGTCGGACGCGCTCAACGCTCGCAGCATTCCCGGCATCCGTTTCTACCCGGTGCGTTTCACGCCGACAGCGAGCAAGTTTGCCAACGAGGAATGCGGGGGCGTCTACATGATCGTGACCGATCGGGCCGCCGTCCGGCCGGTCCGCGTCGGCGTCGAGATTGCGTCGATGCTGAACAAGATGTACGGCGCGAAGTTCGAGCTGGAGTCTGCCGACAAGCTGTTCGGATCGAAGGAAGGATTAGCTCAGATTCGCAGTGGCGCCGATCCGCTCGACGTGGTCAGCGGCTGGGCGGCGGGTGAGGCGAAGTGGAGGGCGGTGAGGGCGAAGTATTTGCTGTATAGATAGTCTGGTCAGTCAGTTCTTGGTTCTTGGTTTTAGGTTATGGGTTGTGGTTTGTTGTTCTTGGTTTTGGGTTCGTTTTTGGTTTTGGGTTCGTTTTTGGTTTTGGGTTCGTTTTTGGTTTTGGGTTCGTTCTTGGTTTTGGGTTCGTTCTTGGTTTTTAGTTTGTCCTTGTTTTTTTAGTTTGTTCTTGTTTTTGGTTCGTTCCTGGTTGTGACTCGAGACTCCC
>JBPYFA010000296.1:0-6830 GCA_051986585.1 Vicinamibacterales bacterium | reverse complement strand
GCTCTTCTTCACTGCCGTGGCCCGAGACGTGGACGTGTCGGTCGGCTCCTGAAATGACCTCGGCGTCGCGCCGGGCGAGATGGTTCATCACCCGGCCGATCGCTTTCTCGTTGCCGGGGATTTCCCGCGCCGAGAAGACCACCACGTCGCCCGGTGCGAGCTTGACGTGGCGGTGGTCGTCGATGGCGATTCGCGGAAGCGCCGCCTGCGGCTCTCCTTGCGAGCCGGTGCAGATGCAGACGACATCCTGCGACGGGAAGCTGCGAACATCGCTGTCGCGCGTCACCACACCGCTCGGAATACGGAGATAGCCCAGCCGCTGCGCGATCTCGGAGTTCTCGATTGCACCTCGACCGACGAAGGCCACGCGCCGGTCGAATTGCGCGGCCAGATCAACCACGATCTGCATGCGATAGATGCTCGACGCAAACATGGCGACGACGATCTTTCCCTCGGCGCTGGTGAAGATCTCCTCGAAGCCGTCGGTCACGTCGACTTCCGAACCGGTAAAGCCGCGGCGATCGATGTTGGTGCTGTCGGCCAGCAGCGCGAGCACGCCGGCCGCGCCCAACTCGGCAAACCTGTGGACGTCGAGGTGCTCGCCATCGAGCGGCGTCTGGTCGATCTTGAAATCACCGGTGTGGATGATCACGCCGCGCGGGGTTTCAATGGCCACCGCGACGCAATCGGGCATGCTATGGGTGACGCGGAGAAATTCGAGCGTGAACGCGCCAACCTGCACCCGCTCGCGCGGACGAACCCGCCGCAGCCGCGACCGGCTCGCGTCGTCTGCCTCTTCCAACTTCGATTCGACAAACGCCAGCGTCAGCGCCGTTCCGAACACCGGGCCTTCGATGTAGGGCAGCACGTGCGGGACCGCACCAATGTGATCCTCGTGCCCGTGCGTCAGAACCAGCGCCGACACTTTGTACTGCTGGAGCAGGCGGAGGTCCGGGATGATCAGATCGACGCCCAGCAGCTCCGGTTCGGGAAACATGACGCCGGCATCGATCAGGATGGCCGTGTCGCCGCAGGCGACGACCATCATGTTCATCCCAAACTCGCCAAGGCCACCCAGTGGAATCAGATCCAGCGGGGGCGCATCACTGTGAATGGCGTGCTCCTATTCGTCTACGTCTAGGTTCTACGGGGTTCTACGGGGTTCTACGGGGTTCTGCGGGGTTCTGCGAGGTTCGGTTCTCGGGTTCTGCTAGGTTCTCCGCACACAGCCTGTGTGTCGCCGAACCTCGAACTCGAGGCACCGAACGGTAGAACCATGTTGAACCCTGAACCTTGTAGAACCTATGAACCTTGTAGAACCGATGAACCTTGTAGAACCCAGTAGAACCCCGCAGAACCAAGCAGAACCTTGATCTTCGTGCGGTCAAAGGCAAGGCACGCTGAAAGAGCTGTCCGGGCGGACAGAACACAGCGTGGAGCGGCGGGGCGCCGCACCGATTGCCATCCGCCTGGCCGCTGGGACGGCAAGACGGAGACCTCAACTCACGCCCGGCGTCAACCGCCGGGACGAGCCTGGAAACGGCGAGAACTATAACATAGGAGCTCGTCAGTCCGAAGCGAAATAGTCCGCAAGCCGCGCCAACTCTGTGAGTTGCAGGGTCTCGGGTCGGCGGGATGGATCGATGTCCGTCTCGGTCAGCGCGGCGCGGGCATCGGCACGTCGAGACGTCGCAAAAGCGGCGAGGGCGTTTGCCAGTTTCTTTCGCCGTTGCGTGAACATGGACTTCACCATGGCTTCGAACACGGCTGAGTCGGCGATTGACACGGCAGGCGGGCGAAACTGGAAGTGGACAACGGCCGAGTGAACCTTAGGCGCGGGGCGGAACGCGCCCGGCGGCAACGCAAGCACCCGACGGACATCGGCGTGAAGCTGCACCAGGATCGACAGCACGCCGTACTCGCCGGTTCCTGCTGAGGCAGTCAGACGGTCGGCGACCTCGCGCTGCACCATCAGCGTCGCATCTCTAAGCCGGCCGCTCGTCCGGTACGCCGCGAGCAGCCGGAAGAGAATCGGCGACGACACGTTGTAGGGAAGGTTGCCGGCAACGCGAAGTGGATGGCCGACTTCGAGCGAGGCGACGTCCACATCGAGAAAGTCCGCGTGGATCAGCGTCACGTTGGCGGGAAGCCGTGGTCCGAGCGCGGCCACCATGTCACGATCGATTTCCACGGCGGTGAGGTGCTCGACCAGTGGCGCAAGTCGCAACGTCAGCGCGCCGGGCCCGGGCCCAATCTCAAGGAACCGCTCGTCAGCATGCGGATCGATCGCCGCGACGAGCTTCTCGGCCCATGCGCTCTGGAGGAAGTGTTGACCAAGCCGCTTTTTGCTGCGCAACGTTTACTGCTCAATGTTCAATGCGCAATGTTGACCCGTTCGAATCGGGCATTGAGCGTTCGGCGTTGAGCCTTCGGCATTGAACATTGAACATTGAGCATTGAAGCTATACCTCATCCAGCGACTCCCCGCGCCAGTACTTTTCCTCAATCTCTTCGATCTGCTCCTCGTCCATCCCGAAGTAGTGGCCGAACTCGTGAATCACCGTTTCCGCGACGCAGTCGCGAATCTCGTCCTCGTCTTCGCACGCGTCTTCGATCGGCCGTTGATAGATGGAAATGCGATCGGGCAGCGCATTGCCGTAGCTCCAGCTTCGCTCGGGCAGCGGCGTGCCCTGATACAGTCCGAACAGCGAGTCCGGAGGCTCGATCTCCATCTCTTGAAGAATGTGCGGCGGCGGGTCGTCCTCGACCACAACCGCGACGTTCTTCATCTCGGCACGAAAGCGCCGCGGAATGTCGTCGAGCGCTTCGGCGACGAGCTGCTCAAACCGTTCTCTAGTCATTTACTTACTTTTTGTCCCTCGCTCCGCCGGGGCTCGGGCTCATCGACGAACGATCCGCTTGGCCGACGATTTTGTCGGGGAGCCCTGACCGGTTCGTTTTGCCGTCGCTTTTTTTCGCGACGCCTTTTTTCCCGCGACTAAGAGACCGATCACATTTCGATAGTAATCACACTGATCACGCACCGCACACTTGTCGCAGAGAGGACGCGGCTTGCAGATGCGACGGCCGTGCAGAATAAGGGTGTCGGATGTGCGCGTCCACTCCGGAGGCGACATCGCTGCGCAGAGCTGCTGCTCCACGACTTCTGGATCCTCGGAGTGTGCGATGCCAATGCGGTTCGACACTCGAAGCACGTGACGATCGACCGGCAGTCCAGGCACACCGAGCGCGTGGCCGAGCACCACGTTCGCCGTTTTTCGACCAACCCCCGGCAGCCGAACGAGGTCCTCCATCGTCTTCGGCACCTCGCCGCCATGCCGATCGACAACTTCAGCGGCCATGCCGAGCAGCGAACGCGACTTGGAACGGAAGAACCCGGTCGACTGAATCTGCGGCTCGAGGTCACTCGTCGTCGCTTTCGAAAGCGCCGAGGCGTCCGGGTATCGTTTGAAGAGCGACGGCGTGACCTTGTTGACCCGTTCGTCGGTGCACTGGGCCGACAGGATAGTGGCAACGAGCAACTCGTACGGATTCGAGAAATGCAGCTCGGTATCCGCGTTGGGATGCTGCGCCGCGAGCTTGGCCATGATCCGGCGGGTCTCGGCTGGCGATTTCGAGGGTGCGGGCGGGCGCGCAGCTTTCGGCATGCGCCGATTGTACTCGCGCCGGGTGCGCCGAGAGTCTCGCGGAGAGGTCGCAGGGAGCGAGATCCCCGCGCGAGATCGTGAGCGGCTACCGTGCCGTCGTCTTGGTCGTCGGCACCGCCGTCAGGAGCGCGATCAGCGCCTTGTCGCCCTTCAAGCGCGAGGTGCCGACCACGACCGTCTCGCCGATGTCCATCGTGAAGCTCGTGTCGATCATCGCCCGGGATCGACCCGACGACGCCATGAGCCGGTAGCGCTTCGCGTTCTCTTCGGCTCGAATTCGTTCCTGCTCCGACTGGAGCTCGGACAGTTGCTTCTTCAACGCCTGCACTTCGGGGTGGGTCTCGTTGTAGCGCTCCTTCAGCGTACGAAGCTTCGCTTCCAGCTCCGCGCGTTGGGTCGTGATGGATGCATTTCGATCGGCCATTGGCACGTCGCTCCGCGCCGCGTTGCTGATCGGATCTCGTAGCGTGAAGCGCACGTTCCACTTGCCGCTGGTGTCCGACGGGCTCGGATCCAGCTCGAGGTCGTAGTCCTGCTCCTCGGGGCCGCGAAGCCGCGTGACGATTCCGGATCGGCCGCAGCACAGCGTCCACTGCGTGTCGAGGAGCTTATAGGACTTATACGGCAGAAAATCCTTCATGTCGGCCAGTGCCTTGCGCGCGGCGGCTGGGACGTTGTCGGATGCGGCGGCGCCTTGAAGCTCACCGAGCACAAGGACGACGCTGAATCCCTGTGGCGCAGGGAGGTTCGCGCGCTCCGCCATCGACATGCGGCCGCCAGCTCGTGCTCCACGCGCCGGCGTGGTCGCTTCGGTTTGTTGGGCAAATGCATTGATCGGCCACAAGAGCGCAAGGGCCATCAAGCAGGAGAGTCGGCGTAAGGGAGTCGTCATCGCGTCGTCGCTTTCAAGTTGAGATCGGAGTTGAAGACCCAGATGATCCGCGTGCCGCCCGGCGTCAGAAATTGCAGCTGCCGGTTCGGTGCCTCGGCACTCATGGACTGGGTCGTCGGCCCTGTGTCGGTCGAAGGCGCAGCCGTCGTCGAATCGCTCAGTGACACATCAGGATGCCACGAGAGATCCATCTTGATCGCCGCTACCGTGCCGATGCTGATCACCGCAGCGACGGTCGCTACGACGAGCATCGGCCTTAGCCGAACCGCTCGCGCAGGCGCCTGAGCCTCTTGGCCGGCGGCCGCGACGACCAACCGGCGCATCGCCTCAGCGTCGCCGGGGGAGAGCTCGTCCTGCTCGTCGCGCCGCGCCGCATCGCGCATTGCTGTTCGCCAGTCAGTCATGGAGTGCCTTTCCCCAGCAACTTCGCCATCTCGTGCCGCCCAATCGACAGATGCCAACGGACGGTCACGGCTGCAATCCCGAGCAGCCTGGATATCGCCGCGATCGGCATGCCCTCGATTTCATACATCAGCAGGATCGCTCGACGCCGCGGCGGCAGCGAACCGAGTGCCTGTCGAACGAGGGACTGTGCGATCAACCGGGGCTCAGGGTTGTCGGCCGGTTCCGCGTGGACCATGCCGTTCAGCCGCGCCCGCGTGCGAACCGCATTCTGACGCCAGCGATCGCGACAGATGTTGATCAGCACGCGGACCAGCCACGCCTCTTCGTGTGACCGCCCGCGCGGAATCGATCCGGGAGCCCGGGCGGCACGAAGGAACGTTTCCTGAACGAGATCGCGCGCGTCCTCGGCGGATCGGGACAGGCGCCGTGCCAACCGGAACAACCGCTGATGATGAAGGTCGAACAGTTCGCCGACACGAGCGGCGAAGTCCTCGGGCGGCTGCTCGACAGCCACCGGCATCGCGATCGCCTGCCCATCCATCATGCGGCTAGACGTGTGAGCCCCACATTGTGTTGGGCCCTGCCTGCATTTATCAATGCGCGTGGGGCCCCACCCCACGCGCTCTCGCTCGGCGGCGCCGCTGCGCGGCGCTTCCTTCCAGCGCCTCGCTCGGGCCGCAGGCGCTTTGCCAGTCTGACGGTTCCGGGATTCCGCAGCCCGGATCCGACTGCTTTACCGCCTCATGCTACAGTTTTCCATCATGAACGAGCGCAAGCAGATCAATTTCACGATTGTTCCAGACGACACGGCGGACGTGCCGCGGACGTATGCCAATTTTTGTGCGATTTCGCACACGCCCTTCGACTTCACGCTGGCGTTTTGCGAAGTGTTGCCGCTGTCCGAAAAGGATATCCAGGCCGCGGAGGCGCAGCACGTCGTGCGCGCACCGGTTCGATCGAAGGTTGTGGTGCCGCTTCAGGTCGTCCCAAACCTGATTGCGGCGTTGCAGGAGCACATGCGGGTCTACTCAGAGTCGACCGGCACGACCTGGGATGCGAAGGGACCAGTACACTAAAACTTCAATATCTTCTCATCACGCCCACGACCACGCCCTGCACCTGGACCTGGTCGGGCGCCGCGACAATCGGCTGCATGGCCGGATTGGCTGGCTGCAACCGGATGCGCCCGCTTTCACGGTAGAGTTTTTTCAGCGTGACGTCGGATCCGTTGAGGAGGGCAATGACCATTTCGCCGTTCTCGGCCGTTCGCCGATCTTCGACGATCACGAAATCGCCGTCGCGGATCTGCTCGTCGATCATCGAGTCTCCCTTGACCCGCAGCACGTAGGTGTCGCGCTTGCCGACCAGGTCTTCAGGCACGGCAATCGTTTCGCTTCCGACCACCGCCTCGATCGGTGAGCCCGCAGCAACGTACCCGAGCATCGGCAACTCGATGGCCCGGCTCGCGAGCCGGGCGGGCACGACCTCGACCGAGCGACTTCGGTTCCAAGCCCGCTTGATGAAGCCTTTGTCCTGCAGATTGGTCAGGTGCTTGTGGACCGTGGCAAGGGACGACAGGCTGAAGCGGCGGCCAATCTCCTCGAGGCTCGGCGCGTAACCGTGCTGCTGGATGAAGTCGTTGAGGAAGTCGAGAATCTCGCGCTGACGTTTGGTCAATGGCAGCATGCGCGTGCACTATACGCAAAGGAAAAGCGAAAGTCAACGGATGAGACGTCAAGGCTTTACCTTTGCGGCTGGCGCGGCAGTCTAAATGACAGGTGAGCACCGACAGCACGACGTATCGGCCTTGGCCGGGAATGAGGCTGCGGCACTGGCAGGTGACCGTGACCCGAGACCGCACTGAC
>JBPYFA010000295.1:0-5407 GCA_051986585.1 Vicinamibacterales bacterium | reverse complement strand
CTTAAGGAGGGACAGCCGATGGCTCACCAGTTCCGCGCCGGACTTGTAACTCTGTCGCTGCTGCCGTGCGCTCTTGCACTCTCGACATCGATGGCGCCGGCCGATGGCGTCAGCGTCGTGAGCCGTCCCGCAGACCGCCGGGTCGACATCTCAATCGCAGGCCAGCCTTTTACCTCCTACATCTACCCGCAGTCACTCGAGAAGCCGGTGCTGTATCCGATTCGCAGCGCCGCCGGGCTCGTCGTCACACGCGGGTATCCGCTGGACCCGCGTCCCGGGGAGCGGGCGGATCATCCCCATCACATCGGCCACTGGTTCAACTACGGCGACGTGAATGGCTACGACTTCTGGGGAAATTCTTCGGAGACCGCTGCCAATCTCAAGCCGAAGACCGGCGTGATCGTGCAGAAGGCGATCGTCCGTGCCGCCGGTGGAAGCCAGTCCGGCGAACTGTCGATCAGCGCTGACTGGGTGATCCCGGACGGCACGGTCCTCTTGCACGAGCAGACCCGATTCATTTTTGCGGGCAGCGCCGGCACGCGTACGATCGATCGCACGACCACGTGGACGGCGGCGGACAAGGCGATCACGTTCAACGACACGAAGGAAGGCGCGTTCGGGATCCGGGTCGCACGATCGCTCGACTCCCCGGTCCAGCAGCGTGATGCCTTCGTCGGCGCTGACGGCAAACGCGGCCAGCCGAAGCCCGACGACAACGTCGGCGTGACGGGCCGGTACATCGGCAGCGACGGAAAGACCGGCGACGAGGTCTGGGGCACGACTGGACCGTGGATGGGCCTCACCGGCGATGTCGATGGAAAGCCGGTGACGATTGCCATCTTCAATCACCCGTCGAGCACCAATTACCCGACCTACTGGCACGCCCGCGGCTACGGTCTCTTTGCGGCAAATCCTGTCGGCCGCCACGCCTACGATCCCAAGCAGCCCGAACGGACGCTGACACTTCAGCCTGGAAAATCAGCGACGTTCCGTTTTCTGATCCTGATTCGCGACGCGCACCTCGGGCGCGACGAATTGCAACAGCTGCAGACGGATTTCGCCAAGACCAGATGATGGCGATTCCGGCGCTCTGGCGAACGTATGGACTCGGTCTCGTACTGCTGTCCTTCTGCACGCCTGCCGTTGCCGACCCGTGTCCTGCGCTGAACGTACGCTCGCCGGAGGGCAACTATTTCATTCCCGGCGTAATGGGGAATATTCCCTACGCTGGCGATCTCGCGCTTGACGCGTACGTGCAACCTCGCTCACCGCGCCCGCTCTCTGTGATCGTGATCCACGGTGGCCGTTGGGCCTCGGGAAGCCGGATCGCCCATGTCGGTCAAATTCTGGAAACTCTGACACGAAATGGATTCAACTGGTTCTCGCTCGACTATCGGCTCGGAGGGCTCGCCCGATACGAGGATTCCGTTGCAGACATTCAAAAGGCAATCGCCTTTATCAGATGTCACGCGCACGACCTGCGGGTGGATGCCAACCGTCTGGTGCTGCTCGGCGAGGATTCAGGGGCGCACCTTGCCGCCTTATTGGCGACCGAGAAGCCACCCGGGGTGATCGGAGCCGTGCTGGTCGGCGGGTTTTACGATCTGGCGACAATTCCTTCCTTGACGCGCGACATCGACCGCGAATTGCTCGTCCGAGCGAGCCCGGCCGCCCGGCTTTCTGGTACGCCGATCGCAATCGTGCACGGCGGCGCCGACGACGAGGCACCCGCTGAACAGGCACGGACCTATTGCGATCGGATTCGTCGAGCGGGCGGCCAATGCCAGTTCATTGAGGTTGCCGGTGCGAGTCATCGCAGCGAGAACTGGTGGCCCAACCAGTGGGACTACAAGGCGGCGATCGTCCAGTGGCTCACGACCGTCGGCGGAAAGCCACCGGCGTATCAAGCGCTCGCCGGCGTGCCGCATAAGAACATTGTTTACCGGGCGTCGCCGAGGCTGGAGCTCGATGCGTTCATCCCCGCGGCCCCTGCGCCTGTGGCCGCGGTCATCGTCGTGCACGGTGGTGGATGGGAAGCGGGCGACAAGGTCACCTACATCACGCCAATGCTCGAACCTCTCGCACGCGCAAAGCTTGCCTGGTTCTCCGTCGACTATCGGCTCACACCGTCGGCGACGCACGAGCAGCAGCTCGAAGATGTTCGCGAAGCAATCCGGTTCATCCGCGCCGAGCACGCGCGCTTCAACATCAATCCCGCCCGTGTCTTTCTGGTCGGCGAGTCGGCCAGCGGCCAGATGGTGTCCTTGCTGGCCAGCGAAGATCGATCGCTGAGTGGAGTCGTGTCGTTCTACGGCGTCTACGACTTCGGCGCGATGGTGACAGATGTATCTCCTCGCTCGCTTCTTGTCCGCCTGTTCCGCCGGGATCTGCTGAACGACGAATCACGAGAGGTGCTGCGGAAGTACTCACCCCTCTATCGCGCGCACAAGGACATGCCGCCAATGCTCCTCGTCAACGGGACCGGCGAACGGCTCTGGACCCAGGCGCAAGCCTTCGATCGGCGGCTGTCTGAGCTGGACGTCACGCATACAGTCGTCACCCTGAATGGCGCGCCACATGGCATGGAGAACTGGGAGGGACATCCCGAGTGGATGTTCTACAAGTCGCGCGTAGTCGATTGGATTCGGCAGATCGCCGGCCATAAGCGCTGAACTGAAGCCTTTTTTCCCTTTCCCGTTTCTCTTTCTATAATGTAGCGGTGCCCGACCATGGTTCCCACAAGAAGGTCTCGAACACGCTCGTCGCCCTGAGTTCAGCGGCGGTGCTCGCGGTCTACACGGCTGGATACGTGCGCACCAAGTCGGCCGCCGATCGGTTCGCGCTGCAGGCGGAGACACGCCGGCCGGTGATTCCGGCGCCGGCCATCGCTGCCCCGTCGTCGTCCCAGCCGCTGCCTGTTCCGGCGCCGCTCACACCTGCGGCGCCGACCGTGATCGTTCCGCCGGCCGCGAAACCCCATGAACCGGCCGCTGGATCGTCCGAGTCGGCGAACCTGACGACACCGAGAACGGCGAAGCGATCTCGCGTCAGGACGCAAAGCAATCCGGTTGCAACACCATCGGCAGTCCCGGCTGCGTCGCCGCCGGCTGCGCCCGAATTGCCGGCCGCCGTCGTCGAACAGGCGGCTGCCGCGCCGGTTCCGGCGGTTCCTGATCCACCCAAGGCGCAATACAAGGACGGCACCTACTTCGGCTGGGGCACTTCGCGACATGGCGATATTCAGGCGCAAGTCGTCATCGAAGGCGGGCGCATCGCCTCGGCGACGATTGCGCAATGTTTGACCCGCTATTCCTGTTCGGTGATCGCCAAGCTGCCGCCGCAGGTCGCCGAGCGCCAAAGTCCGGAAACCGACTACGTCTCCGGCGCCACCCAAAGCACCAACGCCTTTTATTACGCCGTCGTCGAAGCGCTGTCGAAAGCGAAGTGATCGGGTGCCCGTTCGCAGCGAGGTGTTGATGGGGACGATTGTCACCATGCATGTCGTCCGCGACGGCGCCAACGCGACCGATGCGATCGACCGTGCGTTCGGATGGTTTCGCGAGATCGAGTCGCGATGCTCGCGATTTGACGAGCAAAGCGAGCTGGTGCAGCTCTCGATGCGGATCGGCGTGCCGGTTCCGGTCAGCCCCATCCTGTTCGAGGCGGTTCGGTTTGCACTCGCGGTTGCCGACGAAACCGGCGGCGCCTTCGATCCAACCGTTGGCGTGCAAATGGAAAGACGGGGCTTCAATCGTGAAGACCGCACCGGGCGGATGGTTCGCACGCCGATCGAGCAGGAAGCCGAGGTCAGTTATCGTGATGTCGAGGTCAATGCCGACGATCGGACGGTTACTCTTCACCGGCCGCTGTTGCTCGATCTCGGTGGCATCGCCAAAGGGCTCGCAGTCGATGCCGCGGCGCGCGAACTGCAATCGTTCAACGACTTCGCCATCGATGCCGGTGGTGATCTCTACCTGGGTGGACGCAATCCGGACGCGGCGCCGTGGTCGATCGGCATCCGGCACCCGCGCATCGATCGTGAGTTGATCGACTCGCTGCGTGTTTCCGACAGAGCGGTCTGCACATCGGGCGACTACGAACGGCTCGGTCCGGACGCGGGGAGCCACATCGTCGATCCCCGCAATCGCACGGATGCGACGACGAGCGCGAGCGTTACGGTTGTCGCTCCGACCGCGCTCGCGGCCGACGCCCTCGCAACCGCAGCATTCGTGCTCGGCCCAGGCGATGGCATCGACCTTCTGTTGCGCCATGGTGCCGACGGACTGATCGTGACGCCGTCGCTCGAACGCTTCGAAACACCTGGCCTGCATCGATGACCGTTCGGCACTTCTTCAAAACCGCCAAAGGCCTGCTTACGATTGTGCTCGTCGCCCTCGCGGTGATTGCCGCTCCGCATGAGGGGCTTCGGGTCGTCGGGCCCGGGCTGCTGATGGCGACGGTTGTGGCGGGGGCGATTGACGTCCTCATCCTCCGCACGCGCCACACGCGTTGGGAGTTTCCGAGTGGCGCCGTGCTGACGGCGTTCATCGTTTCGATGGTCCTCAGCGCGCAAACGCCTTGGTATGTGGTCAGCGTGACATCGGCAGTGGCGGTGATCTCCAAGTACGTGGTGCGAACGCGAGCTGGAAACGTGTTCAACCCGGCGGCGCTCGCGATCGTCGCCACATTTCCGCTCTTCCATGCGGGTCAGAGCTGGTGGGGAGCGCTGCCTGAAGTCTCACCGATCCTTCAGGTGGCCCTCCTCGCGGGCGGGATTTTCATCGCCGATCGGGTGAACCGAATGCCGCTCGTGCTTGCATTCCTGGCCACCTACTACGTGCTGTTCACGGTCGCGGCGTTCGTCGCCGATCCTGCATGGGTGTCGGAAGTATTCCGGACCCCCGACCTGCAAGCGGTGCTCTTTTTCGCGCTCTTCATCCTGACCGACCCGCCAACTTCGCCGGTGAAGTATCGCGATCAATTGATCTTTGCCGTCATCGTCGCGGCGACGAGCTATGCGATTTTCGAATCGATGGGCGCTGTTTACTACCTGCTGGGCGGTGTCCTCGTCGGCAACATCTGGGAGGCCTGGCGCCGCGTGCAACGGCGTGCCGGCCAGACATTTCCGCTGGGCGTTCACGTCTTCGTCCGAGAAATCAGTCCCTGGCGGGTTCGAAACTAACGCGTTTTCACTTCTTCTCTTCCGCCTTTTCCCTTTCCAACACCCAGCCCACCGCCGACTGGATAGCCGCGTACATCTGCTCCCGGGCGCCGCCGAAATTGTGGTTCGCCGCTTCAATCGCCTGTAGTCGGCGGTCGGAGGTATCCGGGCCAAACTCCTCACGGGCTTTCTCTGCTGGCAGATACTGGTCGTGCGTCGACTGCACCACAGCGATCGGCAGGGTGC
>JBPYFA010000294.1:0-4706 GCA_051986585.1 Vicinamibacterales bacterium | reverse complement strand
TGCTGACGACGACGATGACTTACATGAAAACCGTGATCGACGGTTTCGAGAAAGCCGGTAAAGGCCACATCAAGATGGCGGTCGGCGGCGCCCCCATCAGTCAGATGTTTGCCGACGAGATCGGCGCCGACGGGTACGGCCAGAACGCGTCGGCGGCCGTCGACCTGTTTCTCCGGCTCGCGAAACAGCCCTGACGATCGTGGCGACGTACACCGTCCTCTACTGGCAAGAAATTCCGTCGCAAATCAAGGCGGAGGACGAGAGCGACGATATCACCCTGCCGCTCGATCCCCGATTCATGGAACGGATCGATCAGCTGGCTACTCAGCGCGGACTGCAGGGCACCGACGATTACCTCGCCCAGTGGCGATGGAGCGAGCCGCAAGAACGCGCGGGATCCGCCGAAGAAGTCGCGCATGCCGTCAAGCGCGAGCTCGAGGCCGCCGCCGATTGGTAAACCTCTCCCAACATGCCGGTCACGCTGACGATCAATGGACACCGGGTCGACGCCCCGGTGGGCGTCTCGCTGTTTTCCGCCGCCCAGAGCGTCGGCGTGCGGGTGCCAACCTCGTGCGTCACCCAGGGCAAGTGCAAGGAGTGCGTCGTCGAAGTCACGCGCGGCATGGAACTGCTCTCGCCTCCCACTGAGTTCGAAAAGCACCTCGATGCCCGCAGCCGGTTCCGGCTGTCTTGCCAATGTCGGATCACCGGCCGCCACGGCGACGTCGAGTGCCACACGATGCGCCGCGGCCACATGCGGATCGAACGCAAGGCGCTTCATCTTCCCGTGAGCCACGAGACGACGCCGCTCGATCCAGCCGTCGTTCGCGCCGGCGACCGCATCGTCGACGCGGTCACTGGCCAGGAAATCGCGCGCTCGACCGGCCCTCTCCACGGACTCGCCATCGATTTAGGAACCACGACTGTGGTCGTTCGGCTGATCGATTTGGAGACCGGCGAACTCGTCGCGGATACGTCCTTCGAAAATCCGCAGCGGTTTGGCGGATCGGATGTGATGTCGCGAATCCACTACGACACCGAGCACCCCGGACGGTTGCTGATGCGGACCGCCGCTGGCTACCTCAGTCATGCGATCGCCGATTTCCCCGTTGACCCGCTTACGATCTACGACGTCGTGCTCGTCGGCAACTCGACGATGCGAGATCTGTTCTTCCGGCAGAGCGTGTACTCGATCGGACAAAACCCGTATCGATCGATCACCGAACTCGACCTCGCCGATGGCAAACGGACGACGACGAGCTTGACCACGACCGGCAGGCGCAGCCTGCTTCCGATTCACCCGAATGCACGGGTCTATGGATTGCCGATCATCAGCGGACACGTCGGCGCCGATGCCGCGGCATGCATGCTGGCAGTCGATCTCGCGCACGAAGACCGGCTCGTCGCGATTATGGACATCGGCACCAACACCGAGCTCCTGCTCGGCAATCGCCACCGGATCCTGGCTGCATCGTGCCCCGCCGGTCCCGCATTCGAAGGTGGGGCCATCGCATGTGGGATGCCCGGGTTGGACGGTGCGATCGAGGACATTGCGATCAACGACGACGGGACATTCCGGTTAGGCGTCATCGGCGGCGGAGCGCCAGAAGGGATTTGCGGATCTGGACTGGTCGACCTCCTCAGCGAGCTGCTGCGCACGGGCCGCATGAATGCGATGGGCCGATTCGAGGACGGCCTCCAACGAGTCACGATCGACACCGATCGTCACCTCTATTTTCTCGAGAGCGACGTCAACGAGCTCGCGCAGGCCAAGGGGGCCAACGTCGCTGGCCTACAGGTCGTCTTCAGCGATTACGGCGTTCAGTTCGACGATGTCGACGTGTTCTACCTGGCCGGCGGTTTCGGACGTCATCTGAAAAAGAACTCGTCGAAACGCATCGGGCTCATCCCGAACATCGCCGACGACAAGATCCTGCAGGTCGGCAATGCGGCACTCGAAGGCGCGACGATCGCGCTGATCTCTCGCACGCGACGGCAGGAGCTCGAATCACTGGTCAAACGGGTCGAACACTGCCGGCTCGAAACCCATCCCGGCTTCTTCGACTTCTTTGTCGATGGCTGCCAGTTCCGGCCGGCCGAATCAGGATCGCAGGTGAACCGGTGATTGAGATCTGCGACGACTCGCCGACCGTCAACGTTCAGCCGGCGGAATATATCCGGCTGCTCGGGTACCCCCGTGGGTGGGAAGTCGAAGGCCGGGCGGAGGAGCTCGTCGGATGGGCACGCAATTGGTACGCACGCCACGGCCGCCCGTGGGTCTACGCGCGAGGCGTCGATTCGATGCGCATCCATGGCGACGGGGTCGATCTCGAAGGCGTGACGTTCCGCAGCACGAGGTTGCGCGGTACGCTTCAGGCAGCCGGCGCGGATCGTGCCATTCTTGTCGCGGTCAGCGCTGGAGCGGAGCTCGAAGACGAAGCGCAGGCGCTCTGGCGCGATGGAAAGCCCGACGAGTATTTCTTCCTCGAGGTCTTTGGCTCAGCGGTGGTCGAACACCTCGTAACGACGACCGGCGCGCGGTTATGCGCCTGGGCAGACGGCGAACGTGCCGCGGTCCTCCCGCACTACAGTCCCGGATACCCCGAATGGACCATCAGCGAGCAACCCGACCTGCTCGAATTGATTCGCCGGCCGCGGCGCGACAACGTTCGCGTGGAAGTGCTGGAATCAGGGATGCTGCGACCGAAGAAGTCGTTGTTGGCGGTGTTCGGCGTCACCCGCCATGTCGATCGCGTTCGACCGCTCACGGAACTGAGCCCATGTGAGAACTGTTCATTTGTGCCTTGTCAGTACCGTCGATCGCCGTATCGCCGGTCGCGCAGCTCCACCAGCGCGGAGCTGCCGCTCGTCACCGCCGACGCTCACATCAGTCCGCTGAGCGCGGATGCGAATTACAGCGTCAGCTTCAAGGCACTGCAACGATGGAGCCAGGAGCGGCTGACGATCGATCGACGTGAAGACGGCAGCATCGCGGCGGTGTTTCGCTACGAAGGCACGACCTGCACGAACATGGGACGACCGCTGCGGTTTCACTATCATGTGACGTTGGCGCCGCGCGAGGAGGGCTACCGGATTCTGGAGCAGTCGTGCGCACCTGCGGCTGGCGATGAAGGCTACATGTCCATGTGCCGCTACCTCTCGGATCGTGAGCAGCTCATGACATCGATCGCAGTAGAGCGCCCACTGCACGGTCAGCCGCTCGATGATGTGGTGCGATGGACACGTCGCACGAGTCCGGCGGGGTGCTATTGCGAAGCGGAAAGCCGCCAGCACAAGTGGGGACTCGTGCTGGAGACGATCCACTACGCGCTCGCACGTGAGAGAACAACCAGCGGAATGGATAAATCTTGAAGAAGACACTGCTCGATGCGATCGCCGAACGCCCGCTCCTCGGTGACGGCGCGATGGGCACGCAGTTGATGATCGCCGGACTCGAACAGGGCAACTGCGGCGAAGCTTGGAATCTGACCCACCCCGAACGTGTGCTTGCGATTCAACGGGCCTACGTCGAAGCCGGATCGGATTGCCTGCTGACCAACACCTTCGGCGGCAGCCGCATCATGCTCAACCGCCATTCGCATGCTGACGATGTCGTCGCAATCAACGCGGCGGCCGTCGCGATCGCACGGGAGGCATTCGGAAGCCGTGACGGCTACGTGATCGGCGATGTCGGCCCGTTCGGCGGCTTGATGGAACCCTATGGCGAGTTCACTGAGGCGCAGGTCCTCGACGCATTCCGAGAGCAAACCACAGCGCTGGTGGACGCCGGCGCCGACGGCATCATCATCGAGACACAGACTTCTCTGGAGGAGCTCGCTCTTGGCCTGCAGGCGGCTCGCGAGGCCGGCGCGACCTGCGTGATTGGATCGATGGCCTACGATGTCACCCTCGACGGATCGACGTTCCGGACGATGATGGGTGTCGATCCGGAGCGCGCCGCCGAGTTCATGCAGGAGCATGGGGCGAACATCATCGCCCTGAACTGTGGAACCGGCATGGACATGGAGCGCGCCAGGCAGGCCGTGCTGCGCTACCTGGAAATCAGCGAACTGCCGATCATGGCGCAACCCAACGCCGGCCAGCCGAAACTCGTCGACATGAAGGTCGTGTACGATGAAACGCCCGATCAGATGGTGAGGGGCGTGGTGCCTTTGCTCGAGGCGGGGGCCCGGATCATCGGCGGCTGTTGCGGCAGCACGCCGGACCACATTCGAGCGTTCCGGCAGGCGATGAATATGCACTGGCAGGAAAGTCGTCGAGTTCCGACCAAGGGCCGATGAGAAGATTAACCAGGGCCCCACGCGCATTAAAGAGATGAAACAACGCATCTGCGACGTCAACACCGCGGCGACCGGCAAGCTTCCACAGCATACCGACGACAAGTCGGGGATCGGCGTGCACTACGTGGACGCCTACATCAAGCCGATGAATGTGAAGCTCGAGGATGGAACGCCGGTCAAGTGCAAGCGCCGCGGCCTGAAGATCATGCTGTCGGTGGGAACGAAAAAAGGCGAAGGTTTGATGCGGCGTCTCGCCGTCAGTCCGGACCCGGTGGTGATGCTTGACACAGCACTACAGGACGCGGCGAAGGGAGCAGGCGTGGAGCTCATGGTCGAGGACGGAGTCGTATATGTAAATGCTGAATGATGAATGATGAATGTTGAGTGGGCCCAATCAGCAGTCCA
>JBPYFA010000293.1:0-63547 GCA_051986585.1 Vicinamibacterales bacterium | reverse complement strand
CGGCATCGTTGTTACCAGCGGCACGGACACGCTCGAGGAGACGGCGTACTTCCTCGATTTGACTGTCCACAGCGAGAAGCCGGTGGTCGTGGTCGGGTCGATGCGGAATCCGAGCACGCTCGGCTATGAAGGCGCCGCCAACCTGCTCGAGGGGTTCCGGGTGGCGGGGAGCCCCGACGCGCGTGGCAAGGGGGTCCTCGTCGTGCTCAACGACGAGATCAATTCCGCGCGCGACGTAACCAAGACCGATGCTCATCGCCTGGACACGTTTCAGTCCCGCAGCTACGGCATTCTCGGGGTCGTCGACTCGGATCGAATCGTCTACTACCGCGATGTGGTCAAGCGACATGCCGGCACCAGCGAATTCGACGTGTCGCGGCTGGAAGATTTGCCGCGGGTCGACATCGTGATGACCTACCAGGGCGCGACCGGTGACGTCATCAAGGCGATCGTCGATCAGGGAGCGAAGGGGATTGTGGTTGCCGCGGCAGGCGCGGGTGCCACCAGCGGAACGCAGGAAGAAGGCATTCGCTATGCGGTCGACAAGGGAGTCTTCGTGGTCGTGACCACGCGAACGGGCAGCGGCAGGATCGCATCGCGCAACAGCTCGACGGCGGGACGGCAAATACAAGGTGAGGATCTCGCCCCGGTCAAAGCGCGCATCCTGCTCATGCTCGCATTGACGAGAACGAGCGACGGTTCCGAGATTCAGCGGATGTTTACGGAATACTGACGTTGACGGGGGCGCGTTTTCGGTTTTCGGTTTTCGGTTTTGGGTTTTCGGTTTTGGGTTATTCGTTTTGGTTTGGTACCACATCGAAGATCCGAAAAAGCGAAGATCCGAAGAAAGGACTTATTGATCTTCGATTCTTCGTACCTTCGTATCTTCGACGTTCACCGTCAGTACGTCTCAGTTCGACAGTGAAAGCTGCCGCTGATTAGTCTACGGATTTGCTTTCGTCAGCAGTCCTCGTGCGCGCAACCAATTCATCAGCAGGCCTGGCCACGCGCCCAGCGCGGGATCCGAGAGTGCCATGCCGACACCATGCGGTCCATTCTCGAACAGGTGCATCTCGACCGGCACCTTGGCTTTCCGCAACGCGAGATAGAAGCGAACGCTGTTCTCGACGGGAACGCCGTTGTCGTTGGTCGTGTGGAAAATGAATGTTGGCGGCGTCTGCGCGGTGACTTGCAGATCGTTCGAGAGGTTCTCAACCAGCTTCGGATCCGGGTTGTCGCCGAGGAGATTCTTCAACGAGCCGGCGTGTGTGATCGCCGGATCGAAAGAGATCACGGGATAGCCGAGGATCAGAAAGTCTGGCCGGCTGCTGACGCGCTCGATCGGATCTGCAGAATCGTGCCTGCCGGCATCGAAGTGTGTGGCCGCGGTCGACGCCAGGTGTCCGCCGGCGGAAAATCCCATCATGCCGATTCGATCCGGCACGATGGCGAACTCCGCTGCCCGGGCGCGCACGGTGCGTATAGCCCGCTGCGCGTCGCCGAGTTCGATGGGATGGTGATAGCGCGGGCCAAGGCGATACTTCAGCACGAAGGCGGTGACGCCCATGGCGTTGTACCAGTACGCCCACTGACGTCCTTCATGCTCGATCGCGAGGGCGCCGTAGCCGCCGCCCGGTGCGACGATGATGGCCGTGCCGGTGCTGCCGCGCGGTGCGCGATAGGCGGTGATGGTTGGCGTGTCGGTGTCGGCCTGGCCGAGTGCGCCGGGCGCGCCGTGCTCCCATAACAGAATTTCCTGCGGCGATGCAGGTGGAGGCGCCGGCCGCGCTGCTTGCTGCTGCCCTGCGTTCTGCGGGGATACCGCAGCTGCCGCGGTGAACGCCGCGAGAACAAGCGAGGCAGTGATCATTGGTTTCATATCGTCTCCAACCCTGATCTTCCGCATACTGATCTTCCGCCTAAAGGCGGAAGCCACAAGACAGTGGGAACCCTGATCTTCCGCCTCGAAGGCGGAAGCCACAAAGAGAGGGCACCACCCTCTCAATGGCGGAAGCCACAAAGAGAGGGCACCACCCTCTAATGGCGGAAGCCACAAGACAGTGGGAACCACCAGACAATCACAACCTGTGGCTTCCGCCTTTAGGCGGAAGTCAACGCCGCACTATCGACGCTGGGGAGCCGGCTGTAACAGCGGCGGCTCGGGAGGCGCGGGCTCCTGCGGAACCGTGCCACCAAGTTTGAACGCCCAGAGGCTGTCACCTCGCTTCGACAGCTGAAACGAGCTGCCGCCCGCAAGCAGCGCCAGGTACTGCTCGCCATTCACTTCGTAGGTGGCGATTGGGGCATCGGCACCAGTTCCGGTCTGAAAGCGCCACAGCGGCTCACCGTTCGAGATGTCATAGGCGACAACGTTGCCGTCCGACTCACCGTGGAAGAGAAGACCCGCAGCCGTACTCAGCAGCCCGCTGCCCGTTCCAAGCGGGAACTTCATCCGCTTCTGCCACACGATCTTGTTGGTGGTTGGATCCATTGCAGTCAACGTCCCGGACCGTGGCACACCGGGCGGGCGGAAGAACCCGACACCTTCGTCGAGCGGTTTGAACCGCTGCGTCTCTTCATCCCACTGCTGACGCCGAAGGGTGTAGCCCGAGTTGATAATCGTGCCCGGTATGTAAATCAGATGCGTGTCGGGGCTGAACGTCATCGGCGCCCACGAGATGCCCCCGAGCGTTCCCGGCGACATCACGACGGGGTCAGTCCAGTAGCCGCTGAAGATGCAGCCGCTCTTCATGCCCTCAGGAACGCTGCCCGGTTCAGGACAGGTCGGCACGAACGAATCACCTGCCGGAAATGGCTGCGTTGCGGCGGTCTTCATCCGCGGCTCTTGCGGCACAGGCCGTTCCTCGATCCCAATCAACGGCTTACCGTTGGTCCGATCGAGCACATACATGAAACCGGTCTTGCTGGTGTGCATCAGGATCTTGCGCAACGATCCGCGGTAGCGCACATCGGCGAGGATTGGCGCGGCCGCGCTGTCGTAGTCCCAGATGTCGTGATGCACTTCCTGGAAATGCCATTTATACGCGCCAGTTTTGAGATCAAGCGCGACGACCGATACGGTGAACAGGTTATCGCCCGCGCGCGCCGTGCCGTCGTTATCGGGACTGGCGTTGCCAATCGGCACGTACACCATCCCGAGCTCGGGATCGATCGCGGGATGCGTCCACACGGGACCGCCACCGTACTTCCACGAGTCGCCTTCCCAGGTCTCGTGACCGCGCTCACCCGGACCGGGTAGCGTCCAGAACTTCCACACTTCCTTTCCTGTCTTCGCGTCGTAGGCGCCAAACTGGCCGCGCACGCCTCCCTCGCCACCACCTACCCCAATGTAGACGAGGCCGTTGTAATAGATCGCCGGGGCACTGGTACTGCCTCGAGCGGGATCGGCCAGCTGCGTCTTCCACAACAGTTCACCCGTTTTTTGATCGAGCGCGATGAGCGTGTTGTCCCGCCGGCCCGAGAACACCTTGCCGTCGCCAACCGCCACACCGCGATAGGTGCCTCCGAGCGTCGTTTCATGCTTCCACTTGACGGCGCCGGTGGCGGCATCGAGCGCGAAGATGTTGCCCGCCCCGGATGCCACGAACATCACCCCGTCGACGACAACCGGCGTCGCCTGCATGGTCCCAGGCGTCTTCCCGTCTTCGAGGTGAATGGACCATGCGCCCCCGAGCTTGGAGACGTTGGATTTCGTGATTTTCGTCAGCGATGAGTAACGGTGGTTGGCGAGATTGCCACCAATGGTCGAAAAGTTGCGCCCGGACGGCGCCTGTGCATCGTCGCGCGCCGTAGTCACCGCGATGGGCAACACAAGCATCAGGACGACTGCGCGGAACCGGTTCGAAGCTGGGGGGCTGTATTGCATAGCGACACCTGGCAGGCGGATGCTACCACGGCCCGACCACATCGACCGGCTGCCCGGCTCCGAGATGCGACCTGGCGGACGGGAGTCAGCAAGACAGGTCTAACCGCAAGTACGCGGGGTCAGACCCCGGTATCGGTTTACGTACTGCCGCCGGGCAAAGGGATGTGATATGAATGGCGGTCAAAATCACAGTGGTCAGACCACTATGACCGCCCCGCCGGGCGCGCCGGCGGGGTCAATCGTCGTTTCGTCCGTGGAGGACAACACATGATGAGGCGCGTGATTTCGTGTCCCGGGAGGCTTCGACGGACTCTCCTCGTACTCGCGTTCGCATCCGTCTGTGTACCGCTCACGGCGGTCGCTCAGACGGTCAGCGGGACCATTCTCGGCACGGTGACCGATACGTCCGGTTCCGTGATCCCCAACGCCAAAGTCACCATCGTCAACGAAGGCACCGGTCTGACGAAAACCGTGCAGTCCGATTCGAATGGCGAGTTCACCGCGCCGCAGCTGCCAACCGGCCACTACACCGTCATGGCGGAGCTCACCGGGTTCAAGACCGTGACCGTCTCGAACCTCGAACTCGGCGTCGACCAGCGCGCCCGCGTCGATCTGAAGCTGGAAGTCGGCGCCATGACGGAGTCGGTCAGCGTCGAGGCGACGAGCCCGCTGCTGCAAACGAGCTCTTCTGAGCTGGGCACGACCGTTCAGGCGGCACAGATTGAAGCGCTGCCGCTTAACGGCCGCAACTTCGTGAACCTGACGCGAACGCTCCCAGGCGTGCTCCGCGGAATTCCTGGCGCGAATATCGACGGGGCGGGCAGTCTTGCGTGGCGCGCGTCGGCGTCGTTCTCCGCCAACGGCCAGCGCGCCCGCGACAACAATTTCATGCTCGACGGCGTCGATAACAACGAAACCTGGCTGCAGACGGTCGTGATTTTCCCGAGCGTCGACGCGCTTGACGAGTTCAAGCTGCAGACCTCGACCTATTCCGCCGAATTCGGCCGGTCACTTGGCGGTGTGGTCAACCTGCAAATCAAGTCGGGTACCAACAGTCTGCGCGGCAGCGCATTCGAGTTCATGCGGAACGACGCGTTCGATGCCAATAACTTCTTCAACAACCGCGCCCATCGTGATAAGCCAGACTTCTCGCAGAACCAGTTCGGCGGCACGCTGGGCGGCGCAATTTTCAAAGACAAGACGTTCTTCTTCGGCGATTACCAAGGCCATCGAGAGCGGCAGGGGCAGACATTCCTGTCGACCGTCCCGTCGGTTGCGATGCGCGGCGGCAACTTCAGCGAGTTGACCCGCGTCATCTATGATCCCCTGACCGGCCAGCCCTTCCCCGGCAACATCATTCCGGCGGATCGGATTGACGCGGTGGCCAAGAACATCCTGTCGCAGCTTTATCCGGAGCCGAACACGGCCGGCACGCGTCAGGCGTCAAACGGGCAAACGATCAGTAATTACCTGATCAATCCCGTCAAGGAGCGGCAGGACAACCAGTTCGACGTGAAGGTCGATCACAACCTGACATCGACCAACCGCTTCTTCGTCCGCTACAGCTTTGAAAAGACGCACCGTTTGCAGCCCGCAACCTTGCCGCACGGCGATGCCGGTGCCACGTTCGGCGCCGGCGACGGCAACATCAAGGCGCAGAGCATGGCGATCAACGACACACAGACCTTGAGCACCAACTTGCTCAACGAGTTTCGGTTCGGCTGGTCGTCGATCAAATTCAACATGACATCGATCGATTACGGCACCAATCCGGCTGCGGCCGTCGGAATCCCGGGCATCAATTTCAGTCCGGTCACCTCGGCGATGACGCAGCTCACCTTCCAGAACATCAGAAATCTCGGTGCCAACAGCAATCAGCCGCTCATCACCAACCAGAACGACTATCAGCTGTTCGACAACGTGACCAGGACGGCCGGCAAGCACACCATGAAAGCCGGTGGCAGCCTCACCCTGCGCTCGCGCGAAGTCCTGAACGCCGACAACATCGTCGGGCAGTTCCAGTTCAACAACAACCAGACGTCGAACTGTGCCGGGCAACCTGCCGGATGCACTGTCAACAGCTCGACCGGCTTTGACGTGGCCAGTTTCCTCCTTGGCCTCACCTCGCAGAAGATTCGCAATCTCTCCGGCATCACCGAATCCGGAGAGGTCCTGACCTACACGGAGAAACGTCCCGAGTTCGCCCTCTACCTGCAGGACGACTGGCGCACGACGAGCAGGCTGACCGTCAATCTCGGCCTGCGGTGGGACGTCTATCCCCCCTGGACCGAAGTCGATGACCGGCAATCGAATTTCGACGTGACGAACGGCGCATTCGTGATCGCCAGCGACAATGCGCAGATAGGTGGAATCCATGTCGGCCGGTACTTGCAGACCTACTCGAAAGGTAACGTCGGCCCTCGCTTCGGCTTTGCCTACGACCTGAATGGGACGGGCAAGACCCTCATCCGCGGAGGCTTCGGCGTGTTCTGGAACTTCTCGCCCGGCGGCACCTCGTCGTCAAAGGCGCAGAATCAGCCGTTCCTGCAATCCACAGCGCTCACACCCAACCCGAGCAGCTACGGCACCGATCTACTGATGAAAACCGGCTTAGATACGCCGACGGGCGTCAACCCCAACGCCAGCCCCGCCGGCAACACGCGATCAGCTTTCGACGTCAACTTCCGGGACGCCTACGCCCGGCAATGGAATATCAACGTGCAGCGGGGCCTTGGCACCAATTACATGGTGGAGGCCGCCTATGTTGGATCCCAGGGCAGGCAGATGGTGCTCAAGGTCGATGTCAACCAGGCGCCTCCGGTCGTCGGCGTCAGCGACGCGAATGTCAACCGTCCGTTCATCAAGGTTGACCCGCTGCTCCGATCGGTCAGCCAGGCACAGAGCATCGGGAAAGTTGACTACAACGGGATGCTGCTGAAGTTCCAACGCCGCTTCGCAAACAACTTCTCGTTCCTGAACTCGTACACGCTCGGCAAGTCGATGGACTACGCGTCGGATAACGAGTCGGGTATCACCAACGCATACGACCTGCAATACAACTGGGGGCCATCTGATTACGACGTGAGGCATACCTTCTCGTCGAGCTGGGTATACGAGTTCCCGTGGGCGAGGGAAAAGCTATACGGTGGCTGGCAGCTGAGCGGGATTCTGTACCTCCGCGGCGGTCTACCGCTGACCATCAGCCAGACGCAAAACGTGCAGTCAACAGGAACCGGGAATCGGCCCAATCGTCTCTGCGACGGCACCCTCTCAAACCCGACGATCGACAAATGGTTCGACACGTCGTGCTTCGTGCGCACGCCCGACATCACCGGAACCTATGGTGACGCCGGGCGCGGCATCATCCGCGGCCCCGGATCGTTCAATATCGACGCGTCGCTGGTTAAGAACACGAGGATCGGAAGGCTGGCGACGGAGTTCCGGCTGGAGGCGTTCAACGTCCTGAATCATCCGCAGTTCGCCAATCCAAACACGACGTTCGACAACGCCGCCGGCGGCACGATTACGGCGATGCTCTCGAGTCCGTCTTGTTCGCTGTGCGGAACGACTGAGCGGCAGGTCCAGCTCGGCGTGAAGGTACGATTCTGAAAAGTGGAACGCTGAATTCTGAATGCTGAAATGGGACCTTGGCTCTTGGTCTAACAAGAGCCAAGGTCCCTCGCACGGTTCCGCAGCCGCCGCACGCTGATGGCGGAGACGGGGCCCTCGGCGTCGACGCCGTCGCGTGCGGCGCGGCCGACATGGATCCACTCGACGGCGCCATCCTCAACCAACAACCGAAAGCTTTCCTGGTCGACGCCGCCGCCCGCGATGATCGTCAGTCGCGAACGTGCGCGCGAGACGTAGTCACGAAGTCGCGCGCACCGCTCCGCGGCTGTTCCTTCACCGCCGCTCGTCAGAATGCCATCGATCCGTGGATTGGCGGACAACCGGTCAATTGCGCCGAGTGGATCGCTGAGCGAGTCGAACGCGCGATGGAACGTGATGGGTAGGCCGGGAGCCGCTTCGATGACGTTCCCGAATTCGGCGAGCGAGAGTTCCCCCGATTTCGCAAAGCCGACCACCAGCCCGTCGACGCCAAGCTTCGTGAAGCTCCACGCCGCCGCCCTCATGATTTCGATCTCCGCGTTAGAGGTCTCGAACCCGGCGTTTTCGCGAACCATCACCCGCAGTGGCAACGAAGTCGCGCGCTTGATCTCCTCGACCACAGCGAACGATGGCGTCAGCCCGCCATCGCGCATCGAACGGACGACCTCGAGACGGTCGGCTCCCCCGTCGGTCGCAGCGCGCGCGTCGGCGACCGTTTGGACGATGACTTCGATCTTGACAGCTGCCAGCTTCCAGCTCCCAGCTTCCAGCCCAGTTCTCAATTCAACGGCATTCACTGTCACGCTGCGATCAAGCCACGAGATTAACAGGAGAAAAGAGAAAGGAGAATAAATAGTATGTTCTCCGTTCTCCTTTCTCCTGTTGTCTCTTTCGACAAGTCACGGATGTTCGATATGAAATACCTCTTCGAGCGCGACGCTGACCGGGCTGTGATCAGGATTGGTCGGCATCACGTCGCGCATGTGCGACCACCAGCGCTGGCACACATCCGTCGCAGCGATCGCGTTCCACTGCGCCTCGCTTTCGAACTCGACGTACCCGAACAGATGGTTCGTACCGCGATCTAGAAAGATTGAGTAGGTGTGCACGCCATGCTCGAGAAGCGTCCGCTCGAGCTCCTGCCAGATTGGCTGATGCCGGCGGATGTACTCCGCCTCCTCACCGGGGTGAACCGACATTCGAAACGCTTTGCGCATGTTGGCAAAAGCTCGAATTGGAACGTGACGGTAAACTGGTGGTCAGTTCTTGGTTTTTGGTTTTATGTTCTCGGTTGTGGTTTGATGTTTTTGGTTCGTGGTTCGTTCGAACAACGCGATTAGCCGGCTACAGATCCGTCAGATGCTCGATCCTTCCCGTGCTGTCGCCGATCGTCTCCTCTTGCACGCCCATTCGATCGAGCAGCGTCAGATACAGGTTGGTCATCGGCGTGCCCTTCGGATAGACGATGTGGTTGCCGAGGCGGAAGTCGCCGCCGTGCCCCAGGAGCACCACTGGCAGGTCCTCGTGGATATGGCGGTTGCCGTCGCTGAGGCCGCTGCCGTAGACGATGATCGAATGATCGAGGAGAGAGCCGTCGCCATCGGGCGTCTCCTTCATCTTCTTGATGAACCCGGCGAACAGCTCCATGTGATGTGTGTTGACCTTGGTCACACGCTCGATCCATTCGACGTTGCCTCGGTGGTGTGTCAGCGGATGATGCGGATCGGGAACACCGATCTCCGGGTAAGTGCGCATGCTCCCTTCACGGCCCATCATCATCGTCACGATCCGAGTCTGATCGGCTTGGAACGCGATCAGCTGCAGATCGAACATCAAATTGACGTAGTCGGCGTAGACGACCGGCACACCGCTCGGCTTGTCGATCGTCGGCACCAGGCCGGTCATGTCCTTCTCGGCTTTTTCGATCCGCTGCTCGATCTCGCGAATCGAGGTCAGATACTCATCCAGCTTTCGTCGATCCACCGGACCGAGGGTCGACGCCAGCTTGGTCGTTCGCTCGTTGACGAGATCCAGAATGCTGCGGCGGTACATGAGGCGCCGCGCGCGCACGTCGGCCGGCACGCTGGTGTCAATGTCGCCGAACAGGCGTTCGAAGACGAGCCGGGGGTTCGTTTCCGGCGGCATCGGCGTGGCTGGTCCGCGCCAGGCCAGGCTGTTCGTGTACGCGCACGAATACCCGGAATCACAGTTGCCGATCGTCCGTGAATCGTCGCACCCGAGCTCGAGTGACGCAAACCGTGTCGCGGCGCCGATCTGCTGTGCCGCCACTTGATCGACCGAGATGCCGTTCTGAATGTCAGCCCCGGCGGTTTTGCGTGGGTGTACGCCAGTGAGGTACGACGCCGCGGCACGCGCGTGATCGCCTGGGCCGTCGCCAAGCGCCTG
Organism: Vicinamibacterales bacterium; assembly: GCA_051986585.1. Lineage (GTDB taxonomy): Bacteria > Acidobacteriota > Vicinamibacteria > Vicinamibacterales > 2-12-FULL-66-21 > JALZOC01. Next base: position 53,646 of record JBPYFA010000293.1, on the reverse strand, counting down.
GCCGTTTCGATGGCCAAGGCCCGAGAGCACGACCATGTCCTGCCGGAATGGTTCGAGCGGCTTCATGACGCGCGCGAACTCGAACTCGGCGCCACCGCCCTTCGGCGTCCAGTCGGGCATGGTGATGCCGTTGGGCACGTAGGTGAAGCCGAGCCGGACCGGGCGCGACTGTGCCCGCGCGGCCGCCAACGCGGGGGTCATCGCATCGAGCATCGGCAGCGCAATGACCGCCCCCATTCCCTTGAGAAAGGAGCGGCGCGGCAGGTGTGTGCGGGTAAGCATCATGGTGTTGTGCTCGCAGTGATCGCGGCCCTTCGCGACTGGAAGGGCAGGCTGTTGACGATTTCCAGAATCAGTCCCGAGAACCGGTATTGGTGCTCCGGCAGTCGACTGACGATCCCGCTGACCGTCCTCTTGTCGTAGCGCTCCAGCCCGCGGCCGAGCGCGTAGGTGAGAAGCTTCGCCGTCAGGCAATGTTCGAATGCCTGGTGATCGGCTCGCAGGATGTTCCGGAGCTCCTGCGGCCCATTGAATTTGCGCCCGTCTGGCAGCGTCCCCGTCGCATCGATGGGGAACTTACCGTCGATCGTGCGCCACGCGCCGATCGCATCGAAATTCTCGAGACCGAAGCCGAGCGGATCCATCCGGCGGTGGCAGGCGGCACAGGTCGGGTCCTTCCGATGCTGCTCCAGCTGCTCGCGCATCGAGGCCGCCGTACCGATCTCGGATTCATTGAGGTTCGGAACATCGGGTGGCGGCTCGGGCGGCGGCGCATCGAGCAGGTTGTCGAGCACCCATCGTCCTCGCAGCACCGGCGACGTGCGGGTGGCATACGACGAGACGGTCAGCACGCTCGCCTGAGTCAGCACGCCGGCCCTGGGCGTGTCGCTCAAATCGACGCGTCGGAACTCGGGACCCGAGACATCCGCCACACCGTAGTGCCGCGCGAGCCGCTCGTTGAGGAACGAGTAGTTGCCATCGATGAAGTCCAGAATCTTGCGATCCTGGTGGATGACGTCCTCGACAAAAAGCTCCGTCTCCCGCCGCATCGAGAAGCGCAGGTAGTCTTCAAAATCCGGATACCGATCGCGATCGCGCGTCACCGATTCGAGCGCGCGGAACTGCAGCCACTGGCCACCGAAATTCTCCGCCAGCGCATTCGCCTTGGGGTCGCGCAGCATTCGCCGGATCTGCGCCGTCAAGACTGCAGGATTCCGCAGGGTTCCCAGATCGGCAGCTCGTCGCAGCTCGGCGTCGGGCATGCTGGACCAGAGGAAGTAGGACAGGCGTGAGGCGAGCTCGTGCTGAGAAATCGGATAGTGTGCCGCCGGTTTTGCTCCGGCAGGCGCGCGGTCGCGTTCGATCCGGAACAGAAAGTCTGGCGACACGAGGATTGCCTGAATCCCGATCGCGAGCCCTTCCGCCAGCGAGCCTTCTTCCTTCTCCGCCTGCTCGGTCAACTTGATGTACGGCGCCAGTTCTGCCGCGCTGACTGGGCGCCGGAAGGCGCGTCGCGCGAAATCGGTGACGACCCGGCGCGCACACATCGGCGTGTGAACGCCATTTAGATGGCCGCACGTGTAAATCCGTTGCAGGCTCGCGCGCGTCGGCCCGGTCGTCTGCGAGTACGGTCCGCCGATGTCGAGCGTGTTGATGCGCACACCGTTCATCGGGATCTTCGCCAGTTCGGCTTGCGTGTCGTCGAACATCTTCTTCAGTTGCGCGATCCGCTCGGGCGTCGCATTCGGCGGTGGCTTGAATTCGCGCGGCGGCGGAGTGGGGCGTGTTGACGGCTGCGGACCGTTGAAACTCGCCGGAAGTCCTTCGAAAATTCGCGGAATAGCGACGGCGAGATGCCGGTCGCCCTGCGTGAGCTTCGCCCGGAACTCCACCATCTGCCCACCGAAATCCTGGCGATCGTCGTTGAACGTCGCCGAACGCTCGAGATCGAATGGGATCGTCTGCAGCAGGTGATCGTCGACCCACAACGTCACGGAGATCGGTTCGGAGCCCGCGGGCCGTAACCCGGCAAGCGCAACTCGAACGACGTACTCCCCATCGACGGGGACGCGATACATCGCGTGAAACGCATTCGGCAGGCTGAGTCCCGTAACGTCGTAGTCGCCAGGAAACGTCTTCGCCTCGCGCACGCGTCGGCCATCCGAACGAAGGCGCGTCAGCGTCGGCTTCAAGATCGGCGGACCGAACAGCGCCACCCGCGACACTTTCTCCGCCGCCGACACGTACTTTTCCATCAACACCGGCGACAACGACAGGACGTCCGCAATGTTGTCGAACCCGTATCCGGCATCGTCCTGCGGGAAATCGTCGGCGGGCCGCATGTCGACGCCGAGAAGATCGCGGACCGTGTTGTTGTACTCGGTGCGATTCAGACGGCGGGCCGTCACCCTGCCCGGATCGGGCGGCGTGAGCTTGTCGATGCGATCGAGTTCCTTGGCCAGCCAGCCGGCGACCGCCTGTCGCTGATGTTCAGACGGCTGCCGCTCTTCCTCGGGAGGCATCTCTCTGGCGCGAAGCTTCTTGACGACTTCCGCCCATCGCTCGTGTTCGTCGGTCAGCGAGGCAGCCGATTCGAACGACTCGAGGTTCAGCCCGTTCTTTTGTTTCTTGTATCCGTGGCAAGGAAAGCAATTCTCGGAGACGAAGGGCCGAATGAGGTTGTCGAAACCCTCGACCGTCTCTTTGGGCTCTTTGGATGCCGGCGAATCCTTGGTGGCGGGGGCCGAAGCGCTAGGCGTTGGAAGCTGCGCGACTGGTGCAATGGCGTCTTGCTGCGCTCGCTGGGCAGAGCCGGCGATCGCGAGCGCAAACAACAGGATAAAAGCGACCAGAAACGCGCGCACGCACCCTCCGTCTGGGATCAGAGACCACACCAACGGACGGTAAATTATACACGCGGGTCCCCTGCCTGTGGGTCAGTGCTTTCCCTGCGGTTCAGTCCAGCCTTGCGCGCGCCACGCCTGAAGCAACTCGTGCTCACGGGCGAGCAGACGGTCCATGGTTGAGTAGCGATCGACGCGTTCCACGCCGTCCTCGGCTACGACCAGTTCGTATCCCGTCCCATCCGCGCTCAAGCGGGTTTCGCAAGTCTTGCGCTGTGAACCCCGCACAAAGACGTACAACATCGACCATAGTGTAGGCCAACCGGTTGCCGTTGAGGTGGGAGTGTTAGCCTCGCCAGTAAGCCCGGTACAGGTGATGCACCGGAACCCTCCTTCTATTAATGGAGACCTCCAATGGGGATCGAAAAACAGCTGAATCTATCGGACATCGTTCTGATCGCGATGACTCGAGGGATGCTCGGAGCCGGCATCGGCCTCTTGGTTGCTGGAAAATTGTCGACTGAACAACGAGTGGCGGTTGGGCGGACGCTCATGGCCATCGGTGCCGTGACGACGCTGCCGCTGGCGTGGCGGGTATTTGGGCACTCCCGGCCTGCGCTGCCGCCTGCGGCGTGAGGCTTGTCGGCTCTGACGAACACTATTTCGTAATCGAGCCGCGCTTTCCGCATCGACTCGCGTCGCAAGATGTCTGACCGACATCGGAGAACTCAAACTGTGTCAACCAGTTCAGTCACGCTCGGGCGAATAACCTGACGGGGCATGGGCCTTGCCGAGCACGATCATTCGGCCAAGCCCCATGTTCCTGGATTCGACGAGTCTCTACCCGATTCTACTTGTCATAGCGCTCGTCCCGGGCGCGGTTGCCTGGTTTTTCTCACGACGGCTCCTTCGTCAAATCAATAACCCGGCACTACCCGAACTTCTCGCGGCGCATCGGCGTCGCAACGGGGCGCTGTTCATCGCTGCCGCCACCGGCTGCACGTGGGTGTCGGTGTTGATGGCGGACCATGTCGCGGTCACCGCCATTGGCTGCGGCGTGATCACTTATGCCGGTCTCGTTGCAGCAGCGTATCCGCTTCGACGAGCGCTGTACCGCGAGACCTGGAGTTTCCCTTCTTACTGCCTCTTCTATCCGCGAACGATCTTGGGCATGTTCGGGTTCTGGATTGCCGTCGTCCTACTGCCCGATGTTGCGACGCGTGCTGGCCGCTATGACTGGATCGCGGCGCTCGGACTCGGCGGCATGCTCGTGCTCTGGAACATTCGATACACCGACGTAGCGCGATGGTGTCTGCGGACTGCCCCGCTACCCGAAGGAGAACTCCTCGATGCATGTCGCGCGCTGGCGGTGAAATGCGATCTTCCCGGGATGCGCTTCGATCGCATCGTCCTCAATGGCGGAGTGATCGCCAACGCCCTGGCTCTTCCTTCGCACAAAAACCCGTCCGTGCTGTTTACCGATACCGTGCTGGAGCGATTTGAGCGACGGGAAATTGTCGCGATATGCGCTCATGAGCTGGCGCATTTCGATCACTTCAACGCGGCATACCTCCGACGTCTGCGGACGCGCACCATGCTGCTGATAGCTGGTGGCGCAATCGCGGCACCGATCGCGCGTGTAGCTGGTATCGACTGGGGGCTTCTGCCGAATGCCTTTTGGATACTCTCGGTCGCGGCGTCGTTGGCCGTGCGTGCGAAAGGGCGCCAGCGACAGGAAACGATGTGCGATCTCAGGGCGGTGGAGCTTACCGGCGATCCCGAAGCGCTCGTGGGCGGGTTGACCAAACTGTACACGCTGGCACGACTACCGCGGCGGGTCGCGAACCAGACCGAACAGTCAGCCACGCACCCAAGCCTCGCGCGCCGCATTCGCGACATTCGCAAGGCGGCAGGGTCGGCACCTGTTCCGCTCTCAACCACGCATACATTCATCAGCGACGACGGTCGTTCAACGGTCGCCTTCGACGAATCCGGGCTGCACTGGATCGATGGCGATGGCATCGCCTACACACTCTCGTACGCCCACTTGACCGAGCTGCGAGTTGAGGCGAGGCCAGGCCGCACAACACGACTGGTCGCCGTAGGCCCGGCGGCGCGGCGGTGGGAACTGCCTCTACGCGAGTCGGACGTGGCTCCAGTGCAGGGGTTACTCGACACCGTCGACGGCCGGCTCGCGGATCCACCGCCTCGAACGACAACGCTGCAGCCGAGCATTTACAAAGTGATCATGCTCACGTTGGTCACGATGGCGCTGTCGTTGTCGCAGATTGGGTTGGCGCTCATCGCGCTCTTGGCCTGGCTGCAGCCCACGCTGCCATTGTTTGTGGGCGCCGGACTCGCCGCGATGGCATCGGCAGCCATCGTATTCCGCGATTTTGGAAGCGGGCCGTTCGGAGAGTTGTCGTGGATTCTTGCGGTTCTCAGCCTCGTCTTCTTCGGATTTGCCTGGATGCTGCGACGCGCCGGCCGAGCCGATCCGCGCCGATCGATCGCAGTGCTGGCGCTCGGCGCGCTCTGTAGCATCGTCGTAATTGGCATGCACGGCGTCGATGTTGTCGCTCTGCATCGCGCGGCGAGAGCTGTTCCGTCCGCAACCATTTTTCTAGTCGCACTTGCGGGAGTTCTCGTCTGCTCGACGGGGCGACCCGCCCGTCGCGGGGCAGCGGCTGCCGCATCGATCGCAGTGGTCCTGACTGCGATTGCCTCCACTACGTTTCTCGATCGGTTCGGCAGCGATCCATTTCTCGTCCGCAGCGCACCAGTCCGCTGGAGCGTTCTCGACGCGTCGCCGGTCCAGACCTTCGCTGTTCCCGCGGGCGCTTCCAGGATTGAACTTTCTCCGGATGGCCGATACGTCGCGGTGTACAGAAACTATGATCCGGACGGCGGCCACGAACCGCATGTTCAAGTAGGACGGGTCGGCAACCCGCTCGTGTCGATCGCAGCCGACGATATCGCGTTCGTCAACGATGATGCGCTGCTCATGGTGCGCTCAGGCACAGGAGAGACAACAGTCAGTGCGCGACGGCTGGGCAGTTCCAGCGACGTGATCTGGCAACAGGTCGTCGAGAGCCTCTCGCAGGCGTCGCTGTCGGTGGATCGTGCTGGTGGCCGTTGGCAACTTCTCGGGTGGAATGGGGAAGACACGATTGTGCGTATCGAAGGTGGACTCGATGGATCCGGCATCGAGGAGCACCGCTGGCCCGTCGCGCAGGATCGCGACGGCTACATTGCTGCCATGACGAGCGCCGGCTCCGACGCTCTCATTCTCGAGACTCGTTACGAGGGGACGGTCATGGGTCGGGCCATGCCGAGCCAATGGACCTGGGCGCAGCTGCTCATGCCGCCGCATGTGGCCTCTCGATACGCGATGCTCTCGGAGCAAGGACGTCAGCAATCCGCCTACTCAAAGCTGGACGTCCAGTGCGCCGCGGATCTCGTCGCGACAGGAACACTGGCCTGCACCGCATACGATGGCAGCCGCACCCATATCGTCACGATTGACGCAACCGGCCGGGTTCGGGGCGTAGGCCATCTCGACGATCGATTCGTCGGCGAGCAGACGATGGTTCCCGGCTGGCTTACGGGATGGGTGAACAGCCGTCCCGTTGCCATCCACCTTCCCACTGGCGAAACGTTTTCTACGGCCGCCTGGACGCGCGCTCTGCGATTGATCCCGGTCGCCGACGATCGTCTCGCCGCGCTGACGTACGGCCGTAATCAGTTCGAGGTGTCGGTGTACTCGCCGCTCGCACATTCCCGGCCGGCGGTTCGTATTGCCGAGGCCGAAGGCGATGTCAGTCGGCGTTGACGGATTGGAGAGGAGCGAAGCTTCGGATGAGGCTCGCGCTATCGGTTGTTCTTGGACGATCGCGCTTTGGATTTTTTGACTTTCGAATCAGCTCCATCCGGTGCCGGACGGGGTCGCTCCGATGAAGCCGACGATCGCTCTGGCCTTAATCGATATCGCTGGTCGTGCGAAAATGCTGCGCCTGATGGGCTTCGACGTTTGATGAGCCCCTCGAGATCGGCCCGCAACTGACGAGTCTGCGAGGTCAAGTCGCGCAACTGCGCACGAATTTCATCCTCTGGCGGAAAGAATTTCATCCCCTGCCGTATCAAAACAACGCAGTTCGAGGCAAAAGCGCTCTCTTTGATTCGAGCGATGCACGTCGCAAGCCATGGGGCGGCAAGCTCGTGCTTAACTTCTGAAGCAGAGCGCCCCGACTCGACGATACGAAAGCGAAGTATGTAACAGGATGACCGGGGTATGACCTCATCGACCCCGTGGGCCAGACCCCGATCAGCGATGTGACGTGCCCAATCTGAACGTTATCGGCCTGCAAGATCCAGCGGCGGCGGAGCAAAGGATCCGGTCACGGCATATGCAGGCATCGGCGCCGGGAACCCGGCTTCGCCGAATGTCTCGCGAATCAGCCGATTGGTATCGAAGTACACCTGCCAATAGTGCTCGTTGCTGCAATACGGGCGGACGCAGAGTTGCGGACCGGCGGGAGAGAACTGCAGCACGTCGACATCGGGCGCTGGCGAGGCCAGGACATTTGGAATGGTCGAGAGGCGCTGCTTGAGCAATGGAATCGCCTGACGATGATCGACGGAATTGCTGATCGTCGCCGTCAGGTCGACTCGCCGATACGGGTTGGCCGAAAAATTCTGGATGTTGTCGGAGAAGATCTTGTTGTTGCCGACGATGGTGCGGACGTTGTCTGGTGTATTGATTGTGGTGCCGAACAAGCCGACAGCTTCCACGACGCCAGTGACGCCGCCGGCGCTCACCGCATCCCCAACCTTGAACGGGCGAAAGAAGACGAGAAACGCACCCGCCGCGAAGTTGGCGAGCAAGCCGCCCCAGGCGACGCCGATGGCGACGCCTCCGGCCGCGATCAGCGCAGCAAAGGTCGTCGTCTCAACCCCGAAGAATCCGAGAATCGCGACGGCGAGCGCAACGTTGAGCAGAATGCTCAATGCGGTCTGAGTGTATCGGCTGAGGGTGAGGTCGAACTGCTGTTTGGCGAGCGCCTTCCCCATGATATTCAGCGAGAAGGTGATGAGCCAGCGGCCGATCAGCCATAGCACGACCGCGCCCGCCACCTTCCACGCAACCGCGACCAGCGTCGCTCCCGCATTTTGAATAACCGCGTTCATATCCATGGACATCCTCCGACGATTGCCGTCCACCATGGGCGGGTTGCCTTGACCAACTCTCGCGATGCGTTGCGCACCCGGAACGACCAGCATAGTGCAATCACGGCCGATGGGCGTGACCTACGTGCGGCGCGTGAGGAGGGGGATGAATCTCGACAGCGTCACGAGATCCGTGGTCAACTGAGGCACATTCGAGGACAGCCATGAAGGACATCCGCAAACTGATGAAGCGACTCGTTGTGCCTGCGGGCCGTCGAATTCGGCTCAAGAAAGATTACGACCCGGCCTGGACGGCGTCGGTCAAACAAGAAAACGCCAGGGTGCTCCTCGCCAATGGCGTACGCCGGCTCTCCGAACAACAAGCGCTGTTGTATGCGCAGGACACGTATGCCGTGCTCATCATCTTTCAGGCGATGGACGCCGCCGGCAAGGACGGCGCGATCAAGCATGTCCTGTCAGGGGTGAACCCGCAGGGCTGTCAGGTCTTCAGCTTCAAAGCGCCGTCCGCCGAGGAACAGGATCACACCTATCTGTGGCGGTCGATGAAGGCGCTTCCGGAGCGGGGACGCATCGGCATCCACAACCGGTCCTACTACGAAGAGGTGCTCGTGGCCCGCGTGCACAAGGAAGTGCTCGCGGCACAGCAGCTGCCAGAGGCGTTGAAGAAAGGGAACATCTGGAAGCGACGGTTTCGCGAGATCAACGATTTCGAGCGCCACCTCGTCGACAACGGCACCGTCATCATCAAGTTCTTTCTCTACGTGTCCAAAGAGGAGCAGAAGCGCCGGTTTCTCTCGCGCATCGATGAAGCCGACAAGAACTGGAAGTTCTCGATCGGTGATGTGAAGGAACGTGCGTTCTGGGGCGACTACATGGAGGCGTACGAGGACATGATGGCGGAGACCAGCACGCCTGACGCGCCGTGGTACGTCGTCCCGGCAGACAACAAATGGTTTACACGGTTGGCGGTTGCCGCCATCGCGTGGCAGACGATTGCCGATCTCGACCTGAAGTTTCCGAGGGTGACACGAGAGAAGAAGCAGGAGCTTCAGGAGGTCAAGCGCCTGTTGCTCGCAGAAAAGGATTAGGCGCGCGGGTCAGCGCGCCTCGGCCAACCTGATCGATTCGCCGATTTTGCGGAACGTCTCCTCGAACGCCTGCGCATCTTTCTCCTGTGCGACGGTCAAGTAGTAGAACAGCGTCCCATTCGCAAGGAACGTCGTGTAAACACCGATGTGCTCGCTGCCACCGAGCGGCGACGGGTTTATGAGTGGCGTCGCCAGGCCCGACCGCTGAGAGATCCGAACCGGCTGCTGCTCTCCCGCGAGTTTTAGCTCAGGGTTACCCTGGGCGACCGCTTTCAGCCACTCGTTCGTAGCTGCCTTCAAGTCTCGCGAGGATGCTTTTACGATGCCGAATTCGACACCGTGGCTGAAGATCGTCTGACCGTTGACCTGGCCGTAGCCGTTTTGAGGAACCACTTTGATCGAGTTGTTCGCCGAGAGCGTCGTCCAGTTCGTCGGAACCGCTGCCTGAAAGACTTTACCCCCGCTAATCTCCCGATACTGCGCAGAAGGCTGCGGCACCGGTTGTCCTGGCGTGCCGACTGAGGCCGGCTCGCCGCCGCCCGAGCCTGCCGCACCTTTCTCCACTTCCGCCATCGATTTCCCCGGAGGGAGCGACGCGAAGGCAGTCTTAATCGGCTCAAAGCTGCTCATGTCGGCCGGCTTTGCAACCGTCAACGTGTCCGCTTCTTTGTTGATGTATTGCGTACGATTGCCTGGATTCGGATGGCTGCTCAACCACTGCGGTGTGCCGCCGGCCCCCTTCGACTCAGCCTCGATCGTCTGAAACATATGCGCCAGGGCCCGCGGATCGTAGCCCGCGCGCGCCATCATCTGGGAACCGAGAAGGTCCGCCTGCTTCTCGAAATCGCGGCTGTATCTCAGGAGCAAGGAGCCGAGGCCAAGCTGACTGCCTTGGGTAATCGCCGATCCCGCCGCTCCTCCCACGACCGCGCCACCGACCGCGCCAGCAAGCTGCCCGAGCTGGAGCCACGGGTTCTGCGCCTTTGACATGTTCGCGGTGCCGTGTCGAAGCAGCACGTGCGAGAGCTCGTGCGCCATCACACCGACGACTTCTCCCTCTGATTCCGCGGCATCGAACATGCCCCGGTTCACGAACATCGGCCCGCCCGGGAGCGCAAACGCATTGATCTCTTTGACGTTCACCGGCGTGAACGAATATTCGTAGACTGGCTGTTTCAGTTCGGCGGGCGCCGCCGCCACGAGGCGATCGCCAAGTCTGGTCAAGTAGCTCGCGATCTTCTCGTCCTGAATGATCGGGTACTGCTTCCGCACTTCGGCAGCGGCCTCGCGGCCCAGTTCCACGTCCTGCTGCGGAGTAAATCGGTTCTTCGGGAGCTTTATTTCGGTCTGCGCGACCAGGCTCGTCACACAGATCGACACGATCGCCGCCAAAACCGCTGTGCGCGGCGGTGCGGTGGTGGTTGCCATGACTGCTCTCCTTCTGCGGTCGTGTGAGGAGATCTCTGGCGCAGCAAGATGCATTCCTTGACCGGATATCCGATCCTAAATCGCGTCCGACGTCCTTCACCAGCGGAATCGGTTGGGGTGCGCGCGAGGAGGCCACAAAGAAAAAGAGGGCCGGCGGATCACCGGCCCTCGGCTGAGGATTGATGCCACGTCGTTCGGTTACGGTAATCGCAGTACCTGACCAGGCCTGATCTTGTCTGGATCGCTCAACTGATCCTGGTTCGCCTCGAAGATTTTCATGTAGGCGTTGGCATTGCCCAGATATTCCTTCGCGATCTTGCTCAGCGTATCGCCGGCCTTGACCGTGTAGGTCTTCCCGGCGGTGGCGGTTGCGGTCGCCGTGGCGGTTCCGCCGCCGCCCGATCCGCCAGTCACCTGAATATCGGCGACGACATCCTTTTGCCAGGTGGGAATCGTCTTGATCGCATTCCAGATTTCGTTCTTCTCCGCTTCGGTCGCGACGCTGCCTTTGAAATAGAGCTTCCCTTCACGCTCTTCGGCGTTGCCCTGGAACTTGCCCTTGGCGGTCTGAATCGCATACGCGTACGTGTCTCTCAGGCCCATGAGCTACCTCCTGCTTTTTTTGATGGATGTCTGAGTTCGTCGATGTGGAATTTCCAAGACGTCAACCTTCAGCGCAGACGATCAGTCTAGCGCTGCCGACGCCTCCGCTCAATCGGTGGATCATGACCATGCAGCTGAGGTTGCGGCCGCTCAGATCACCCACGACAATTCGTGGCTGCTCCCCGGGTTTTACCGAGCGTCGCGCCGGAGCTGCGTCAATGCATCCTGAGTGCTCTCGATGTCTGGCGCGCCTGCCGGTGGAATCCATTCGAGCGGGGAGCCGGCCGCGATCAGCACTCGGGCAACGCCAACATGGTCGGCATCGCGATGTTTGGCGTTTCTCCGCCCTTCGACGGCCCATACCAACGGGGACGCCGAGAACATTCCGTCCTGCGCATTGACGTCAGCACCATGCTGTAGCAACACACGAACCGCCTCGACGTGGCCACCCATGGCGGCACGATGCAGCGGCGTCACGCCATCTTTGTCCGTCGCTTCCGGATCGAATCCACAAGCGAGCATCGTCTCGAGCACGGCAGCGTTACCGCTTTCCGCAGGACGATGAAGCATGAGGTGATGCTCTGGTTGCAGTTCGGATCGGAGGCCGGGGTGAGCCGCCAGCAACGCGTCGGCCGATCTCCGGTCCGCCCGCGCGCAAGCGGCAATGAATCGTTCAAGGGTCGACAATTCATCGACCGCGCCGTGTGCGAGCAGCCAGGCTGCGACGTCGCGATTGCCTTGCAGCTCGGCGACGGTGTGCGGAGTTGCTCCATCGGCACGTCGGCGGGAAACGTCCGCGCCGCAATCGACGAGCCGCTGCACCATCGGCACGTCCCAGCGACGCGCGGCGACATGCAACGGCGCTTCGCCGGCGTCGCCCCAGGCGAGATTGGCGTCGGCGCCATGATCGAGCAGCCAGTACGGACCGGCTGGATTGTCAGCCCACGTCATCATGTAGACGAGCGGCGGGACACCGCCTGGAATCCCGTTCACGTTCAAACCGTATCGATGAAGCAATTCGAGCGCATCCAGATTGCCGCCTCCTCCGGCAATATGTGAAGTGACCCCGTCAGTAGGATTGGCGCCAGCCTCGAGCAACACCTGCGCGAGCGGCAAGTGTCCGACGGTGCAGACGGCGGCCCACAACGCCGTGCGCGGGAGTTCAGGATGCCAGTTCCAGTGGTACTCCGCGTTTGGATTCGCCCCCAGCGCGCAGAGACGGCGAGCAATCGCCACCAGTCCGTCGAGCCGCGCCGGATTGCTCTTGAGCATTGACGTGTGACACGCGTAGAGCAGCGGCTCCCAGTCCTGCGGCCCGCCCGGCTGTTGTGCGAGTTGCGGATTGCTTTTCAGCCGCTCTTCAACCGCCGCATCATCGCCAAGCACAAGCGCGGTGTGCAGCGTCGCGGACGCGATCCCTGGATACAGCGCGAGCAGCCGTTCCGCGCGGCCGGTTGCGCCACCAGTCGCACAACGAATGAATTCGTCAAGCGCGGCGTCAAACGACAGCGTGCGCGACTCGACCTCGTCGCGCAATGCGTTCCACGACGCGAACCCGTGCTCGCGGGCGATCACCGATTGCGCGTCATGCAGTGCCAGATCGACATCGGCAATCGCTTCGACCGGCCTGCTGGCAAATGCAGGCAGCGCGGCGAATCGCTGCAGCGCTTCCATGTCTCGCGCCTTCGCGGCGGCAAGGAGCGATTTGGCCTGCTTCTTCAGTTGTTCGAGATTCGGATGGGCGGGCAGTTCGCGGGACGGCATACAACCTCCATGCTTCAGCCCTGTGGTTCGCAGACAGGCAGCACGGCGGTGTCGTAGCCGTTAGTGAAGAGATGACGGTGGGCTTGGCCCTTCGCGCGAACCCGCTGGCGCCCTTCAGCGCACAGCTTCACAGTAATGCGCGCTGGCGGTGATGTCAACGTGATGCGCTGACCGTGATGCGCTGACCTCTGCGAGCGGCTGCTCAGGACGAACGGGTCAACATCACTCGCTGTCCTTCGATGGTAATCGTCAGCTGTCGTCCTTCGAGCGACGCTTCGACTGGCTCGAGCGTGCCCGAGGCGTCGGTCAACAGCCGTCCGTTCGCATCGACGGACCAGTGGCCATCGCGACGAGTTCCGCCGATCGCCATGGTCAACGTGGCGATGCCGTTCTTCATGAACGCGACCGTGAACATGGGATTGGTCCAGGTGCCATACAAGTCGTCGGCTCGGAGGCGCGATCGCGCACCATCGCGTCCATCCGCCGCAGCGTGCGGCGGCGGTCCTTCCACGATATGTTTCAGAGCCATGACGCGCGCGCTCGCTTCGGCGATCTTCGTCCGATCGAAGCTTCCGAGCGCACGCGCGTAGTCCAAGACAATCTCTTGTGCCGCACCCGAACCCGTCGGAACCGTCGGATCGGGTAGCTCCTCCAGGTTGACGACGCGACGGCTGCGCGGGAGGAAGTAGGCGCGGACATAGCCGGCAGACGGCGCGGCCTTATGGGCCGCCGTCGACGCCCAAAGGCGACGGCCTGCAATGTCGAAATAGTGATACGAACTCCGCGACCCGCCCCTCCCGAAATAGGTTCTTCCCTTGGCGATCGCGCCTTCGACCGATTCGACACGGCCCTCGCGCACGTCGGCATTGACCGGCTCCAGGCTGACGCCGACAAACAAGACGATGGCGAAGCCGAGGAACGCAAGACCGCCGTTGGCTCTCAGCGTCGCGCTCTCTGCCGGACCAGTCGCAAACAACAGAAATGCGCCGAGGCCGGCAAAGACATAGGCGACGCCGCGGACACTGTCGCGGCGATTCTTTGCGATTTGCGTCCACCGTCGCGATTGATCTTCGGTCAGCCGTCCGCTCTGATTGGTCGAGATCGCGTCCTGGGAGAAAGGACTTTCCTGCGTAGTCATGTGAATCTCCACGTCTGGGGCATCTCACGCGCGCGACGATTCCGCACCGACGAGCTGTTCCACCAGGAAATCGACGACGCGATCGAACGGATCGACACCCCACGCCGCGGCGACCGATGGCCGGAGATTCGAGTTGGCGTTGATGTCGTAAAACACACGGCGCCCGTCATCGGTTTCCAGATACTCGATGCCGCCGACGTCGAGGCGGGCTGCCCGGACGATGCGTTTGCCAATCTCGACAGCTTCGCGTGGCACTTCGAGGTACGGATAGAACTCGACCGGCGGCGAAGGCACTGTTTCCGGCGCCGGCACCTCGCACGCCCCTTCGCCCTCTTCGGGATTACAGACGGGCGACGGACACAAATTGAAACGGCCGTGCGTCTTCACGCGCATCGCGTACAGGAGTTCACCGCCCAGAAACTCCATGCGCACGATGCCCTGATCGGGATCGTGGGGAAGAAATTCCTGCAGCAAGAACAGATTGTCCGGAAGCCACACGTTCGGATCGCTCTTGAAGACGGCCTCGGTCTCCGCCATAGAAGAGACGACCTGGATTCGAGCGCCGCTGCCGCCCTGATCCGGCTTGAGCAGCGCCGGCCAACGCATCTGCGCGGGTATCGCGCGGCCGAGCGCGCCGACGTCGTTGAAGGTGATCGAAAAAGGCGTGTCGATGCCGAGCGTCCGCAGCAGCGTCGCCTGCGCGCTCTTGCTCAATTCGAGCGCAAAGACGTCGGCCCCATTGAGCACGCGCGCACCTTGACGCTCCAGGGATCGCATGTAGGCGAGCGCGAGTGGCACAGCGCGAGCGTGGCCTCGAATATACGCGCTTGGACTTGCCTGGTTGAAGTAGAGAGGTGCTGCCGGGGCATCCCGGTTGCTGAACGCGGCCTCGCTGACGTTGAAACGCTCGTACGAGACGCCGCGACGCTCGAGCGCGGCAAACAGCGGCTTTTGCCACTCCGGGTGTTCGTACAGGACGACGAGATCGGGTGTGGCCATAGGATATCGTGTCACAACGGAACGCCTCAGCGTTGACTCGAGCGCGACTTCGGACGTTGTGATTGGCGAAAGACTTTGAAATCCGCCTTGACCTGTTCCGCATAGGCCACTGCAAACGCCGCGATCGCTCGATCCAGCCGCGGCGTACGGCCCGCGTATCCCGCCAGCACGGCCGCGTCACCGGTGCGTGCGTGGCCTTTGGCCAGGACCTCCCCACACAGCGCCGCGTACTCGGGAAGCGTTCGACGGTCGAAATCGGACGGATCGAGAGCGGCTTTGTGATCCGCCAACTGCCTGACCAGGTATTGGTGTCCGCCAAAGCTCGTGTATCCGAGAAACGGATCCGACAAGGTCTGCATCATCTGCTGCCCCTCGGCCACGCGTCGCCCCTGGTGGCGCACGGAGCGATTGAGACGCAGGTACGGCGCGTAGCAAGACGGCAGTTCCTGCTTCACCTGGATGAATAGCGGGTCGATCGGACCATTACCAAACATCAGGACGACATAATCGCGCGTGCCGACGCTGCCCGTGCCGACCAGTTTGAACGCCACGTCCACCGGCCGGTATCGCTCGAACGTCCGTCGTCGACTGGCATTCAAGGTCTCCGCATATTTTCCAAGCGCGCGCACGACATCGGCGGCGAGCCGCGCCGAGATGTGCTCCAAGAGAGGCGGATGATCATGAAACCTGACGCGTCCGGCCCGCTGGACCGTCAATTTCGCCAGATTACGCAGCGGCGTCACGCGTTCGGCCGCCCGAAAGATCTGGGCCAGTAGCGGGTTGCGTCGTTGGCGTGTAATCAGATATCGGGCCAGCCTGGCGAAACGCATTTTGCCGAATATCCGGAGATGCGTGCGGTACGACAGGACGAACGCCCTGACGCTGGCCTCGCAGCGTGCCTGTGAATGGCCGGATTCCTCCCCAGCGAGGACCAAACTGGTGGCCAGACGCTTCACATCCCATTCCCACGGGCCGGGAATCGTCTCGTCGAAGTCGTTGAGGTCGAACACCAAACTACCGTCGACCGCGGCGTAGGCGCCAAGATTGCGCACGTGAGCGTCGCCACAGATCTGCACCATCACGCCGGTCCTCGGAGTACGTGCGAGATCGGCGGCCATCAACGCCGCGGAGCCGCGAAAGAACGCAAACGGCGACGACTGCATCCGCTTGTATTTCTCCGGAAGCAAGTGCGGCAAGCGGTCGCGATTCACTTGATAGATCGGGCGCAGTCGGTCGGTGGCGGCCGGCGTCAGGAGCGTCCACGTTGCGTGCGACTGCCGTGGCACGCGTTGACGGAGGCGCTGACCGGCCGCGTAGCGCTCGCGCGGAGAGGGCAGTGAAACATCGCCCGGCGGACGACTCATCGAGAGTTTAAGTGTAACCTCGAGCCGTCAGTGGGTCATCGCGTATAGCAGAATGTCGATGCCGACGGCATAGGCGTCCGGCGAGAACTTGTAGAAGTACTCCGTGTCCTCGCCTTCGCGCTCCCACGGGTCCGGGATGTCGGAGTTGTGGATCATCAGCACCATCAGGCGACCGTGAGAATCGGCGATACCGCGGGCGTCTGGCGGGGCGGCGCTCTCGTTCCAGCGCTCGATCGTGCTGCCGCCGGTGCGCCGCCACGTCTGAATCGACGCAATCTGCGGCAGGCGTGACACGGTGAACATGTTGTGCCAGATCGTATGGTCGTGATCCGGCGGCGTCAGGTCGACGATAGGATAGCGGTCCGGTGGTAGCGCGCGGCCGATCTCCTCGTCGAACTGCTCTCTGGCAGCGGTCCCGTGGTAGTCCGACACAAAGAGAAAGCCGCCCTTGAGGAGGTATTCGCGGAGCCGCTGGACCTCGGCCTCACTAAAGCTCGCCGTGCCGGCGTCTTCCATCAACGCGAACGGGCACTGAAACAGCGCATCGTCGGTCAATCGGACGACGACGGCGTCGGGGACTTCTTCTTCGCCATCGCGCGCCAGCGTGACGCGGACTTTGGTCAGCTCGGAAAGCCGTACGCTGAAATTGATGTCGGCGCCAGGATAGTCGGTGCTCCAACCCTGCTTCTCGCGCCGGTCGCTCATGAACATGATGCGGCAGAAATGAAAATTGCCGTCGAACGTCGTCGCAGTGGGAAATCTCGGCGGCGTCCGATTGAACCAGCCACCAGCCCAAATCCGTTGCGCCTGAACCGCAGTGACGGAGATGCCCAGTGCGCCGATGATGGCGCCGAGTATCCTGACCCACCGCCTGCCGCTGCTCTTCATGAAGCACCCCACGAACCACCCGGCCGCAATTCCGATCGTAGCCGATTACCGCTCCTCGGGCATAGTCTGGACTGATTCCGCGCTCGCCTTCCGAAGCTCAGGCCGAGTGCTCCCCGGCGCTCCTTCCCCAGGACCCACCCGTTATTGCTGTAAGCTCTTCCGCATGAGAACCATCCGACACGCGATCCTGCTCCTCTTCGTCGCCACCTCGTGCCTGGCACAGGACGTTCAGCGCATGGACGACGTCGTTCAGAGCTACGTCCGGAACAAGACGTTCATGGGCACGGTGCTCGTCGCCCGCGGCAACGATGTCATTCTCAATAAAGGGTACGGGGCAGCCAACCTCGAATGGGACATTCCCAACACTCCGGCGACGAAGTTCCGGCTCGGTTCGATCACGAAGCAGTTCACGGCAGCGTCGATCCTGCTGCTCGAAGAACGCGGGAAGTTGAAACTCGACGACCCGATTTCAAAGTACATTCCCGACGCACCCGCAGCGTGGGAGAAGATCACGATTTTTCATCTCCTGACGCACACGTCCGGGATTCCGAATTTCACGAGCCTTCCTGAGTACAAGTCGTTGAAGTTGGAGAACACGCCTGTCGCGAAGACGATCGCGACCGTGCGCGACAAGCCGCTCGATTTCGCCCCGGGCGAAAGAATGAGCTACAGCAACTCCGGCTACCTCGTGCTCGGTTACACGATCGAGCGGATCACCGGCAGCAGTTACGAAAAGTTCGTGACCGACAACATCTTCACGCCGCTCGGGATGAAAGACTCTGGCTACGACTCGAACACCGCCATCATCCTGCATCGCGCGGCCGGATACGCGCCGTCGCCGGCCGGTCCGGTGAATGCCGAGTTTGTTCACATGAGCATCCCTCACGCGGCCGGCGCGCTGTACTCCACAACCGAGGATCTGCTCCGCTGGGAGCAGGGCCTGTTCGGCGGCAAACTGATCACCGCCGCGTCGCTTGCAAGGATGACGACGCCGTTCAAGAACGACTATGCGTTCGGCGTGATGGTGCAGACCACGAACGGGCGAAAAGTCGTCCAGCATGGCGGCGGCATCGAGGGCTTCAACACTTTCCTTGCCTACTATCCAGACACCAGGACGACGGTCGCGGTGCTCGCCAATCTCAACGGCAATGCACCAGATCAGATTGCCGGGAAATTGGGCGATCTGGCGCACGGCGGCACGGTGACACTCACCTCAGACCGAAAGGAGATCACGCTGCCGGTGTCGACGCTGTCGAAATATGTCGGCACATACGAACTCGCGCCCGGCGTCAACATGATGATGCGGCTGGTCGGCGATCATTTGACAACGCAGCTGACCGGTCAACAGCAGATTCCAGTCTTCGCGGAATCGGAGACGAAGTTCTTTCTCAAGGTCGTCGACGCGCAGCTCGAATTCTTTCTGGATTCGAGCGGAGCGGTCAGCCACGCCGCGATGTACCAGAACGGCCGTGAACGGAAAGTGGCTCGTACAAGCGCCACCGTCGTCGAGCCGACGCAGCGCAAAGAAACCACGCTGCCGGCCACGACCCTCGCTCGTTATGTCGGCACATATCAGATGCCGTCCAACGCCGAGTTGTCGATCACGCTCCAGGGCAATCAGCTGGCGGCGCAGTTGACCGGTCAGCCGGCGTTTCCGATTTTTCCAGAATCAGAGACGCTGTTCTTCTACAAGGTCGTCGACGCCACGCTGGAATTTCAGAAGGACGCAAGCGGTGCGGTGACGGCAGTTCGACTCCGCCAGGGACCGATCGATTCGCTCGCGCCGAGGAAGTAGTTCGGGGAGACCTTTTCGCCAGCGTCGCGAGAAGTCAGAAGAGCCGTTCAGGACCGCGATCATCGACCAACGGCTGCCAACCGTTGCTGGGCCTGACGCGCCAACTGTAAGTACCAGTCGCTCGGCAGGTGTTCGCCGTCTGCGTCGAGTGTGACCAGCGGCACATCTGCCGGGACACTGTCGCGCGTCGGAGCAAGTTTGAACATCGCGGTCCCTTCGTCCACCTCGTCGAACATCGCGCCGTACACCATCGTCGTGCCGGCCTGCAGCGCTTGCTCGATCTGGTGCCACCAGAAACGGCCTCCACGGCGCGGAATCGGATTGAACGCGGCCGTGGGATTCATGTTGTGCCATGAGAAGCCGGGAAAGACGACCGGCATGTATCCAAGCCCAAGGCGATTGGTTTCGATCAGATCAGGTTTGACTTCATCGCGATAGAAGCGATCGGTGCTCTCGTCGTCTCGAAAACGTCCGACCGTCCAGGGACTGAGAACGTCGAACGATCGATAGACGTCGGCCCATGCGTGCTCGGTCCGCGAATCACGACTAAGCGTCCGCCAGCGCGTGGGAATGCCGCCAACCAGAGTCACGCGATACCGTTGTTCCGGATTGTTTTTGAAGAAGTCGATGAGCTCGGCCGCCTGTTCGGGTGTCGCGGCCCGATCGCGGAATCCGAGGCCCCATATCGCAAGCACCGGACGGCCGTGATGGCGAAGATACTGTGGGCTGTCGGTGATCCGCAGCGTGTCGACGAGATACGCCCAATCACGCTCGACGGCGTCCACGACTGTTTCGGAAGACTGCCCTGAGATGTCGTACATGAGGGCAAAGACGCGGCCGTGCGCCTCCGCCGCAGTTCTGACGTTTCGCGCCACGCCATCCCGAAATCCCAGCACAGACTTTTCGTCCAGGCGAACGGTGAACCGCTGCAGAAAAACGCCGGGCAGTTCGTACTGCTGGAGCCACGCAAAGTGACGATCCACGGTGCGGGGGTTGTACGCTGAATAAAGCTGCGCCGGTTGCCCATCCGGCAGCGTCAGTTGTGTATTGCAGCGTTCACTCTCGGAGAGTTCCGACACGTCCGGCCACATGTCGACCCGGAGCGCGGCGGCAACCGGCACGCCGCGCCGGAACCAGTGCTCCCAGCTATCGAGCGGCGAGCCGTCTCCTGGACATCCGAACCATCCCTGATAGCCGAACATCAACTTCCCATCCAGCGTCGTCGGATCAACACCTGATGCGGCGCGTGCAACCGACGGCGTGGGCGCAATTGGACCGGGCGCGACTGGTACGCGCGGACTGCCGACGGTGCAGCCGGCGGCGAACGCAAATATGAGGTTCAGAACCAGCGACACTTGACGCCGCTTCGATTTATTCATACTTTATATATAAATGTCGCGCCTTCTCACAGACTACGAACTGATGATCATGCTCGCCATTCTTCGTCGGCGCAATGACGGATACGGCGTGACGATTGCGCGCGAGTTGGAGGACACGGCCGGACGTCCGACGACCCTGGCCGCCGTCTATCTCGCACTCGATCGCCTCGAACGTCAGGGCCTCGTCGCATCTGAACTGGGCGAAGCGACCGCTCAGCGCGGCGGCCGGGCGAAGAAATACTTCCGTGTGACGAGCAAAGGACTGCAGGCGGTGCGCGCGACACAGCGGGCATTTATCGCGCTCTGGACCGGTATCCCTCAACTTCACGGAGGCACGAGATGAAATCGCCGCCGGCGCTCGCAACTGTCCTGTTGAACCGTCTCGGACCTCGCGACCCATCGATTGTCGGCGACCTGTATGAGGAGTTCGGGGCCGGCCGCTCCAGGGCCTGGTTCTGGCGGCAGGCCATTGCTGCAGTCGCCTACGGCGCCGCTGCTGATATTCGTTGCGCTCCTGGCCGCGCCATCGTCGCCATCGCAACCGGCTGGTCGGTTACGGCCGCCGTTTTTCTGGTGGGAGATCGAATCGCTGACGGCTTGGCGGGCTTCCTCTGGCAGTGGAGCCGGCAGGCGGCCTATGCCGACGGCATCTGGTGGCCCTTCTACGTCGTCGCATCGATCGTGACCTATGCGGGCTTTGGACTGAGCGCTGTGGTCGTCGCGCGCGTGAACCAATGTCGACCCGCAATGCTGCTGACGTACGTCGCGTCAACATTTACGCTACTGGCGATGGTCGGACTGCTTTTCCAGATTCTCATCGTCCGACAAGTCGCCGTTCCGCTTCCGCACCCGCTGTTCTACGCCGTCTTCACCACCCTTCCCTTCTTCTGGCATTCAGGCATTCTGCTCGTCCCGCTGACGATGCTGTGCGGCGGGGCGATAGCGGCCGGGCGCAAGGAGCCCCTCTTTCCGCGTGTTTAGACGTTCCGCCTCCAATCGCGTTCGCCGTTGAATAAACCGTACTCTGCATGCGGAGCGCAGGCTCGGTTCGGCTAAGCGAATGCGCGGAAGCGTCGGTCGCGGCGATCGCGCCATTGTGGCTTATGTGCCTCCAGGCTCGATTGCTAGTCGACTACAGCAACTTTGTGAGCCAAGCTTGTCAATTGCTGATGGACCCAGTGACGCCGTCAAGGACCGCTTGGGCCAGTCACGGTCGTCTGTGGGCGTTCCAGAATGCGTCCGCCTGTTCATTGCTAAGGGGTCGTTCCCAGCCGTCGATCATCTCGAACTCGCCCCTCATCGCCGCGAGCACAGATCGATGGCCCCTGCGAACGGGCACGAGACGAGCCACCGGCCGGCCGTGACGCTCAATGACCACCTGCTGCCCATTCTCGACGAGATCCAACAGCTTCGACAGCTGCGTCTTCGCGATATGAAGGCTCACGTTCATGATTTTGCGCTCGTCCACTCTTGAATCAGTCGCCGCGGGGCGGCGTTCGCTGGTGCCCACTGTCGCTGCTCGCGGCCGGCCCTGATAGGATGCCGCGAGGCGCATGAATAAGTCACGTACTCTGCCGCGCACGATCAGACGCATCGCGGCACGACGTACGTTCAAGTCCGTTGACGGCAAACCGGTTGTGCTGACCATCGGTGTGCCACGACGTATTCCCGGATCCGACTGGGGCTGCGCGCTCCAGATCACCGGACTGAAGTCCATCTGGCGCCGACCGAAGTACGTGTTCGGCATCGATGGTGTGCAAGCCTTACATCTGGCCTTGAAGTGCGCCTCCGCCGTCCTCGAATCGACGAAGCCGCCATTAACGTGGCTTGGTGAGAAGGGCGACTTGGGAATGCCCAAGTTCCTACCCGATTTACCGAAACCACATCAGGAACGGCTGGACGCGATTGTTGAGCGCGAGGTGAACAAGTTCTGGCGTCGTCGTCTGCAGCCTACTCAGAAGGCGGAGACCTCGACGCGATCGGAGCATGCTGGGCGCAGGCGGCGCTGAGAACTTTCGAGACGGTTTCCTATATGGTGGGATTCAAAATCACAGTCAATGGAAAACCCTACTGCGAATCCGATGACATCTCCGTAGTCACGATGGTGGCGGAGCACAGATTATGAAGCGACTAATACTGCTCGTCGCGTGAAGTCTCGCTACTCGACACCAGTCCGACTGAGAAGTCGGGCCAAACCGTCGTGCTCCGCAAAGACGGCGCGTCGTGGATGGTCGCTCGCCTGCTCGCCTGGGTCGCCGACTGATCTGCCTGGTACAATTCGCGCCGGCCACCTTCGCGCAGAGAATCGTCTGCTGGGTCCCGAGGTGGCGACGATTTGGGAAGCCGGCGAAATCCTTCCGCCTAAAGGCGGAAGCCACAAGTTTTCACTGAGGCCATGACGGTTCGCTTCGCATCGACCTACGGGTGCATGAGTGGCCTCACGGACGAGGCGCGCAGTCTGCCTGACATGTTCGGTTCTCCTCGCTTAACCGAGGGGCTTCGCTCCTCGGACTCCCCTACACGCGCCCTCGCTCGCCGTCATCGGCAGCTGCAGAGGTACGAGACAGCTCTCACTGATCGAGCTTCATCTTCCCGACGTAGTCGTCCCAGACGGGCTTTAGCGTTGCCATGAACTGCTGGAACGGTGCGGATCGGCGAATCGGCTCGAAGCAATGATCGCGCGCGAACGCCGGGTAGATGGGCATTCCGTACTTGACCGTCTGATTCAGCCAGTTGACGGCCTCGTCCGCATCACCGGACAACGCATAGACACACGCTCGCTGATAAGTGAGATGGTGATAAGGCAGCGCCGTCGTCGCTTCGGCCGGCAGTCGAAACAGCGTCGCTTTCGCCTCGTTGAATTTCCCCTCTTTCGCCAACAGCAATGACCGCACATCCGTCGCGAACGAGTCTTGCGGGTCACGCAGCAGCACGTTATCAATCAAGCGCCGCCCCTCCTCGAGCCGCCCGGCGCCCACGTAATAGGCGTAATCCCAAGCGACCCCACGAGGCAGCGCCTGATCCAGCCTGATAGCGTCGTCGTATAGCGCGTTCGTCCAATATGCGTTCGGGATCTCCCAACGAGCCGTGTCGTTGGTCGGGTCGATTTCGATCGCGCGATTCAGCTCGCGCAATGCGGCGTCGAGCATCCCCATGTGGTAGTAGAAGTCACCAAGCTCCGCATGGCCGATATTGGGGTTGATGGCCCGCGCGGACTTGAGCGCGTCGAATGAGGCGAGCATCTGGTTGTCGCCGAAGCTGCTCCACAGCATCATGTGACGAACGAGGTGCGATTCCGCCAGATTCGAATCGAGCGCATCGGCGCGTGCGAGCGCCGCCTGAGCGCGAGCAAAGGCTGCCCTGTCACCCCGGTTGTTTGCGACAGTCATCTCGGCCCGCGCGATCTGAGCGTGCGCGAGCGCGAACATCGGGTCAATCGCGACCGCTCGCTGGAACAGTGTGATTCCCGCTTCGACGTCGCCGATGAGATCCGCTGACGCGCTCCCAGTCGAACCGAAGGTGGCAATGCCTTTCAAGTAGTACTCGTACGCCTCAGGACTGGTCGTGGGGCGCTTCGTCAGACGCATGCGTTCGGCCTGGCTCAGGCTCGAACGCAATTCCGACACGACGCCAGTGGCAATCTCGTCCTCGACCGCGAACACATCGGCAAACGCCGTATTGAACGATTTACTCCACATCGTGGCGCCATCGCTTGCGCGCAGGAGGGTCATGTTGACGCGCAATCGATCCCCGACCCGGTGCATCGTGCCGTCGAGAACCGCGTCGACCTGCAGTTGGCGGGCCGCGTCGATCGCGTTGGTGTCGGCCGCCGAGAACTTGCGAACGGCGCTTGTGGGCCGGACGATCATGCCTTCAATCTGGCCGATCCGTGTGATGATCGTGTCGGCGAGACCCAGGCCCACAGCGGCATCTTCGCCACCCGGTGTCAACGGTTTCAGTGGTAGTACGGCCAGTGAACGGATCGAGCTATCCGGCCCGACCGCGCGACTACCGCGGGCCAACCACCAGGCCACACCACCAACGAGGACGACGACGGCGGTTGCGGCAGCAGCAATGCGCAACCCCCGCGGCCGCTTTCTCGCAGGCGTCACGATCGCTTCGGTGCTCAGGCGCGCTACCCTGCGCAGGTCCACCGCCAGATCGCGCATCGTTTGGTAACGCTCTGCCGGGTTCTTCTCGAGTGCCTTGTCCACAATGGCGCGGAGTGATGAGGGGATTTCCGCAGGGAGTGCCGGAACGGGATCGTGCGCGATGGCGTGGAGGAGTACTACCGACGTTGCACCCTGGAATGGACGCTGTCCGGCCAGCAGTTCGAAAAGCACGACGCCAAACGAGAAGATGTCGCTGCGGGCATCGAGCGGCCGGCCGGCGGCCTGTTCTGGAGACATGTACGCCAGTGTGCCGACGACCACGCCGTCCTGCGTCTTGACCATCGTTTCTGTCGGACCGCTCCCGTCGCCTTCTTGCTCGCTCGCGAGAGTCGCAAGACCGAAATCAGCCAGCTTTGCGTGGCCGCCTGTCGTCACGAGGATGTTCTGCGGCTTGATGTCGCGATGGAGGACGCCGAGCGTATGCGCGGCGGCAAGTCCATCGGCGACGCCGGCGAGCAGATCCGTCACTTGCCGCCACGTTGGACGAGCAGATCGCGCCCACTCTGCGAGTGTGCCGCCGTCGACGAATTCGGTGACGAGATAGGGATGGCCGCCGGTCTCCCCGGTTTCGTGGACGGTCAGAATGTTCGGATGGTTCAGGCCGGAAGCGGCAATCGCTTCCCGCTTGAAGCGATGGTGGGCCATCGGGCTCGCGATTTCGCTCGACAGAAACTTGATCGCGACCGATCGTTTCAGCCGGGTGTCGCGCGCCTTGTACACCCTGCCCATGCCGCCAAATCCGAGCTCGGATTCAATCACGTAGGGACCGAGGTTGTCTCCCGGTGCGATGGGCATCTGTGGGGCTGGATTATAAGCCGCGAGGTCAGCTGGAGTTGCTAGTTGCTCGTGCAGATAACCAGGCCGCCCCGAGCCGCGACCGAACGAGTGCCACGACCTCGTGAACATCGATGCTCTTCAGGCAGAGATTGTCGTTGCATGGCGAGAGCCGCTGATTGTGGGGACCAATGCAAGGGCTGCACGTGAACCCGGTATGGACGACATCCGAGCTGGTAGCCAGCGGACGGTAGCGCTCCGGGATTTCAGGCCCGAAGAAGACGATGACATGGATTTTCGTGAGCGCGGCGAGGTGTGCCGGACCGGAATCGTTCGTCACCAGCACGTGCGCGAGATCGAAGACGTACAGCAGCTCCGACAGCGTGGTTCGGCCGGTCAGATCCAGCACACGGGGCGACCCGATTCGACTGCAGATATGTTGGGCATCCGGCTTTTCACTCGCCACGCCCGTGATCAGGACGAAGACGTCTGGATCGTTCAACAACTGGCGCGTGATCTCGATGAACGATTCGAGCGGCAGGCGGCGCATCGGAAACTGGTCGCTCGCGTTGGGATTGATGACGACCAATTTGCGAGCCGGCCCGATGCCGGGCGCGATCAGCTCGAGCTTGCGCCACAGTTCGGCTGCCGCAGTCGCGTCGGCCGCAATCTTCGGGACCTCAAAGGAGTCGTCCGCCCTTCGCCGCTTGACACGCGGGACCTGACCTTGCGGCGCTTCCAGCGCGTGAACGAGATCGAGAAAGGTGTGTGTCGTGTGGACGTGCGGGTTGTAAAGCACGTGATGGGTCAACAGATCTCCGGTGTAGAGCCCTTCCTGGTTGAAGCGGTGAAAGCCGACGCGGCGGCTCGCGCCGGATACCCAGCTCACGACGCTGCTGTATCGAACGAAAGCCTCCATGTTGATCACCGTGTCGATCGAACGACGGCGGGCGAGGCCGGGAAAGGCCAGCGTGTCGCGCGCGAGCGACGCCAGCGAACTGGCGTCGATCGTGATGACGTTCTCGGGCGGGATGATGCCCAGGATGTCCACGCTCGCACGAATCTGCTTGAAGCAGAGAAAATGGAGCGTCGCATCAGGAAAGAGCTCACGCGCCTTTCTCAGGGCCGGGTACGCCACCACCATCGTCCCCATCTCGGCCAGCTGAATGAAGAGAATGTTGCGCGGCGCAGACGACGGGGCAGCGTCCAATTGGAGGAGGCGCCGTATGCGTTGCAGGATTGTGAGTAGAAACGTGAGCGGAACTCCGCCCCAGTAGTCGACAGCCCGCATCAGATTAGGTTCCACGATACCGCCGCATCATTCTGTCACGACGCTAGACATTGAGCATTGAGCATTCAACATTGAGCATTGAAATGTTACCCTCGGTGGGTGCCGTCGCGCCTGGGCTTGATCGTACGGCCCCTCGTCTTCACCCTCATCGTTTTGAGTCTCTACGGTCTGCTCCGTTTGAAGCGCACTGAACTTGTCGACTTCGCCGTACCCCGTCGGACAGCGGTACGGTTCCTCGCACACGAACCGCTCTACCGGCCCGAGGACGGTCACTATCAATACAAGTATTTCCCTGCGTTCGCCCTGGCGATGGTGCCGTTTACCCGGATGCCGAAGGAAGTTGCGGAGGTCACCTGGTTCACGCTCACCGTCGCGATGACCTGGGCACTCCTGCGGCTGTCGCTCGCGGCGTTGCCCGACCGAAGGATGGCGGCGGCGACACTGCTCGGGCTCACGCTGCTCTTAAACGGCAAGTTTCTGGTAAAGGAGCTGGCGCTCGGACAGTTCAACCTGCCGCTGGCGCTGCTGGTCGTCGGAGCGGTGATCGCGGCCCAGCACCGCCGGGTGATGACGGCCGGCGGCCTGGTTGCGGCGGCAGTATTCGTGAAACCGTACCCGCTGCTTCTCTTGCCCTGGCTCGCATGGCGATTGGGGTGGCGTTCCCTCGTTTCATTTGGTCTGGTGCTGGCCGGCGGGCTGCTGCTGCCAGCGGCGTGGTACGGATGGAATGGCAACGTAACGCTGCTGCATGAATGGTATCGCACCGTCACAACAACGACAGGTCCCAACCTGATGGGCCCCGAGAACATCTCGTTCGCGTCGATGTGGGCGAAATGGATCGCACCGGGCCCGACCGCCGGAGCCCTCGCGCTTGCCTCGTCGGCGGCCGCCGTCGCGGTGGGGATTGCTGTAGTGTTCGAAGGACGGCGAGTGCCCGAACCGAACTATCTCGATGTCGCCTATTTCCTGGTGCTGATGCCGCTCTTGTCGCCACAGGGCTGGGACTACGTGCTGGTGATCGCGATGCCCGCGTACATGTGCCTCGTCGATCGGTGGCACGATCTCACGCCAGCCTGGCGCGCCGTCGCGCTGACCGGCTTCTTCTTCACCAGTTTCACCATCTTCGACCTGCTTCATCGATCGCTCTATACACATCTGATGCACTTGGGCGTGGTCAGCGTTGGCGCCGTACTGATGGCCGTCTGCCTGGCCCATCTGCGATGGCGGGCAAGCGCGTAGATGCGCGGCAGATTACGCTATCTCGGCTTTCTCGCTCTCGCGTTGGTCGCCGTCGTCGTTTACAACGTACGAGTCCGCCACGAGATGATCGACTTTCACACGTGGCGGCAGTCGGCCGTGCGGGCGTTGCACGCCGAGCCGCTCTACCGTCCCGAAGACGGGCATTATCAGTTCAAATACTTTCCGTTCTATGCGCTGATGATGGCGCCGTTCGGCGCGATGGACGAAACCACCGGCAAGCAGGTCTGGTTCGCCATCTCGATCGGGTTGCTCGTCGCACTGCTACGGTGGTCGGTGGCGGCGCTGCCCGATCGACGCCGGTCGGGGCAGCTCCTCACGTGGATCACCGTCGTGCTGATGGCCAAGTTCTACGCCCACGAGCTCGTGCTCGGCCAGCCGAACCTGCTGCTCGGCACGCTGCTCCTGGCCACGCTGCTGGCGTTGCAACGTAACCAACTGGTCGCTGCAGGTTTGCTTCTGGGCGTTGCCGTGTTCGTCAAACCGTACGCCCTCATCCTGTTTCCCTGGCTCCTCATTACCGGACGATGGCGCGCTGTGGCCTGGGCGAGTGCGGTGGTCACCGCAGGTTTGTTGTTTCCTGCCGTCGTCTACGGCTGGCATGGCAACCTCGACCTGCTGCGCGCGTGGTTGCGAACGGTGAGCGAGTCAACTGCGCCGAATCTCCTGGGAAACGACAACGTGTCGATTGCCGCGATGTGGGCGAAGTGGCTGGGACCGGGTCCGGAGGCGACCACGCTCGCGTGGCTCACCGTCGTCGCGATCATGGTGCTGGTGATCGTGGTGTTGATGCGGCGCCGGAAGGCGTCGGCGCCCGAGTACCTCGAGTGTGCGCTGCTGATGCTGCTGATCCCGCTCATCTCACCACAGGGGTGGGATTACGTACTGCTGCTGGCCACGCCCGCAGTCGTGTGCCTCGTGGATCGCTGGCGCGAGTTGTCGACCGGCTGGCAATGGATGTTGGGAATTGCGCTCGCGCTCATGGGCTTGACGATCTTCGACGTCATCGGCCGCGCGCTCTACGGCCGATTCATGGCGTTGTCGGTGGTGACTGTTTGCGCACTGGCGGTCGCTACGGGGCTCGCGCATCTACGATGGCGTCAGCTGGCGTGAAGGCACCGGGGCACGTCGGCAACCTCCGACCGTTCTACACCTGGTCTAAGGTCGTAACCAAGCGCGCCATCGCGCGTATCAACGCAACTCGTGCCGCATTGGCCGACGGCATCCGCAGTTGTGTGCCGATCTCTTGATACCGCAGCTGCCGCTCCACTCTGAGTACGATCAGCTGGCGATCGCGTGGCTTCAGCCGAAGCAGCGCTGTCCGGTATCGCCGGATCCGCTCGCTGTCGACCACGCGCTCCAGCGGTGACGGCGTCTCGCCTGCGCAGTCGTCGGTCAAGGGCACCCATTCGCCCTGGCGTGCACACTTGCGGTTTGCGTCGATGATGCGATTGAGGACCACACGCCGCAGATACGCCAACATCGCGCCGGGAGTGCGCCACACGAAGTGAGGCATCCGCCTGAGGGTACTGACGAGCGCATCCTGAACGACGTCCTCGGCATCGAGCATCGATCGGGTGTGACCGCGCAGTTGCTTCTGAACGATTCGCCGCAGTGCCGGCAAATACGATCTGAGCAGGATTTCCAGTGCCGCCTCGTCACCGCCGTTGATCCTCGCAGCGAGATCGGGCGTCACTTCGAGAATTGTGGATCGCTCCAAAAATCCTACGGGAATCCCCGGCAGAACGTTCGCCGGTGATGTGAGTTGCGTGTTCACCTGTCGCCTCCAGCGATATAGACGGATTGGCTGGCGAATTTCGCACCGGCACGGTGCGATCGGAGACGAGGCGATCTGAGGCGTCGAAGTCGGACGACCCCCGGTCATCGACGCCTCGACAGATCGTCGTGAGCTAGTGTCCTGTCCGCGTGGATCGCGGCATAGTCCCGGTGCGCGGCGCCCGGATGGCAAGGCGCGACGACCGCGAATACGGGGAGTATTTAAGGGTGGAGCAACGCCGCCAGCCGGGATGTCCCGCCCGGGAATTATGTCGCGAACCACGCGGACAGGACACTAGTTACTGACCGCCTTCAGTTCCACGTCGACCGACTGGGTCGCTTGGACATCGAGCATCATGGTCCGAGTCTCGTACCCGTCCTTGGTCACGGAAAGCTGCCAGGTGCCCACCTTGACCCCTTCGAGCGAGAAGACACCGTTCGCGTCTGTTGACGCGGTCAGGGTCTGAAGGTCGTTCGCGACCGCGACGGTTGCTTCAGCGATCCCGCGGGAACCGTCAGCGGTTGCCTCGAACACCATTCCGGCGACGCTATAGGTGGCCGGCGGCGGTGGCGTCGAGTTTCCTCCGCGGGTGCTCGGCTGGACAGGTGAGCCGCCGCACGCAGCCATCAACAGGCTCACCGCTACGAACGAAAGCACTTTCTTCATACTTCACTCCTTACCGACGCGCGTGTCCTTGAACGCCAGCAACGCGGCTCGCTGAGATCGCTTGAGTTCCTTGCTGACGATGGAGGCGATGCGCTGCGCCTCCTCGGTTTCCCAGTCCTCCCGCATTCCCGATCCGTGGATGAAGAACCCAATCCGGCGGTAGTGCAGCTCGAACGAGGAGCGATCGACCACCTGCGGCGCTCGGACGACCTCGACAGCGTGTTGCAGTTCGTGAGCGGTGATTTTCAGCAGGTAGGCGCCGCTCAGATCCCGGTCGAGGATGATCTGGAGGTACCTTGCGTGCGTCGAAGCCGTAACAAACCGCAGGCAGGAGCCGCCTTGTCCGGGCATGCACTGGCCCGGCGCGAGATAGACGATGGTCGAGGACGATTCGATTTCATCGATCAGCTGATGGCATGTCGGCGAGTCGCGATAGCAGCCCGAGATTGCTGAGAGGATCTCCGCATCAGAGGTGCGGAGATTCTTGAACGCCAACCCGGGCTGATCGTCAGCCGCGCTCGTCGCTCCCGACGCGGACAACCCCAGGATCGCCGCCAGGCACGCCTTCGTGAATCGAGACCCCATACGTCACCTGCCGCTTTCGCCGGCGATCGAACCGGCTGCCTTTCGCGGAAAGAGACGGACGGAGGGCGCTAATTCCTGAGCCCAGAGGAATCGGAAGAAATGCTGGTGAGTCGGCGCGAAATCGCCGGCTGCGTCCGTCGAGAAAGCGCTGATGGCCGAAGGTACCTATCCGGCCTGTTCACCCTCGGGGCCGAGCCCGCCGACGCGACCAAACTATCTGCAGTGACATCGGTCTTGCGCCGGGAATCGAGGTTGGTTGTCCGTCTATCCCCTACGAATGCGTTGTCAACGGACCCGCAATCATGAATAATCCGCGGTCAAAGCGGCTGCTGCCTCCTGAGCCCACGGCTCCGGCATGGCCTCGCATCACGCAGCCCGCTCGCTCATCGGACCAGGGCCGCGGACGCGAATTGGTCGCGTCGCCAGAGTCGTTTGTGCAGGGCGAAGCTCTCTTCCTCGCCAGTCTTCCCCTCATCGAGGACGTGGCCGCACAGGTGTGCCGGCGCCATCGGTTGAGCGGTCCGGAAGCGGACGATTTCCGCTCCGAAGTGCGCCTCCATTTCATCGAGCGCGACTACGAGGTGTTGCGGAGGTTCGAACGCCGCTGCAGCCTCCCGACATACATCAATGTCGTCATCCAGCGCTTGTTTCTCGATTACCGGAATCGTCAATGGGGCAAATGGCGGCCGTCCGCGGAGGCGAATCGTCTCGGACCGATCGCGATTCTCGTAGAGCGGCTCGTGTTGCGGGACGGATGGAGCGTCGAACAGGCGACGGAGATCCTGCGAACCAATCATGGTGTGACGCTCGACGAGACGCTGGAGGCGTTATTCGTCAAGCTGGCGAGGCGGGGTCCGTCGCGGCAGTTCGTCACCGAAGATGTCGCGGAGGAGATCTTGGAACCCGGTCCCGGTTCCGATATCAACGTCGTCCGCGCCGAGCAGGGTTTTCTCGCCAAGCGCGTTCAGTCCGCGCTCGATCGCGCCCGACAGGCGCTCGACCCGGAGGAGCGGCTGATTCTCAAAATGCGCTTCGAGGACGCGGTGCCAGTGGCCGATATTGCACGCGCGCTGCAGCTGGACCAGAAGCGACTGTATCGAAGGATCGAGCGGCTGCTCTCGCGGATTGGCGCGAGCCTCGAGGCAGAGGGCATTTCGCGGACGGACGTCAGCGCGCTGTTTGCTGACGGGTCGTTCGGCTCGTCGCGTGACAACGTCGAACTTCCAGCACCGGACCGACGCGTGCGATTCATGAGGACATCGTGGCTGAAGCGATGACCGGAAACGTGTCGCCGTGCCCCGATCTCGAGACGATCGGCGCCTATCTCGACGATCGGCTGACGGCGCGCGCGCGCGAGGAGATAACGGCGCATCTCGCGTCGTGCGAGACCTGCTATGCGCTGTTTTGTGAAGCGGTCCAAACGCACACGGCTCACACGGCCAGCGTAGGAGCGACGGTCCATCCGACACCGGTGCCGCTGTTCCAGCGAGCCGCGGTACGCCGAGCCGTCTGGGCGTCGGCAGGCGTCCTCGGGGCCGCGGCATGTCTGGTGGTTGCGGTCGGGATAGGCCGGTTCTGGCGGCTGACGCCGGAGGAGCCAGGACTGCAGGCGCTAGTGGCGGCCGTCGGAACGGAGCGGACGGTCGAGCCGCGGCTGAGTGGAGGCTTTGCCTACGGGCCGCTGCGCGGTCCTGTTCGGGCGGGCGAAGCGACAGCGCCGTCCGTGTCGCCCGACGTTCGCATCGCTGCTGCACAGATCGAGAAGCACGCGATTGTCCGTCGGACGCCGCAGGCGCTGAAGGCGCTCGGCATTGCCTATCTCGTTCTCGGCGATGTCAACCGTGCGGTGCCGGTTCTGGAAGAAGCGGCGGATCAGCCCACTCCGGACGCACGAATCCTCAACGACCTTTCGGCCGCCTACCTCGTTCGAGCCACGCGGTACGACCAGCCGCAGGATCTCGCCAAGGCACTGGCGACCGCGGATCGCGCGACGAAGGCCGACAGGCGGCTCGCCGAGGCCTGGTTCAACCGCGCCTACGCGCTCGAGCGGCTTTCTCTGACCGATGAAGCCCGACGCGCCTGGCAGGACTATCTCAAGGTAGACGACAGGTCGGACTGGGCGAGCGAAGCTCGCACACATTTGCGCGAACTCGAGACGCGGCATCAATCTTCGACCAGTGATGACAAATCACGTTTTGAAGACGCCGCGCGTCGTGGCGACACGGCAGAGTTGCGGCGAAACGCCGAGCAGTCTCCAGATGTGGCGCGTGAATGGCTTCAGGATGAAGTGCTCGTCGCGTGGCCGCGCGCGATCGCAGAGAACCGAGGCGCGGACGCTCGGACAGTGCTTGACGTATCGCACGCGGCAGCCGCCGGCATCATGTCGACGACGGGAGACCCGTTTACCGCGAACGTCCTCCGGACCATCGCTCTCGCATCGCACAATGCCCGTCTCGCTTCCGAACTCGCGCGCGCGCATACGACCTTTAGCGCCGCTTCGATGGCTTACAGCGAGGATCGGATCCGCGACTCGATGCCGCAGTTTGAGGCAGCGCTCGAGCCATTGACGCGACTGGATAGTCCGTTCGCCGTATCGACGCGGCTGAACCTCGCGATTGGTCGCTACTACGCTGCCGATCTCGACGGTGCTGAGAAGCTCCTCGTGAGTGTCATTCAAACTGCCACTGACCGGCATTACACAAGGGTATTGGGCCTCGCACATCGCATGCACGGCTTGATCAAAGGCGTCCGTGGAGATTTTGCCGGCGGCCTGCAAGAGTACAGAACAGCGACTGCCTGCTTCGAGCGCGTAAGAGATATCCCGAACGAGGCGTCGCTGCATGCGCTGTCGGCCGAGGTGCTGGACTTTCTTGGCGAGCCGGCGCTCGTCTGGGCCGAGCTCGTGAAAGGGTTGTCGCAACTCAGTACTGTGGCCGACCGCCGCCACCACCACCTCGTCCTTCAGAACGCGGCATTGGCCGCGCTTCGCCAGGGCCTGACCGAGACGGCCGCGTATTTCCAGGCCGCCACCTTGAAGAACGCGGAGCGGTGGGGACGGCCGCTCGCTGTCGTCAACGCACGACTGTACCAGGGCGAGATTCTCCAGGAGAGCGGCGATTCGGACAAGGCGCTCACGGAACTGGCGGCGGCGCAGGAGGCGTTGTCGACGGTTCCGGATCCCCAGCTGATCGCACGAGACGAGCCGAGAATTCAGCTGGCCCAGGGCGAGGCGCAGGCAAACCGTCGTCCCGGCGAGGCGGTCGAGATACTGTCCACCGCACTTGCCGGCTTCGAAAAAGCTCGACGCAACTGGCCGGTCGCGCGGGTTCGACTCGCCCGGGCGCGCGCACACCTCGCGGAAGGCCGCGACGATCTGGCCGAAGCCGATTTGACAGCTGGCATCGAGCTCTTCGAACAGCGGCGCGCAGCCATCGCCGACGAAGCGCTACGCAGCGCCTCATTTGAACAACCTTGGGACCTCTACACGGAAATGATCCGGCTGCAGGCGATCACCCGGCACCGGCCGGATCGCGCGTTGTTGTACGCGGAGCGTGCCCGCGCGCGAACGCTCGTCGAGGCGATTTCGCCCACGGGAGAGACAGCAACGGTGGACCCGAATGCTGGTCGCACGCAGCTGCCACCGTCAGTCACCCTTCTCTACTATGTCGCGCTCGACGACCGGCTCCTGATTTGGGTCATGGATCGAGCTCATACGCACGACATCGCAGTGTCGGTCCGCCAGGCCGAGCTCGAGCATCTCGTGCAGCAGTACCGGTCGGAGATGCTGCTCAGCAGCATCGCGGCTCGCGACACGCCCAGCCTGTCGAGGCTGTACGATTTGCTGATCCGTCCGGTAGCCGACCGGATTCCGGAGGGATCTGAGCTCGTCATCGTTCCGGATGGTGTGCTGCACGCCGTACCGTTCGCGGCCTTGATACGTCGCGACGATCGGCGGTTCCTGATCGAGGAGCATGCGATCAAGATCACGCCGAGCGTCACGCTACTCCTGGCTCAATCGCCGAAGACGCAGCACAGCGCGCCGACCAGAACCGCACTCGTGATCGGCAACCCGCGGCTCGAAGGTGCCGACGCGGAGGTCGCTCCGAACCTGCCCGAAGCGGAAACAGAAGCGAAACAGATCGCGACGCTCTATTCAGGATCGACGCTCCTGATCGGTGCGGATGCGACGCGGCAGGCGTTCCTCAGCACGGCCGGCCAGTACGAAGTGATCCACTTTGCCGGCCACGCGGTGGCGAACGATGCGCATCCTGACTTGTCGCGGCTCCTTTTTGCGGGCGACGGCGAGGCGTCTGGCAGCTTGTTCGCGCGCGATATCGCACAACAGCCGTTTGCGGCGACGCGGCTCGTCGTGCTCGGCGCTTGTCGTACGAGCGCCGGCCGGATCCGGCGCGGCGAAGGCGTCTTCAGCCTCGCACGGCCGTTTCTCGCGGCTGGCGTCCCCGCGGTAGTAGCCAGCCTTTGGGACGTCAACGATCGCGCGAGCCGTCGCTTGCTGGTTGCGTTTCATAGCCAGCTGCGCCAGTCCGCAAACCCGACCGAGGCGCTCCGAAAAGCGCAGCTCGAGCTGATGGCTGATGCCGACCCGCTGCTCCAAAGTCCCGCCGCATGGGCGGGTTTCACGCTGATTGGTTCAGATTAGGAGGATGCGATGGGAATCGATCGACGGAATTTCGTGCGGCTTGCCGCCGCGCTGGCGACAGGAGCGCTGGGGTCGGCCTGTTCGCGCCAACTATCCCCAACTGGCCAGCGGCGACTCAACGTCAACATCAAGGGGCTTTCTCTCGTACAGCGAAGCGGCAACGCCTTCACTCTCCACTTCGTCGACGCGACCAAATTTGATCCGAACCAGTTTCACGTGATTGAGCACCACCCTTACTTGTCGGTCAGCAATCAAGACATCGATGCCTCCTCGACAGCTCCCTCGGTGAATGACCCGTATCAGAGTGGCAGGAAGGTATTCGATCTCAAAGACAAGACGGTGACGCTCGATGCGGGCCTGTCCGGCTCACCTGACGTCGCGTTCAACGAAGACAACATCGGCGAAGACCTTCCCGGCGACGATGCGCACTGGAAGTCTGTAAAGTATGCGGCTCGTCTGCCGACCCTTTGCGGCGCGACGATGATTACCGACAACTCAAAATTCTGCGGCACCTTGACCCTCGAGCACGGCCGACTCGAAGCCCTCAAGCCGGAGAGCCAATACGGACGGAGCGTCGTCTGGAACTTCACTCGCAAGGTGAACGGTACGCCGCAAAAGGTCGTGAAACAGGCACTGACCGATACGTTGAACTGCGAGATCAACGCAGCGAACGCGAACGCGATCTTCAACATCGGCAGCCAGACGGCTGTGGTGAAGCTGCCAGCGACCGTCGTCGTTTACAACCTGCCGACAAATCCGTCCACGCCGGGTATGTGCCAGGGTTCGAGGCCCTGCGTCGATCACATGGCGCTGTTCTATCAGCTGGTTGACAAGCAGTGGGTACCGGACGCCGTCTCGGATCCGCAGCCTCCACCGCCGGTGGCGTCGAGCGTTGACCCCGACTACTGCCCCCCTGGATCCATCTAAACCGGAGCTGAACGATGCCGCCGACCATCACGTTTTTACCGCAAGTCGTTCTGAAGTTCCGCGACAGCGTGAAGCTGCCGTACATCGACGACGTCGGGCCTGAGATCGAGGAGCGGGGAATCGGTCCCTGGAGTGACATTGAAGCGCAGTTTCCAGGCGTGAGAATTCGCCGTCTGTATCGCGAGCTCTCGGTTGCAGATCTCGAGAGGCTTGCCGATCGTGCGGTCAGCCACAGTCCGACGTACAAGGCACCGAACCTCCTGACGTATTTCGTGGTCGCGGTCGAATCGCCAACTGAGGCGGAGCAGCTTGCGAACGTCTTGAAGGCGTGGACGACGGTCGAGGAGGCGTACCGCGACAGCGTGCCAAAGGCTCCGTGCAGCGAAGGGTACTTGGGCCAGGGGGGCGGTATCGCTGCCTCGACTGTCCGGGGGGTGGGCGGCGCGAATGGGGCAGGCATCGCTTTCATCGATGTCGAAACCGGTTGGACGCTGGATCACGACGCACTCAAGGTGCATGCGATCCCGCCGCCGTTGTCCGGCGTGGCCGATCCCGCAGATGCCATGCACGGTACCCAGACGCTTGGCGTTGTTTGTGGCAACGATAACGTGCAGCACTTCTTCGGAGTCGCACCGAATCCCGGGTCGGTGAACGTCGTATCCTACAAGCCTGACGCAGTGTCCCCGCCGTCGTGGAGTGCGCTCGCGCAAGCAATTTTGGTCGCCTTTCACGTGCTCGCGACCGGTGATGTTCTCCTGATCGAGGCGAACAGCGCAGATGGATTCCCCGTTGAGATCGACTCGACCTGCTACACGAACATTAGTATGGCCACGGCCGCTGGCGTCGTCGTAGTCGAACCGGCAGGCAACGGCGGCAGCAGGCTTGACATCTTCGTGGACAGCAACGGGAATGCCCTCTTCACGAGGGCCTTCAGAGACTCGCTGGCAATTATGGTCGCGTCTGCGTCGAGCGGGACTCGCACGCCGCGACCGAACTCCAATTTCGGAACCCGCATTGACTGCTTTGCGTGGGGCGACGACGTCTTCACGTCGGTCTCGACCGGTCCGGGTGATACGTCGGCCTATGCTCCTCCATGTTTCTTGGATACGTCGGCGGCGGCGGCGATCATTGCTGGAGCCGCGCTAAGCACCCAGGGCATGTTCCAGCACAGCACAGGCCAACGGCTCGACGCATCGCAGCTACGGGCGGTGCTGTCAGACCCGAACAATGGGACTGCCGTAACCGGGATTGGCGTCATGCCGGATTTGCACAAAATTGCGAATCGATTTGTGGCGGCGCCGACCGTACCAACTAACGTGAGAATCATTTCGTAAATCACTTTCCGCGCCGGCAGAAACCAGCGCGATGGCGCGCCCGGGCGGGAGGCTCGCCAGAGCCGGAGGTCTGCGCTACACTGCGGCCGACTCGATGTTGGTGAAGTGATGCGTTTACCAAGCCTGCTCTCAACCCTGCTCGCCGTCGTTGCCGCCGGGGCGTCCGCCTTCGTTGACGCACAGACGCCGCTCGGCGATTTCGACCGTCACGCGGACGTCGGCGCGCCGAAGGTGGCCGGCTCGGCAGCATACAACCCCCTGTCGCAGGAGTACACGATTACCGCGGCGGGCGCGAACATGTGGGCGCAGCGAGACGAGTTTCATTTCGTGTGGAAGCGCCTCACCGGCGACTTCATCCTGCAGACGCGCGTGCAGCTGATCGGCAAGGGCGTGGAAGCCCATCGCAAGGCCGGTCTAATGATTCGATCGAGTCAGGACGATGATGCCGTCTACGCCGACGGGATCGTCCACGGCGACGGGTTGACCTCGCTGCAGTTCCGCCGCACGAAAGGGGCAATAACCGAAGAAAAGCAGGCTGCCCTAAAAGGGGCAGACGTTCTCCAACTGGAGCGGCGCGGTACCACCGTCACCTTCGCGGCGGCGAAGTTCGGCGAGCCGTTCGTCAACACCGAGGTCTCGGACATCAGCCTCGGCGACGAAGTATTCGTCGGGCTGGTCCTCTGTTCACACAATGCCGACGTGATCGAGCGAGCGGTGTTCAGCAACGTTCGCGTCATCCGGCCGGCAAAACCGGATTTCGTTCCGTACCGCGACTACATCGGCAGCGTGCTCGAGATCCTCGACGTATCGACCGGTCACCGTTCGGCGATCTATCGATCGCAGCAGCCTTTCGAGGCGCCAAACTGGACGACCGACGGTAGCGCGCTGATCTTCAACAGCAGCGGACGCGGCGAAACACGCGGCCGCCTGTTCCGGTTCGATCTCGCGACGCGGCAGCCAACGCCAATCGAGACCGGCACACTGAATCGGATCAACAACGATCACGTGCTCTCGTTCGACGGCAGCATGCTTGGCATCAGCGACCAAAGTGCAGGCGATGGATCGGCTATCTACACGGTGCCGACGAGCGGCGGAACGCCGAAGCGGATTACGCCATTGGCGCCGTCATATCTTCACGGCTGGTCACCCGATCGCAAGTGGCTCGTCTACACCGGCGGGCGGAACAAAGAATTCGATATCTACAAGATTGCGTCCGACGGCAGTGGCACGGAGATCAACCTGACGAACACGCCGGGTCTGGATGACGGCCCCGAGTACAGCCCGGATGGCAAGTACATCTATTTCAACTCGATCCGCGGCAGCGCAACGATGCAGATCTGGCGGATGACGGCGGACGGGAAGACCCCGGAACAGCTCACGAAGGATGACTTGAACAACTGGTTCCCGCACATTTCACCCGACGGCCAGTCGATCGCCTTCATCAGCTTTCCGAAAGAGATCGAGGCCTCGGATCATCCGTACTACAAGCGCGTGTACTTGCGGTTGATGCCGATTGATGGCGGCGCGCCGACCGTGATTGCGTATGTCTACGGCGGACAGGGAACAATCAACGTGCCGTCGTGGTCGCCTGACGGCCGGATGATTGCCTTCGTGAGCAATAGCGGCGAGTGAAAATTCCTGCTCGGCGTCTCTTCTTGTCGGTGGGAGCCGTCGCCGCTCTGTTTTGTACGTTCGTGGTGGTTCGCCACAGTGGCGCAGCCGAGCTCTTTCGCGACAACCGTCGCTGCTGTCAGCTGTCGTTCGTGCGGAACCTGCAGGTCACGGTCAACGAACTTCGAGGCCGTCCCGAGTATTTTTCCGAAATCGGCCAGGACAAATGGGTCCTCGAACGAGTGTTCCCAGGCGTGACCAACGGCTACTTCGTCGATATCGGCTCCAGTCACGGCACGATTGGATCGAATAGCCGGGCGCTCGAGGAGCGCGGATGGAACGGAGTCTGTATCGATCCCTTTCCCATCCATATGGAAGGGCGCACGTGCAAGATGTTCAAAGAGGTTGTCTTCAGCAAACCCGGCCTGCTGATGACGTTTCATACCGCCGGCGGACTCGGCGGCGTCGACGAGACGCTGGGCACATGGAACAAGACGGCGGCGAGTGCACCGACAGTGACCGTGAAGACCGTTACCGTCGATGACATCCTGACGCGTGCCGGCGCCCCTCCGTTCA
Organism: Vicinamibacterales bacterium; assembly: GCA_051986585.1. GTDB lineage: Bacteria > Acidobacteriota > Vicinamibacteria > Vicinamibacterales > 2-12-FULL-66-21 > JALZOC01. Next base: position 13,540 of record JBPYFA010000293.1, on the reverse strand, counting down.
TCCAGTACGTGTCGCTGGACATCGAGGGGGCAGAACTGGAAGCCTTGCGGGGATTCCCTTTCGATCGGTACCGCGTGGGTGCGTGGACCATCGAGCACAATCGCGAGGAGCCCAAGCGAAGTCAGATTGTGGCGCTGCTCGCAGCACACGGATACCGTCGCGTCCATGAATGGCGGCAGGACGATTTCTTCGTTCCGGTTGACGGTCCTTATTAGTCGATCGCGGTGAGTCTCGCACACAGCCCAGAGGGTCGCTCGCAGAGATCGCAAAGGAACGCCGCGCCAATCGGGTCCCACCGACGCGAAAAGAAATACTGAATCATCTCCCGGACTCCGGCGTCTCTGATGGTTCGTTGAACAGACCCTCGCGGAGCAATTCATCTGCTGAGATGACAAATCTCCGAACTGGCGGGAGACGAAGGGTCATGCCAGCTGACGGCAGCACCTGCTGGAACAGCGAGACGAGAGCCGCCGTCGCGCGTTGCTTTGAACTCTTGTCGAGTAACCACCAGAGCAGCACGGCAAGGTGAAGCAGATACAGGAGCCGTCCGATCGGTTGCGCCAGCGAAGGTGCCGGTGCGTCCGTCGATCCGACAACGGCTTCTTCGAAGACGTGCTGCACACGCACGCGCGAGAACGCCGCTCCCCTGGCAAACACGCCTTCGTCCGGATCGCCAACCAAGACGGGAATCAGACCTCGCAGGGCGACGCGATGCGGTTCGAGAACGTCGAGGCTCGTTTGCAGGGCAAAGATGAAACGGTCGCGCCACTTGCCAGCAGGCATGGCCGCCGCCTGCCGCGCATAGTCCGCCGACAGTTCGTCGTAGAGCGCAATGATCACCGCCCGCTTGCTCGGGAAATATCGGTACAGCAGACCGACGCTGACGTGCGCCGCCTTGGCAATGTCCCGCAGCGTCGTCGCCTCGTAGCCCCGTTCACCGATCATTCGAATCGCGGTCTTGTACAGGCGATCGCGCGCCGCCGCCCCTTGCTCCGATTGCCCGGGCGGACGCCCTCGTCCGCGCGGCTTGACATTTTTAGTGAACATGTTCATTAATATTAAAGCATGGTTCATTCAGCCGCGCAATCCCCACCCGACTCGACCGGCGTCCATCTCGTTCTCTACGACGGCATCTGCGGTCTCTGCGACCGCCTGGTGCAGTTCATCCTCCACCAGGACCGCCACGGGGTGTTCAGGTTCGCGGCGCTCCAAAGCGACACTGGCCGCGCCATTGTCGAGCGGAACGGCGGTAACCCTGACCAGCTGACGTCCTTCTACGTGATTGCCAACTACGACACCGCTTCTCCACGTGTGCTGAGGAGAAGCGATGCCGCACTGTTCGTCGCCGGCGCGTTGGGCTGGCCCTGGCGGGCGGCCGGGCTGATGCGCTGGGTGCCAGCGGCCATCCGCGACCGCGCGTACGACGCACTCGGGCGACGTCGATATCTCGTGTTCGGGCGCTACGACCGCTGTCTCCTGCCGCGGCCAGAGTTCCGCAACCGCTTCATCGACTGAGAGGCAGCAACTGTGAGGATCGTGATCCCCGGCGGATCAGGACAGGTTGGAACCATCCTGGCGCGCGCCTTTCACCGCGATGGTCATGAGGTCGTGGTCCTCACTCGGCAACCGCGCGCCTACCACCCGTGGCGCGTCGTCGAGTGGGATGGTGCGAATCTCGGTCCCTGGCAGCGCGAAATTGACGGGTCGGACGTCGTCATCAACCTCGCAGGGCGCAGCGTCAACTGCCGCTACAGTGCGAAGAACCGAAAGGACATTCTGCAATCGCGTGTGCAATCAACGCGCGTGGTCGGCGAGGCCATCGCCCGAGTGCAACGGCCGCCGCGGACGTGGCTGCAGGCCAGCACCGCCACGATTTATGCACACCGCTATGATGCAGACAATGACGAGTCCTCTGGAGTGCTTGGCGGCCACGAATCAAACGCGCCAACCTCGTGGCATTTCAGCATCGATGTGGCGCGCGCGTGGGAGCAGGCACTCGACAATGCGACCACGACGGCAACTCGAAAGGTGACACTCAGGTCCGCGTTGACGCTCAGTCCTGATGCTGGAGGAGTGTTCGACACGCTGCTGGGACTCGTTCGTTTCGGGCTCGGTGGTCGCGCCGGCGACGGCCGCCAATTCGTGTCGTGGATTCATTACGAGGACTTCCTCGCGGCAGTGTATTGGCTGATCGAGCACCACGAGATAGATGGCGTCGTGAACATCGCATCACCAAACCCTATCCCGAACGCGGAGTTCATGCGCATCCTTCGCGAAGCCTACGGTGCGCCGTTCGGCCTGCCAGCCCCGAATTGGATGCTCGAGATCGGCGCCGCGTTCGTGCGCACTGAAACCGAGCTGATTCTCAAGAGCCGGCGCGTCGTGCCTGGGAGACTGCTCGAACATGGGTTCAGGTTCAAGCTGCCAACCTGGAGAGACGCCGCGGAGGATCTTTGCCGGGAGTGGAAAAAGATCGCTGCTGCGGACAGTCACCGCGGGCATCGCTGATTCACAATTTCGTCGCGCTTGCGCTTGAACGCGTCAACCCACTCATCCGCCGTATGGCCGGAGCGCCGCTCGAAGTGCGAGACCTCAAAGAGATCGTGCAGTTGAACGTCCGATAGTTCTGCCATTCGATCCGCCAGGAACTTGCGCCCCTCTTCGCTGATGACCGGATGGTCGAGCGTGCCCGTCAACGACTTCGAAATGTTCGCGACGCAGCGGTTTGGGTCTGACCAGATTGGAGTATGCGACCATTCGTCGAAGTTCACGCTGCCGGGCGCATCTCGATTCAACCGGTTGGCGTGACCGAAAGTCTGTCCGACGTCATTCAGCATCAGAAACGGCTGCGCACAGAGTTCATCCGCATCGCCCTTCTCTGCGGACAGACACATCAGACGTTGCTGCTCTGGTTTGCTGTCGGTGTGCTGAATGAAGGCCGCGAGCAGGCGCAAGGCATCGATCTGCGCCCGCGGCGCACCGCCGGCGCGTTCATCAACGGCATCGAGCTCCGTCCATCCCCAGCCCGACTCCTCGTGGGTCTCGATCGCGCGTCCCGGCATCTTGCGCTCGATCGTGGCCGCTTCGACGAGGACCGGCGGACGTTCTGGTTGAGCCGGCCCGCGAAAATCCGGCGGACATCCTCGACATTCGATGCGAACGGGGTACATGTGATCGGCGCCAAAGCCCAGTGCCCACAGTAGCCGCGTCGCGGCGACTTCGGCATACACCTCACCGTTGTGCAGGCCGTACTTGACCTTGACCTCGTCGTGCTCCTTGAGCGAGCAGGTGAACTTCGGCGAGCGCCCCTTTTGCGGCTTGTCGACGTAGTCGCACGGGACCAGCGCGTCGGGCGGGAATGCACCGGGATCGTCTGGACCCGCTCGGAGGTTCATCTTGGAGACGTCGGTCGGCATCCACACCTGCGCACGGCGAAGATCTGCCATCCGTAGCGCCGGCGAAACCATTGCGCGTTTGTCATGATGACGAGCGGACGCGCCGCTGATCGCACAGCCAAATGAAAGGCCCGCGACCGCGACTGCTGCCGGCCATGCCGGAGTTCGCATACAGCAAGCGTAGCAAAGGCATGCCGGGTGGCCAAAGCCAGCGCCGCACAACGGTTCACTTTTGCGGCGACGCGTCGGAGCAGCTCACATCGTCGGCGTTCTGAGGCGCATTCGTGCCATCACTTTCCGCGGGTCGACGGAGGGATGGAACCGGCGTGCGGCGGGAAGCTGCAGATACAGGATCGAGCCCGCGGCCAACAAGCCCAGAACCACGGAGTGGATCCGGATCGCACGCAGGATCTCGCACGACAAGAACACGTAGACGGAGAATCGCGCGCGCTCGTGACGACGAAGCATCAGCCACCCGACCACCGGCGCGATGATGAAGTAAACGAACGAGTCCCAAGGATGATGGCTGCCGAAGTTGAGCCAGCGCGCGTCGAGCCACAGCGCAAGCGCATGAAACGCCGGACTGGCGAGGAGAACGACGGTCAGCACCCACAATCCGGCTGGTCGCCTCTCGTTCACGATTTCAGATTCCATTGCGCGAGTGTACGTCACGGGAGCTCAGGGCGTCGCCGCAATCTCGCCCTCACTCTTCACGCAACGCAATCAGCGGATCGAGCCGGGACGCGCGACGGGCCGGTAGATAGCTGGCGAGAAGCGCCACGGCGATCAACGCAAACGAGACGGCTGCGTACACGACTGGATCGGTTGGTTGAACGTTGAAGAGCAGAGTCGTCATGAACCTGCTGAGAAGCGCCGCGCCGATCAAGCCCAACACGACTCCGACACCCCCCTTCCACAGTCCCTGTCGCAGGATCAGAGTGGCAATCTGCCCTCGCGAGGCACCGATCGCGCTGCGCACGCCAATCTCGCGCGTTCGCTGTGAAACGTCGTACGCCAGGACGCCATAGATGCCGAGGGCTGACAGGAACATGGCCAAGCCGGCAAATGCGGCGAGCAACAACATCACGGCACGACGATTGTCGAACGAGGAATCCACGGCTTCCTGAAGGATGCCGACGTCGAACAGTGGACTCGCGGGATCGATGGCATGCACTTTCTCGCGCAAGGCCGACACCGCGTCGGCTGTCGGCCGGTTTGTCCGCATGAACAGCGTCAATCCGTTCGGCCGTCCTCCCTGCAGCAGTTGATAGATGAACGGGTTGCCGCTCTTCTCCTCGACGCCATTATGGGGCACGTCCTTCACGACGCCGATGATCACCGGCCAGTCTTCAGGTTTATCCGGCCGTCCGGCGAAGGAGAACTTTCCACCAACGGCGGAGCCATTTGGGAAAAACTTGCGCGCGAAGCTCTGATCGACGACAAACAGGCGCCGGCCGGGCGCCAGATCGGCTTCTTCGTAGAAACGCCCTTCCACGAGCTTCAGGCCGAGCGTTTCCGCGTACGCCGGGGTCACGATCACTCGGAAGGCGCCGGGCTGGGGAGAACCCGGTGGCAGCGTATCGTTCTCAAGGGTGAACGCGTTGATCGGCAGCCCTCCCTGGAAGGGGGTCGATTGCGACAACGCGACCGACGTCACGCCCGGTATTTCCTTCATCGCCTGCAGCAGGCGATCGCGAATCGATTTGGCTGCGTCGTCGCTGGCCCGATGTTCCCGCGTCAGCGCGATGCGCGCGGTGACGACGTGCGTCGGCTCGAGGCCGGTGTCGATTTTCAAGGCCTCGGCGAAGCTGTGGATCAGCAATCCGGCGCCAATCAGCAGCATCAACGCCACGGCGACCTGGGCCACCACGAGAACGCCGCTCAGCGCGCGCACTCCCCGGCTCGATGATGCACTGCGCGAGCTGCTCTGGATCACCGCCGCGAGATTCGTGCGCAAGATGTGGAAAACGGGGATCAAGCCGATGAGCAGCCCGACGACCGCGGTGAGCGCGACGGCAAAGGCGAGCACCCGCCAATCGAGCGATGCCGGCAGCGATTGCGGCAGCATCTTCGCGAGGTAGTAATTCGTCAATCGAAGCGCGCCCCAGGCCACGCCCAGTCCCAGCAGCGTGCCGATGGACGTCAGCAACAGGCTTTCCATGAGGAACTGTCGCGCGATCGTCGTGCGCGGAGCGCCGAGCGCGGATCGGACGGCCAACTCCGATTGACGGGCGTTCGAACGTACGAGCAAAAGGTTCGCGACATTGACGCAGCCGATCAGGAGCACAAACGCGACGCAGCCCTGCAGCAGCAGCAGCGTCGGCCGCACCGGTTGGACGCGTTGCTCCTGGACCCCGCCGACATTCATCGTCATGCCCGAGCGATCGACAAACGCTTTCAACGGTGGGGGGCCGGCATCGACGTAGCGCTTCTCCAATAGCTTGGCCTCGGCGTCGGCCTGACCGGCGGTGATGCCCGGTTTGAGGCGTCCAAACAACTGGATGCCGACGCCGTACCGACCCTGGGGGTTCTCCGCCGCTGTCGGCCAACTCAACGGCACGACGAACTTCATGCGCGCATCAAACGCCTCCAAGGCCCGCGGCGCCACGCCGATCACCTTGTACGCTTCATCGTCGATGTGCACATCCTTGCCGAGGACTTCTGGACTCTCCTGATATTGCGTCTGCCAATAGGACTGCGTCAGCACGATCACTTTGTCGGCGCCGGGCTTGTTCTGGTCTTTTGTGAAAAAGGACCCAAGCAGCGGCTGGATCCGCAAGATGGTGAACATTTCCGCCGTCATCCGCACGCCGGGAGTACGAACGACGGAATCCTTTTCTCCGACCAGACCGTAAAAAAACGTCCACAGTCCCAGGCTCTCGTAGGAGGACGCGTTCCGGGAGTAGTCGATGTAGAAGGGGATGTTGGCCGGCATGTGGTAGAGACCAGCCTTCGCCGCGGATGTGTACAGCTCCACAATCCGCTCCGGTTCCTGATATGGGAGAGGCTTCAACATCAGCGCGTAGACGGAGGAAAAGATTGCCGTGGTCGCGCCAATGCAAAGCGCCAACGTGATTAGGGTCGTTGCGGTGATTCGCTTCGACTTCCATAGAAGACGGAAAGTGTGACGGACGTCGGTTAGCGAGCCGCTGAAGATGCCGGCTGACGAGGAAGCTGAGGCGTTGTTTGATGTCATCGTGAAAGACCGAAGTCGTGGAGAGAAACGAGGAGTGAATCGTAATTGTTCCCGGCTTCGCCGTCCAATTACCTCGTTCGCCCGAGCTTTTTCCCTTTTTGACGAAATCGGACAACTGTCTCGGCAAATTCGAGGCGGATCGGGCGTCAAAATTTCGCTCGCTGATGGTGCGCGAATTGCGTTCGCAACGCGTGCGATGCGTAGGGATGAGCTTCGATCTCAGGCCAGAGATTGCCCAGGGTTCGAGTGACGTGAATGAGCACCCGGGTTCTGGTCCTCACTTCCATTTACCCGTGGGAGAAGAATCCGCACGATGCCGTGTTCGTTCGGCAGCAAGTCCGGAATCTGATCGACACGGGCGTCCAGTGCGAGGTCGTCGCATTCCGGTACTGCCCGCCAGGCGTGCCCCCTTTCGTGTGGCGAGTTCGCTACGCCAGCGGCCTCGCGGCGCGAGACGAGGAGCGCGGATTTCGCATTCACACCGTGTTCGTTGGTCGGACCTTTCACAGAGCCGGTGATGTGATCCCAAAGGTTGGCGAAGCCGTGGCTCGATATCTCGAACGGCATTCGACCGTCTCGGGCACCAACATCATCTATGCGCACTGGCTGTGGCCCGGCGGCGCGGCCGCGCTCGAACTCCGGCGCCGTTTCGGGTGGCCGGTCGCCGCCATCGCGCGTGGCAGCGAGATGCACCATTGGCAGACAGTGAACCCGCATTGCCGCCCCTACGTGGCGCGCGTCGTGCGAGATGCCGACACGGTACTGACCAACTGCATCGGTCTTCGCGACGAGGCACGCCGCATTGCACCGGACGCCGCCAGGTCGATCAACGTCGTGTACAACGGCTGCGATGCGACGCGATTTACACCTGCCCCGAACCGGGCGGCGGTAAGGGCGTCGCTCGGGATATCCGCGAATACGAGGCTGATGCTCTTCTGCGGTTCGGTGATCGAGCGGAAGGGCATTCGCAACCTCGTACGCGCATGGGGGCGCCACGCAGCGAAATGGCCAGCATGGCGCCTGGCCGTGGTCGGACGACTCGTTGAACCTGGGCTGGTGCGTGAACTCGCGAAAGCCGGGCGCGTGATGATCGTTGGACCGGTGCCCCACGATCATGTCGCGAGGTGGATGCAAGCGGCCGACGCCTACGTCCAGCCCAGCATCTATGAAGGTCTGGCGAACGCGACCATGGAGGCAATGTCCACCGCCTTGCCGGTCATCGCGACCGATACTGGAGGACAGCGAGAGCTGATCGAGAACGGGCGGAATGGCCTGCTCGTCCCGGTTGAAGACCCCGAGGCGCTTTGCGCAGCCTTTGACGCCATCGCCGGCGATCCCGAACAGGCGCAAGAGATGGCAATCTGTGCTCGCGACACCGTGATTCGGCGCTTCTCGCCCGCGGTGCAAGTCTCCGTGCTGGCCAGGCTGCTCGCCGAGACGGCGGCCCGCGACGCGGTGACATGCGAAACCTAAGAGCAGCCGTCGTCGGGTGCGGTCAGATTGCCGATGCGCACCTGCAAGCGTCGCGATCGAGCGGTCTCGCAACCATGGTAGCCGTGTGCGATCTCGTCCCCGACCTCGCGCGCCAGGCCGCGCTCAGGTTCGGCGTGCCGACCTGGGAGTCCGATCTGGATCGGATGCTGGAGTTGTCGCGGCCGGATGTCGTTCACATTTGCACTCCGCCTGCGACCCATCAGGCCCTTCTTGATCGCGTGGTCGATGCCGGTTCGCATGCTTACGTCGAAAAACCGTTCGCGATCAGCGCGCCCCAGGCTCGCCAGATGCTGTCGAATGCGGCGGCGCACGGACGCATCGTATGCGCCGGGCACGACCGACTGTTCGATCCCGCCTGGCTCGACTGCGTGTCGCGCATTCGATCGGCAACGATCGGTACAGTGAGGTTCGTCGAGTTCTTCCAGGCTTACGATCTCGATGGTCCGTTTGGGAAGGTGTTCACGAAGGACGAGCGCCACTGGGTGTGGCAGCTGCCGGGCGGCCTCTTGTGCAATGCGATTCCTCACGGTGTTGCGGCGCTCGCCGCGCTGATTCCGGATGAGCGGCCCACGGTTACTTCTGTGTCGTGGCGTGGCGCCGATCGGGACTGCGCCACCGAGCTGCAGGCGCTGGTCCGTGGGACCTCGACCGCCGCGACGCTGACGTTCGTCACCGGGACACGCCCGGCAGCCAGCTACGTTCGTGTTCACGGTGACGGGGGGTGGCTCGAAGTCGACTTCGAGGCACGGGCGACGCGGCTTCGGCCAGTCTCGAACCTGCCGGGGCTCGCCGCCAGAATTCATCTGCCCTGGTCGAGCACACGGGAGAGCGCTCGGATGCTGACCCGAAATCTGTTCCGGCTCCTCAGAGGCGAGCTGACCCACTTCGCTGGATTGCAGCACCTCGTGCGGCTCTTCTACCAGGCCGTGATCGACGGCCGTCCCTCACCAACGCCGCCAGCGGATGTCTACCGCACGTGTCTACTGCAGGAGGACGTCATTCGCGCGCTCACGGGCAGCGAGGACCCCGGCCGCTGCGAAGTGGTGGTTCCGGCATGAGCGCTTCACGCGTCTTTGTGACCGGCGGGGCCGGGTTCGTTGGACGAGCCGTCGTGCGCGAGTTGCTCGCAGGCGGCGCGAGCGTCCGATGTCTGGTGCGTGGCGAAGCGGGCGCGGCATCAGTCCTCGACGACGCGATGGCCGACGGGCTCGTGGACCCCGGCAGGCTCGAGATCGTTTTCGGTTCCCTCGGTGTTGGGGACGTCGATCGGCGCTGGGTCGCGGGGTGCGATGTCGTCCTGCACGCGGCCGGCGTTCTTCACGGATCCGCGAGCATATTGGTCCGAGAGAACGTTGTCGCAACCCGCAGGCTGATTGAAGCCTCCGAGGTCTGCGGAATTCGACGGTTCGTTCTCGTCAGCTCGATTGCGGTGTATCCGTCGCGTCCGCTCGCTGCAGGGGCAACCGTCGACGAGACGTGTCTGATCGAGCCGTATCCAGAGCGCCGGAGCGCGTACGTTTACAGCAAGGTTGTGCAGGAGACAGTCTGCCGCGCCGCGAGGGTGCCGCTCGTCGTGATGCGTCCTGGTGTGGTTTACGGTCCGGGACGCAACCGGTTGAGCGATCGTCTGGGACCGCGTCTGGCTCGTTACCTGGCGCTCGTCAACCGCGGTAGGAGGATTCCTTGCACCTTCGTGGCAAACTGCGCGTCGGCCGTGTCGGCGGCGGTGCTGACTGAAGGCGTTGAGGGCTCGACTTTCAATGTCATCGACGACGAGCTCCCCACCGCTCGGCAGCTCGTCGACGTCTATCGCCGGGCGGGCGGAGACGTGCACACGTTGCCGGTGCCGCGACAGGCGATCTCACTTCTTTCGAGCGTCTATGAACGGTGGTACTGGCGATGCCGCGGCGACCTGCCGCGAAGCTTCCTTCCGTATGTGATCGATCCGCTTTATAGAGAGATCCGTTTCTCGAACACGGCCGCGCACGAACGGCTGCACTGGCGGCCTCAGGTCGATCTGAGAGCGGCCCTCGAAGCGACGATTGCGGGGACCCTGAGGAACCGCTCCATTCCCTCAGCGTCCTGTGTCCAGAGCCGGTGGACTCGCCACTAAAACCTATGACCTGCTTCGACTGAAGCGGCACGGTGTTGCAGTCCACGGCTCAGAATGTACGACTCAACCATTGGTTCGATACACTCTGCCACGGCTTTGTGTCCCTCCTCACTGAAATGACGATCGATGCGACCGTACATCTTTGTGCCCTTGAGGGCTTTCTCGCGCATGAACTCAAGCGGATCCGAAAAGACTAGTCCCCGTTTCTCGAACTCCCGTTTTAGCACTCGGTTGGGCAATTCCAGCTCAATGGAGTCGGAAGCTATGTTGAAGGAGCGAACGTATTCTTGGAACATGTCTGTCTCCACTTGATACACGGGGGGAAGAAAGACGAAGAACACGGGAGTGTTATACGCGGCAAACTCGTTCTTGATCTTCTCGCATATATCAGACGTGATGCCCCACATGGGTGCGTCTTTTTCGTTCTTGTCGAAAATATTCGGGAAGGTGTCGGCCGTTAATTCAAGTCTGGCCAATTGAACTCGAGCGGTCGTCCTGAACAGGACAAATAGATGCGAACGAGTTTCGAGCCGATCATTGATTGGATACAAGAACGCGTCAATCAAAGGCCGCCAACCGAAGCTCTCTGGGATCTTGAAATGATGCGTCGCCGCCGGATCCGTCGGTTTCAATGTTTCGGTCTCGACGCCGACAATGTCGTTCTGGATGGAAATAAAGACGATTCCTAGATCGTATCGTCTCTTTTGCAGGGCCTCCTCGGCCATCAGATAGTAATGATTGGGATTCCAGGCACCTACGCCCGCATTATCGACTCGTACTGGCTGACCTGTCTTCTGCTCGAGCGACCTCGCTATCAACTGCGGCACGGTGGATTCATTTTCTACCTGGAGAGCTTCCAAAAACGAGTCGCCGATCATCAGGATGGCTTTTGCGTAATGCCCACCCACCGAACGGGAGTTCGCATTGATTCGGTAGCCGTCTTCGTCGGTCGAGAAATGTACTTCCCGTTCGCCAGTATTCACGGTCGTGGTTACATTAGCGAAATGCCTGTGGGACAGTTTCGCGTCAGGCCGCCAGATATCCGGTCTGAGGCTGATCAGCTGCTGCGGCGCAATAACCCGCACCAGTGCTTCTGCCACCACTAGTGAAAAGATCAGGCTGAACACCGTAAGCAGCCAGGGGTTCTTCTGGATAGCCGTCGTGAGGGCGCGACGGAAGGACGATCCTTGACTCGCCCGATCGGACGAACGAATCATCGCACGCCCTCGCCGCGGCCTACTCGCCGATATAACACGTAATCGTGCGTCCACGAGGAGGGCAGCTGGTACGGTGGTGGATCCAGATCGCGATCCCCGGATGCGCTGAAGCGCGCGATTGGTTGGTAGCGCGCGCGCAGATCGGCGTCGCGCCGCATCAGCTCCGCGTTGCCCCGCTTTGCGATGAGCAGCAAATAGTCTGGATCATGAGTCCGCGCGAGCTCCGCCCACGATTCTGATCCGACCGCGTCGGGCCACACCAGGCCGATCGTGTCGAGCACTCGTGCGTGTCGAGCGTAGTAGCCCACGGCGCCGACATCCTCCGCCAGAACCGTGACGGGGCCTTCCGGCAACGACTCTCCCCACACGCGAATGGGATCGTAAACGCGCGCCGACACCTTCTCGGGGTGCGTCGCTGCGGCGATGGCGACGATCGTCACGGTTAGGGCAGAAAGTGGATACGCGAGCAACGGTTTCGCAGTGGAGTCGAGGCGCAGCCGCAACGTGATTCGTTCCAGGCCGAGCCCGAACGCGATCGCCCACACCGTCAGCGGCACATAAAAATACCAACTCGCCGTCAACGGCCGTGCCACAAGGTAACTCGCTACCATCAGCAGTCCGAATGCGATGATTGGCTTCGTGCGAAGGCGTCGCAGGCCGATCCACAATCCCAGAACCATCACCGGCAGCAGGGGCACGAGGCCGAGATGCGGCAGTGCCGACGAGCGAAGGATCGCCGTCCACGCGTCGAGCCACGATCGATTCAGGTTCGCCCCAGTCATGACGGCTTTCGCCATCACCGAGTGAGGCACCGGCCAGCCATTCACGATCGTCAGCGCGAGCGCATACGCCGCGCCGCCGATAGCCACGCCTGGCGCGAACGCGAGCATCCAGCGTGGCCTCCGTCGAAACCGTATCATCAGCGCGACGCCCAGGAGCACCGCTTCCGGGCGCACGGTGCACGCGGCGACAACGAGCGCTGCCGCAATCGCCGGCGCTGCCGGCGCTGCTGTCGTCGCGCCGAGCGCCAGCGCCAGTAACAACGGAGACTCCATTCCGCCTGCCGCAACTCGCAACAGGGCGGGCATGGCGGCAAACACTGCGATCGCCGCCATCGCGGCAACTTGACGTCGGCGGAGCAAGCGCACCATGAGCGTCGCCGAAACGGCGTCGCTGATGAGCGCGATCGCATGCGCCGCCGTCGGCAGATCGATCCCGAGTCTCGCGGCCAACGCCAACAACAGGCCGTAACCCGGCGTCGTCAGCGAGAGGATCGGCTCCCATGAGGCGCCCGGGTTGTAGACGAAGCCGCGGCCGCCAGCAAGGTTCGCGGCACACCGGAACGTGATGAACGCGTCGTCGTATAAGGGCGCCGCGTGAAACGAGAGCATGCGGCAACTGATAACGGCGCCGACGAGCGCGAGCACGTGGCGAGACCCGAGTCGCGACTGGCTGAGCCGCACGCCGCCGCTTCGAGCAAGAGGAGTGCCGAATATTTGCCATCCAGTCAAGCCAGCACGTTCGGCGAAAGTCCTTCGCCTGAGGCGTGGGCGGTCAGTTTATTCAGGCGGCTGCAATTGAAGAGGCGGCCGGCTCTGTCCAATTGCAGCCGGTGTGGAATGCTTGGCAAATGAGGACCGAACCTGACACTGTGTCGCAATGGCAAGTGGGAGAGAGCGCGTGACCAATCCGGCCGTGACGTATGCGAGTTACCTGAAGATCGACGAATTGCTTTCGCTCCAGCAGCCGCGTTCGCAGGGGCCGGAGCACGACGAACTGCTCTTCATCGTCATTCATCAGGTATACGAGCTTTGGTTCAAGGAGCTGTTGCACGAACTCGACCGTGTCCGGCACTGGCTCGAAGAGGATGAACCACACCGCGCGCAGCACACGCTCAAGCGGATCCTGACGATCCTGAAAGTCATGGTCGCGCAGCTCGACATCCTCGAGACCATGACGCCGCTCGAGTTCCTCACGTTCCGTGAACGCCTGGATGCGGCGAGCGGCTTTCAGTCCGACCAGTTCCGCCAGGTGGAGTTCGTGCTCGGTGTGAAGTCGGCGGCGGCGATCGAACGATTCCCGGACGGGACCCGCGCGCGCAGCGCGCTCGAGCGCCGGTTCCTCG
>JBPYFA010000292.1:0-6446 GCA_051986585.1 Vicinamibacterales bacterium | reverse complement strand
CATCGTCTTTATGATACTGACCGCGATCGTATTTGCCGGCCTCGGCATGGCGATCGGCTCGCAGCTTCAGGACATGCAGGGCTTTCAGCTGATCATGAATTTTCTCGTGATGCCGATCTACTTCTTGTCGGGAGCGCTGTATCCGCTCAATAACCTGCCGATCGGCCTCCGGATCGCGACGCGGATCGATCCGCTGACCTACGGTATCGACGGTCTTCGCGGTGCGTTCATTGGCACGTCGCACTTCAGCACCGCCACGAACGTGGCCATCATGTCCGTGGTCGCGGTGGTCTTCCTCGGGTTGGGGGCGCGGTCGTTCGCCAAGATCCAGATTTGAGGGACCGAAGGCGACGGAGTTCGCGGAATAACATCAGAACGTGTCACTTCGCCGCCGGCAAGGCAAACGCCATGATGCTGTCGTCGCTGGTTGGCGCACCACCGACCAGGCCACCGCCGGTCGATGTGATGACGACATATTGACGACCGTCTTTCCCGAGATAGGTGCTCGGCGTCGCGAATGCCGCGCCGCCGAGCTTGTAGGTCCACAGCTCCTTGCCGGTCTTCGCGTCGAACGCGCGAAACCGCGCGTCGTCTGTCGCGGCGACGAAGACGAGTCCCCCGGCGGTGGCGATGGTTCCGCCATTACCTGGGCGGCCTGTCTTCTGCTTGTCGGCCGGAAGGCTGTCGGTCACGCCGAGCGGCACACGCCACACGAACTCACCAGTGTTGACGTCGACGGCGGTCAGCTGTCCCCATGGTGGCTGCTGGCACATCATGTTGTTCGCAGCAAATCGGCCTCCACCTGGGACGCCCTCGTACGGACCGTTCGGATGAAGGCGATTACCCTGGCCGGCGGCTTGAGCCTCGCCGGTGGCATTCGGATCGCGATCGGTCATACCCGCGAGCTGGCCGAGCTCGTTGGTGTTGACGAACAAGTACCCAAGCTGCGGATTGAATGAAGTCCCGCCCCAGTTCACGCCGCCGTGATTGCCCGGAAACTGCAGCCGCAGCCGCTTGTAGCCTTGCGGGAGGTACGGTCCGCCCAACTGGACGCCGTCCATCAACTTGCGGCACGCGGCCTCCAACTCCGGTGTGACGGTGGCAACATCGTCCGCGTTCATCGTCATGCGTGAGAGCGGAGGCGGCTTCAGCGGAAACGGCTGCGTCTTCGAGGCGCGTTCGAGAGGAACCTCGCTCGCAGGCACCGGGCGCTCTTCGACGCCGTAGATCGGTTTGCCGGTGACGCGATCGAGCAGGAACAAGAGACCTGGCTTGTTGATGACGGCCACCGCCGGAATGGTGCGGCCTCCCTGCTTGACGTCGATGAGCGCTGGCGCGCCCGACAGATCGCCGTCCCAGATGTCATGATGCACGACCTGGAAGTGCCACAGGTATTTTCCGGTGTTTGCGTCAGCGGCAACGATGCTGGTGCCAAACAGATTGTCGCCTGCGCGATCGCCGCCATATTGATCAACCGACGGTGCGCCGAACGGCATGTAGACGATGCCGCGCTGGACGTCGACCGTGATAAACCCCCAGACGTTCACACCCGATCGGTTCTTCCAGCTGTCGGCGGCCCACGTATCGTTGAACTTCTCGCCGGCGCGAGGAATGGAATGGAACGTCCAGACCAGTTTCCCAGTGTGGACGTCCCACGCCCGCACGTCTCCGGCGGGGCCGTGCGGCGGGTTTTCCTGCGTGCGTCCGCCAGTGATGATCAAGTTGCGATACATGGTTGGCGGTGAGCTGAGACCGTTCGTGCCCGGAAGCCCCTGCAGGATCGCCGGTGTGTTCAGATCGACGCTTCCGCGATCGCCGAATGCCGGATTCGGTTCGCCGGTCTTCGCATTGAGAGAGAACAGCCGTCCACCACCCGTGCCGAACAGGATTTGCGCCGGCGTCTCGGTGTCCCCTCGCCAGTACTCGACGCCACGAGTCGATGCGTTTCCAGATGGCACCTTGAAGTTCCAGACCTCGCGGCCGGTCGACGAGTCGAGCGCGACAACGTGGCCATAGGGAGTCGTGAGATACATCACACCGTCAATCACGATCGGCGTGGTTTCAGTCGACGCGAACCCCGACCCGCCTCGACCACCGCCGCGGCCTTGCGGAGTGGCGGGTGAACCCGAGACGCCTTCTGCAGCCGGGGCCGTGCGCATGTGATAGACCCACGCCACCTGCAGGCGATCGACGTTGTCAGCGGTAATTTGCGTCAGCGGCGAAAAGCGCTGCCCGCCCGGATCGTGACCATAGGTCGGCCACTCGTTTGTTGAACTGTCAGCAGCAGCTGCCTTCGACTGCCCCCGGAGGCTCGAGGACGCGGAAATCGCTGCGACGAGAATGGCGACGGTCACGACCGTGATTCGCTTCATAGTGATCCTTCGATCTCCTTGCCCGGCTTCGCCAACGCTGCATCGAGCCGGAGTTTCGCGGCAGCGGACACACTGGCCATCATTTCACGAGGTTCCGGTAATCATCGGGCGTATCGATGTCGCCAGCAACGCCGGCGTCGTCGACATCGACGTCGACGATCTCGCGGCTGTGTGTGCGAAGCACAGTCTTGGCGCCCATGGATGGATCCGCATGACGAAGTTCATCGAAGACGGCACGCGCGAACACCACTGGATGCCCATGCCGTCCGTGATATCGCGGACGGACAACCAACCCGCCACCCGATCTGAATGTCGACAACAGTGTTTCGATGGTTTGCGCCGTAATCATTGGTGCATCGACCGGGATGACCATCACGCCGTGGACACCAGGCCGGTCAGCTTTGTCCAAGCCGGCCAGGAGCGACGACAACTGACCACCGGCATCGGCATCGGGATTCTCGACCCATCGCGCGCGCGAGCCGAAGGACTCCACCTCCCGCTTCAGCGGCTCATCATCGGGTCGACCAACGACGAATGGCGCTTCGACGCCGCCCATGCACAGCGTGTCGACCAATTGCGCCACAAAGGTAGAGCCCGCCGGTGTCGTCAGCAGAGCCTTGGATCGGCCCATCCGCCTCGAACGGCCCGCGGCGAGAATCACACCGGCGACCATGGCGCAAATTGTAATTCCACCAGGCTCGGGACGGGCGGTGCGGCCATCGGCACCTCAACACTGGTGGAACAGGCCAGAAAGGGGGGCGGTTCGGGGGGTGACCTAACCCTTGTGGTTGTCTTGACTTCCAGATCGGAAGTCCCTACACTGGCCCCGCTTTCAAGCTCAGCGTGCGGCAAGATGCCGGCGCGTGCGCGGGACGGCAGGTCGTCGGCGCCTCTCAGCAGTTCGCGGGCCGCCCGTCCGGCCCACCACTCCCGTTGATAGCTTGAGCGAAGCCCCCGAGATAATCTCGAGGGTCCGTTCATCGGAGGACACGGGTATGCCGACCGGGACGATCGCTCGCCTTCTGATCGATAAGGGGTTCGGGTTCATCCGCGACGAAGGAGGAATCGAACACTTCTTTCATCGCAGCTCGGTGCGCGGCGCGGTCTTCGAGCTGCTTCGCGAGGGCCAGCGCGTCGAATTTACCCCGGAAGAATCGGGCAAGGGCCCTCGAGCCGGAGAAGTCAGGCTGATCGAAGGCTGAACCGCACGTCTTGCACACCCGGGCGGCGGGGCAATGCGCCCCGCCCGATCGGGAACTCCTCTTTACAACCTCCTCGTGTCCGTTGCACGACCGAGCGTCCGCCTTCGCGCCTTGGCGCTGCGGCGCCACAGCCGCCGCTTGGCTTGCCGAGCCGAAGCGTGATTCGAGGCTGGCGGAAGCGCCTGGGAGTCGAACCCAGCCCGCCCACGTGAACGTGGGCAGCGACCGGTTTTGAAGACCGGGAGGGCCACCGGGCCCCGTTCGCTTCCGACTCACCGTATTCTACTTATTGCACGTGAACGAGGACGGCACTCACTCAATCAGCTTCAAGAAATCTGCGGTGTCCGCGAGACTCTCAAAAACGGTGTCCGCTCCACTCTCGCGGAGTTGAGCCGAGGTGAATCCGCCGGTCGCCACCGCGACCGGAACTGCACCAACGGCGAGCGCGCAGGCCACGTCGTGCGGCGTATCCCCAACAACAAGAATGTCGGCCGGATCGATGTGGTCCAATCCGCATTCGCGCGCGCGGCCGACGGCGAACGGCACGAGCGCGTTGCGATCGGCCGCATCGTCGCCAAATGCTCCGCAGCGGAAATAGCGCCACAGATCGAAATGCTCGAGCTTGATGCGAGCACCTGCCTGAAAATTCCCGGTCAGCAGTCCAAGAAACACGTCCTCGCGCCGTTCCAGCACGTCGAGGAGCTCGCGGATTCCAGGCATGACGGCCTTAATCCCGCTGCGCGGCCCCAACGATTCGAACGACTGAAGTCGGCCCGGCTTCTCGATCTCTGTACGGAGATTGTGGACGTAACGGTCACGTAGCTGCTCGAGCAGACCATCGTGCAGCGAATGGCCGGCACGAGTCACAACGTCACTGAGAATGATGCGATCCGTTCGTCCGGCGACGGGGATTCCCTCGAGCGCGTGAGGATGGCCGACGAGCTCCTCGCACGCACGGTTCATGGCGCGAATGCCTGCCCCGCCAGTCAGGACCAGCGTGCCGTCGATATCGAAAAGGACGAGTTTGCGTTGTGTGCTCATCAGCCGATCTACAATCCCCGACACAGGAGGCTAGTGGATATGAGACTGTCGAATGTGGCGATCACTGCGGCCGCTGCAGCATTGTCCAGCGCTATCGTCATCGCCCAGGCACCCAAACCTGCATCGCAGCCGGCGGCCGCCGGAACGGCGCACGCCCATGCAGACATCAAAGGAGAAGGTATTTCCGGAACCGCCGAGTTCACCGAGCGAGCCATGGGAACTGGCAAGATCGTCGACATCACCGTGACGGTGACTGGTCTGAAACCGGGCCTGCACGGCGTGCACTTGCACGCGGTCGGCAAATGCGAACCAGACTTCACCGCCGCAGGCGGTCACTTCGATCCGGGCCCCGCCGGCAACATGGATCCCGATGCGAACCATCCGTTCCACATGGGGGACATTCCGAATCTGGAAGTCGGTGCCAACGGCCGCGGAACGATGAAGGTGTCGACGACACGGGTGACACTGTCGGATGGCCCATTGTCGCTCTTCGACGCGGATGGAAGCGCCATCATCATCCATGGCAATCCGGATCAGGGAATCACCGGCGAGCCGAAGTCCGGCGTCAGCGGCGGACCGCGGGTCGCGTGCGGAGTGATTACGAAGAAATAAGGGCTTCATCATTCGCACGCACGTTCGCCGAGCAGCCAGTCGGTCTTGATACGCGACCATGAGCTAATGACGACGCCACCACGGACGGCGGGCGGCGGATAGCCGCCCGTTCGCGCCGTGAAGCGTCAGCGTCTCGTGTGTCGCCGCCGATGCAAACTCCAGGTCCTGCGTCACGGCCAGCAGCGTCAGGTCGCGTCGCTCGCAAACGCGACCAACGATCGCGCCATATGGCTTTCGTTCAGTGGGCTCGAGTGCGGCGGTTGGATGCTCCATTAACAGCAGCCGCGGGTCCAACGCGACGGCCCGCGCGAGGTGTACGCGGCTTCGAACCGCCGGCGTGACGTCTCCAGCCCGAGCGGACAACTGGGCGCGCGGGATCTCACATTCGTCCGCCAAGACCTCGACGCGCGCGAGTGTCTCAGGCGGAATGGGATCGATATCGAGCGCGAACGGCAGCGCCAGATTCTGCGCCAGGGACGCGCCTTCGAGCAGTACCGCGCGTTCGCTGACAATGCCGAACCGATCGAGTGAGGCCAGCCACTCGTCGCCGTCCGACAACGCTGCGGTGCTGCGGCCAAACACGCGAACTTCACCCTGATCGGGCAGCGACGCGCCGGTCACCAGGTTGAGCAGGACCTCCGCGCCTCCGGCGTCGATTCCGGCAATCGCCACGCGGGTACCCGCCGCAAGCGTCAAGTCGGCAATGCGAAGCGGCCGGAGCGCGTTGTAGCTCTTGATCACGCCACGAACTTCGAGAATCGATTCGCCATTCATCGACGCCTGGCCTCGAGCGCAGACAGGTCGTCGACCGAGATGGTCACGCGGCCGATTGTCGACGCGCGCCGTCCGACATCGCCGTGAAAATCCGACCCGCCGGACACGGCGAGGCCATGCTCTGCGGCAAGCCGCCGGTAGCGCGCCTCCGTCAAGTCGTCGTGATCGCTATGCCGCGCCTCGATCGCCTGAAGCCCCACCGTCGCGAGCCGCGGAATCAGGTGATCCATCGCCGTGAGCCCGGGATGCGCCATCGATACGATACCGCCAGCGTTTCCGACGATGGCGATGACCGATTCCGGTGATGGTCCGCGTCGTGGAATGAATGCCGGCCGCCCGGTGGCCAACAGCCGTTCGAACGCTTCATCACGATCTCGCACGTAGCCAGCGCTCACGAGCGCGTCCGCAATCTGCGGGCGGCCAACGCTGCGGCCGCTTCTTTCCG